>DASYSX010000232.1:0-5940 GCA_036002955.1 Candidatus Udaeobacter sp. | reverse complement strand
TATCTGATTCATGAGTTTCTGTCGCCTCTTAGTAATAGACGTGAGGACGATTACGGGGGTTCATTCGAAAATCGAACTCGATTGTGCCGCGAAATTGTTGCGGCAGTTCGTTCCGAGTGGCCGAAGGAATTACCTTTATTCACGCGCATCTCTGCGACGGATTGGATCGACGGCGGGTGGAACATTGATGAGTCGATCAAACTAGCAATGCAGTTAAAGCCAGTGGGAGTTGATCTCATCGATTGTTCTTCAGGTGGTAACGTTCCCCACGCGAAAATTCCGGTCGGCCCGGGATACCAGGTAGGCTTTGCAGAGCGAATCCGTCGCGAAGCCGGAATCATGACTGGCGCTGTCGGAATGATCACCGATCCCGTTCAGGCGGAGCACATCGTTCGGACGGGACAGGCGGATGCAGTCATTATGGCCCGCGAGTTTTTGCGTGATCCATACTGGCCGTTGCGAGCAGCTCGTGAACTGCAGCAACCAATTGCATGGCCTGTGCAATATCTTCGTGCGGCCCCGGAAGGCGCGCAGCCACGGGTTCCGGTAGATCTGAGGAGCTTCGAATCGTGCTTTGAAGAACAACACGGCGTTCCGGAACGCTGAGGGCTCCGCGCTAACACTCGTTAGTCCGCGACTGGAACGATGTCGCTGTAGCCACGGCCCTATGGGCCGTCTTCCCTAGTGTGAAAAGGAGCGGCAGAATGGACCGGCCACAGGCCGGTGGCTACAACATTTATGAAATCGCCCTAAGTCTGCGACAGACCGATGTCGTTTCAGTTACGCGCGTTTCAAACTGTGGCCCGCAACGAATGAGTTTACTTACACGTTTCGGTCGCGTGTTTGCCAAATTTTTTCAAAAGCCGCAGCAATGTCAGCCTTTCGTTTTTCGAAAATTCTTCTCCGGCAGGTGTCGCCTCGCCCTTTGTCGCGGCGGGCGATGCCGACGACGTCAAGCGATAAGCGCCTGAGGAAACATGCCAACTTTGGCGCCGCCGCGTCCGTTCTTCGACCCCTTGCCATCTCCGCACGAAGCAAGTCAGATCGACGATCCCCGAAAGACAGATGGCGTAACGTCATGTTCCCGCTCGACATCTAAACGTGAGCAGCGATAAGAAAAGTATGAGGCGAATTGTTCTCGTGAGCGCCGTGCTGATTTGTGGCTCGTTGTTTGTCGGTTGCTCGCGTAAACCGGCGCAGACTGCTGCCGCTCCGCCTGAAGTTCTTGTGACAACGGTGACGCCGCATGATGTGCCACGCGTCCTCGAACGCGTTGCGACCCTGGATGGTTTCATCAACGCCAACATCAACGCGCAGGTGCAGGGCAACATTATTTCCCGCGATTACACAGAAGGCAGCGTTGTGAAAAAGGGCGACCTCCTTTTTCGAATCGATCCCCGGCCATTCGAAGCGGCATTAGCGCAGGCCAAAGGAACACTGGCAAAAGATAAAGCCAACCAGGTGAAAGCAGACGCGGACGAAAAACGCGCGCATGATTTGTTTAAAAAGAAAGTGATCAGCGATCAGGAACGCGACACTGCCATCGCGGCCGCGGGCTCGAGCAGAGCGAATGTCGAAGCCGACCAGGCGGCGGTGGAAACGGCGGAGTTGAATCTCGGTTATACCAAGGTCACGGCGCCAATCGACGGGCTCGCTGGATTTGCGAACAAGCAAGTAGGCGATCTGGTCGGGCCAAGTACAGGACTACTCACGACAGTTTCACAGATTGACCCGATTAAAGCTGTCGTCACTGCCGGCGAAGGCCCGTTCACGGATTTTGTTTCACGCCATCCAGACGCAACTGAGCGCAACGCATACGTGAAAACCCTCGAGTTCCAGTTGATCCTCGGCAACGGCGAGATTTATCCGCATAAAGGTAACTTTTACGCGCTCGATCGCAGCCTGGATCCGAAGACCGGATCGATCCGTTACTATGTGACGTTTCCGAATCCGGGAAACGTTTTGCGGCCGGGACAATTCGGAAAAGTGCGTTTCGTCGCCGACATGAAAAAAGGCGCGATGGTGATCCCACAGGAAGCGGTAAACGAATTGCAGGGCGGCTACCAGGTCGCAGTTGTCGACAAAAACAACAAAGCAAGCATTCGTCCGGTAAAAATGGGTGAACGCATCGGCGCGATGTGGGAAGTGAACGACGGACTTAAACCCGGCGACAGAGTGATTGTTCAGGGTGCACAAAAGGTTCGTGAAGGCTCGCCGGTCAAAGTGAAAGAGTGGACTCCGCCGAGCGATGCTTTGATTTCAAAATCAGATCAGGCAAAGGGCCGCTGATCCAATGTCGGAGTTTTTCGTCAGACGGCCGATCGTCGCGATCGTCATCGCGATCCTGCTGACGCTCATTGGTGGCGTCTGCATTCTGGCCTTGCCGGTCGCGCAATATCCGCAGATCGCGCCGCCGGAAATTCAGGTGCGCACGCATTACACGGGAGCCGATGCATTGACAGTCGAGCAAGCGGTCGCCGCTCCGATCGAGCAGCAGATGAGTGGCGTCGACAACATGAACTACATGTATTCGATCAACGCCAGCAACGGCGATATGCGGATGCAGGTTAATTTCGACATCGCCACCGATCCAAACATCGATCAAGTCCTGGCGCAGCTCCGCGTGGCGCAAGCTCAATCGCAGTTACCAGCCGACGTGAACAACTTTGGCGTGACGGTGCAGAAATCGACAACGGCGCCGCTGATGCTCGTCGCGCTTTATTCGCCTAACAACTCATACGACGGAATTTTTCTCGCGAACTACGGATACATCAATCTTGTCGATCAACTGACACGCATTCACGGCATTTCGAATGTGCAAATTTTTGGCGCTGGCCAGTATGCCATGCGGCTATGGGTGAAACCTGACCAGCTGGCCAAGCTCGGAATCACGGTGCCTGACATCATCACTGCTGTGCAGAGGCAAAACAATGTGAATCCTGCTGGTCAAGTCGGGGGCGAGCCAATTCCTTCCGGGCAAAAGTTTACCTACACCGTTCGCGCACAGGGCCGGCTACAAACGCCGGAAGAATTCGGCAACATCGTGGTGCGTGCGGATCCCGATGGCTCGTTTGTAAGGGTGAAAGACATTGCGCGGATCGATTTAGGCGCACAGACCTACAATCTGAGGTCACGGCTTAATGGCCAGCCGTCCGCCATTCTTGCCATTTACCAATTGCCGGGAACTAACGCGCTGAAGGCTGCACAAGGTGTCCGCAAGTTAATGGCGGAAGCAAAGCAGCGCTTTCCAGCGGACATGGAGTACGCCGTTTCGCTCGATCAAACGCTCTCAGTGACTGAAGGATTGCACGACATTGTTAAAACATTATTTGAAGCGCTCGCCCTGGTCGTCCTCGTTGTATTTATTTTCCTGCAAGGCTGGCGCGCTACGCTGATTCCGTTATGCGCGGTTCCTGTGTCGTTGATCGGAACATTTGTGCTGTTCCCATTGTTCGGGTTCTCGATTAATTCACTTTCTCTTTTCGGGTTGGTGCTGGCAGTCGGACTTGTCGTGGATGACGCCATTGTCGTTGTCGAAGCTGTTGAGCGTCACATCGAAGAAGGAATGGCGCCCCGCGAAGCAACATTGCAGGCGATGCGAGAGGTCTCTGGACCGGTGATCGGCATCGCGCTCGTTCTTTCCGCCGTGTTTATTCCAACGGCGTTCCTGCCGGGAATCACGGGCCGGTTGTATCAACAGTTTGCATTGACGATTGCGATCTCGGTAATTTTTTCGGCATTTAATGCGCTGTCGCTTAGTCCGGCGCTTTCTTCGTTGTTGCTGCGGCCGCGAAAGAAAACGCGCGGCCCGCTCGGCTGGTTTTACGATCGATTCAATCGCGTGTTCGGCGCCGCGACGCACGGCTATGTGAATTGGTCGCGCGTCGCGATTAGGAAAAGCGTGTTGAGTCTGGGCTTTCTCCTGGTGCTTGCCATCGCTGCCGGCGCGGTCGGGTCAAAACTGCCGAGTGGTTTTCTGCCGGAGGAAGATCAGGGCTACGTATTCATTTCGCTCCAGTTGCCTAACGCCGCTTCGCTCGAGCGCACCGATCAGGCCTGTCGAAAGATTGAAGATCTTCTCAGTAAAACGCCTGGGGTGCAGTACACGACAAGCGTTATTGGTTTTAGCTTGCTTAGTCTGGTGCAGAGTACTTACAGCGCTTTTTTCTTTGTCACGTTCAAGCCCTGGAGCGAGCGCAAAAAGCCGGAAGAGCAATACGAAGCGATCAAAGCGCACCTGGCCAAAGAACTTGGAGGTCTCAGCGAAGGCGTCGCTTTTGCATTTTCTCCACCCGCAATTCCTGGCGTCGGTACGGCGGGTGGAGTGACATTTGTTCTGGAGGATCGTGCTGGAAAAGACGTCGCGTTCCTGGCGCAGAACGTGAAGACGTTTATGGATGCCGCTCGCAAACGACCGGAAATCGCGAGCATGATCACGACATTTCTGCCCAGCGTTCCGCAAGTATTCGTCCAGGTGGATCGGGACAAAGTACTGAAGCAGGGAATCGATCTCTCGCAGGTTTATCAGACGCTGCAAACATTCATGGGCGGCTTTTTTGTAAACTACTTCAATCGCTTTGGTCGAACATGGCAGGTGTACATTGAAGCTGAAGGCGACTACCGCACCGACGCCAAGAATGTTGGCCAGTTTTTCGTGCGTAACGCAAACAGTGATGCCGTGCCACTCGATGCGATTTCAACGATCCAAAACATCTCCGGACCCGAGTTCACGCTTCGGTACAACGAATATCGCTCCGCTCAAATTAACGCCAGCGCCGCGCCTGGCTACAGCTCCACACAGGCGATGAACGCACTGGAAGAAACGTTTCGGCAGACCATGCCAAGCGACATGGGATACGATTATGTCGCCATGTCGTTTCAGGAAAAAAAAGCACAGCAGGGAGTTTCGCCCACCATGGTGTTCGGAATGTCACTCATTTTCGTTTTTCTGATCCTCGCTGCGCTGTACGAGAGTTGGTCGCTACCGTTCAGTGTTCTGCTTGGCACGCCTGTCGCGGTGTTTGGCGCATTCGCAACGCTTTGGCTGCGCGGGCTGCAAAATAACATCTACGCGCAAATTGGTTTGATCATGTTGATCGGCTTGGCTGCGAAAAATGCGATTCTCATTGTCGAATTCGCCAAGGACGAATACGAAAAAGGCAAACCGCTGCTCGACGCGGCGCTCGAAGGCGCGCGCCTTCGCCTGCGACCTATTCTCATGACGTCGTTCGCATTCATCTTTGGATGCCTTCCGCTGTGGTTCGCCAGCGGTTCCGGCGCGGTCGCGCGACGTGTGCTGGGCTCGACAGTCATCGGCGGAATGATCGCAGCCTCGGGAATCGCAATCTTTCTTATCCCGGTAACGTTTTACATCATCGAACGATTCGCCGCCGGTCGAAAACAGGAACCGCCGTCCTCAAAAATCGCTCAACCGCTACTGGAATCTGAGCCCGGGGTTAAAGCCTAGGCATTCGCAATTTGTGGCCACCGGCCTGTGGCCGGTCAACGCACGCCGGGACTAAGTCGTTCTGATTAGATGGCCCACAGGGCCGTGGCTACAGGTTCATTGTGAAGCAGGATTTTGGCGGCCGCCCTCCACGTCTCGGCCGTCTCTTTGACACGAGCCCTCTCTATTTTGTCACTTTTTGCACCCACTTACGGGAACCATATCTCGCGCGCGATGAAGTCCACGCCGCGTTTGTCGCTTATTCCGAGCGTGCCCAGCGTGAATTCAACATCGCGGTGGGTCGCTATGTGATTATGCCTGATCATGTTCATCTGTTCGTGCGCGGAAGCCATGATTTTACATTGGGCTCGTGGGTCGGTCAGTTGAAACAACGTTTGGCAAAGGCCGCTGGTTTGTCTCGCGCAACCACGCAGCTTTGGAAGGAAGGATTTTTCGATCACGTTTTAAGAAGCAACGAGAGTTACTCGCAGAAG
>DASYSX010000231.1:0-3899 GCA_036002955.1 Candidatus Udaeobacter sp. | reverse complement strand
CGCGCCAATGAGGGGCGATGGAAAAATCATTCTTATTCGCCAGGAACGCATCCCGATCGAGCAGGCGATTTGGGAAATGCCATCAGGTCAGATCGACGATCACAATGCTGATGAAGATAAAATTAAGGACACAGCATTGCGGGAAGTTCGCGAGGAAACCGGATACGAATTGGGCCAAAACGGCGAACTTATTTCGTTAGGCTATTTTTTCTCTTCACCCGGGTTCACAGATGAGCGCGCTTATTTCTTTCTGGCTCGTCCGGTTCAACCCTGCGCAGAAGGCCCTGACCGCGAAGAAGGTGAATCCATTCTGGACTGCCGCGGATTCAACAGCGAAGAAATTCGCCGCATGATCGCAGACAATGAAATTCGCGACGCCAACACGCTCGGCATCTGTGCCACGCTCGCCGCTCGCGGCCTTTTATCGCTCGCGCCGCATCCATGACTTATAATTCTTTTGTTTTCGTTAACACCCGGCTTCAGCCGGGTGCGACAACGAGAGCGGCCCCCAAGCCGTTTCAACGGCTTCTATCTCAGACCAAAACCGTTAAAACGGTTTGTCATTCTTTGAGTTCGCTGCACCTGGCTGAAGCCAGGTGTTAATGAGAAGTCGCCGGCGATCCGCACGAAAGCAATTCTATGGCGCTGCGAGACATTTTTAAATTTCGTGATCCACCGGAGACCGAAACCTCCAAGCCGTTTCTCGAGCATCTCGAAGACCTTCGCTGGACGATTGTGAAAATGGCTCTCACGCTCGGCGTCACGATGATTGTTTGTTTCGCGTTGCGCGGGACGCTGGTGCGGATTATCCAGGCACCGCTTAACCATCTGGGGTCACAAGTCGGAACACTTAAGGCGCTCGGCATCACAGATTCCATCGTGATTTCATTTCATCTGGCGTTTTACGCCGGGATCGTTCTTTCCTTTCCGCTGCTGCTGTATTTTCTGGCGGAATTTGTTTTGCCGGCGCTCACCGTGGTAGAGAAACGTTTTATGTTTCCAGCGATCGCCGTGAGTTTCGCGCTGTTCCTGATCGGCGTGCTGGTCTGCTATTACTGGTTGCTGCCGAAAACGATTCTTTTTTTCTTTCGCGACACCCAGTCGCTCGGCTGGGCACCGACGTGGACGGTGCAGCAGTATTATTCGTTCGTGACGCGATTCACCATCGGATTCGGTCTGGCGTTTGAACTGCCGGTCGTCGTGCTGGCGTTAGTCCGATTCGGGCTGATCACTTACCGGTTCATGGCGCGCACTCGCCCGTATGCCGTCGTCCTCATCTTTATTCTGGCAACAATCATCACGCCAACGCCTGATATTCTGACTTTGGTCGCGATGGCGATGCCGATGTGTGTGCTATACGAAAGCTGCATCTGGATCGCGTGGTTGATGGAACGCCGCGCAGCGAAACGAATCGCCAACTAAAATCGCGTGCAGCATTCGCCTCAGAATCTTCTCTTCAGCGCGTTTGCGTTCGTGCTCGGCGCGGCGGTCGGGTCGTTTCTGAACGTTTGTATCTACCGCTGGCCGGTTGATCTCTCGATCAATCGGCCCCGTCGGTCGTTTTGTCCGCAGTGTAAACAACCGATTCCATGGCATCACAATCTTCCGTTGATCAGTTGGCTCGCGCTTGGCGGCCGATGCGGAAATTGCGGCGCAAAAATCGCATTCCGCTATTTCGCAGTGGAACTCGTTACAGCAATTCTGTTTCTTGTGATCTGGCAAAGATTCCCATCGCAGGTAGCGATTGCGTACTGGATTTTCGTTTCGTTCTTGATTGTCGGCACGTTTATCGATTTTGAGCATTTCATTATCCCCGATCGCGTAACGATCGGCGGGACAATCGCGGGCGTGGCTTGCAGCGTTGTTGTGCCAGCTTTGATGCAGACCAATTCGCGAGTGGCAGCCGGTGTTCGCGCGGCGCTCGCTGCCGCTCTCGGCTACGTGATTCTCTGGATCGTGCTTGAAGCGGGCAAAATCGCTTTTGGCAGAAAACGGATCGAGTTCGACGCGCCGACGCCGTTCACATGGAAAAAACGTGACGACGATGCGGATTTCGTCGTGGGCACTGAAGAGAGTCTTTGGAGCGAATATTTCGCGCGTGAAAAAGATCGCCTTCTGCTCCAGTGCGATGAAGTTCGGATCGACGATCGCGAATATGGAAACGTGACTCTCGATTTTCGGTACGATCGCGTGAATGCGAACGGCGACGTGCTCATGCTCGATGATGTAACCCACATTTCCGGGGTTACGCGCAAGCTCGTTATCCCGCGCGAGGCAATGGGGCGCGGTGACCTGAAATTTCTTGCCGCGATCGGCGCGTTTCTCGGATGGCGTGCGGTGTTGTTCAGTTTATTCGCCGGATCACTTCTCGGTTCGCTGATCGGCTTGGTGACGCTTGTCGTCGGAAAACCTGTTTGGTCAGCCAAACTACCCTTTGGACCCTATCTGGCATTCGGTGCGCTCGCGTGGATGTTTTTTGGCGAAATCGTTTTGCGCTGGTACGGAACGCTGCTCAGCCCATGATGCCACTGGACACGGCGAAGGCGAAAAAATTATCAGAGCGTGGAAGAGCCTGCGCCAGTGGAAGCAGGTACAGTGGAAACATTGGCGGGATCAAGGGCTCCCGCTACAGCGACACTCGGCCTGCGCAGCATCAAAACGAGATTGATCAGCTCGCACTTACACCAGCGACGCAGGCCGCGTAAAATTTGCTTGCGAAGGCGTGTGTCGGGAACGAATCCGTCGTAAAGTTCGCGCCAGCCGGCATTTCTTTTTCCATAGTAGCCGGTCACCCATCGGCGATTTGCAAGAGCCACAAACCTGCGATTGTAAAAATTCATCACGTTGCGGGCAAATCTGCCTCCTCTCCCACTGAACGGCAGGCTAAGAAACGCGCATTCCGGATCGCTATAGACTCGTCGAACCAAGCCGGCGTAGTAACTGCTCACATCGAGAAGCAGTGCCGCTGACGTTAAATCCGCGTCGCCCATGTAATAATATTTGTCCTTATACAAGCTCTCGAACCAGAAACGGTAAGTTATCGGGAATTGTTGGTTGTAATGGTGTAGTCGCTCGCTGACGTCTTCGCCTTTTAGACTGCGCGCCAGCAAATCCGCCACGTAATAGGAAGTATAAGAACAAAAATCGAGACCCGGACTGTAAAGCGGATCAATGAATCCCGCGGCATCGCCCACCATCGCCCAACCGTCATCGCAAACTTTTTCGCTGTGATACGGCAGCATCGAAAGCGCATGCACATCGCCTTCGATCACTTTCGCCGCGCCGAAGATTTCGCGGCCGACGGGGTTGTTCAGAATGTGCGCGTGCAATCGTTGTCCCAGCGTCGGTCCCTCTGGAAATTTGAAGATGCGACTGTCGTAAACGATACCGGCGCTGACATCGCCGCCCTGCAACGGAATGATCCAGACCCACCAGCCGCGTCCGAAAAGGTGGTTCGTAGCCCACTCCCGACCAGTTCGACAACCGTTCACATAATCGGGAAAACGTTCGCGCCATTCGTAGCTGTCCCATTGTTTGACGCCGCTAAAACGTGCCCACACCGCATTGATTGGATGTTCTGTGTTCGGTCGGAAATATCCGAGCTTTCGTGCGAACATCGCCGCGCGGCCCGTGGCATCGATGATCCAGCGGCAACTGGCCACACGCTGGGCATCATCGACGACAGCATTCACTCTTTGTCCCTGATCGCCGTTTAGTTCAAAACTCGTGACCTTGGCCGGGCGCCATAAATCGCAGCCCGCATCGCGGGCGAGGTCAAGCAGGTGCGAATCGAGCTTTGCGCGGTCCACTTGGAAGCCGGGCAGCCGACTCTGATAACGCGTGCCGATCTCGACGCAATCATCAAACGGTTGATCATTCCGGTTTGAGAACCAGAGACG
>DASYSX010000230.1:0-2264 GCA_036002955.1 Candidatus Udaeobacter sp. | reverse complement strand
CCGGGACTCGAGGAAATAGTTCACCGCAATGTCTCGGCGCAGCGACTCCATTTCACCGGCAATATTCAGGAAGCTGTCGAGCGCTCACAAATCATTTTCATCGCAGTCCCGACTCCGCCATTGCCCGACGGCGATGTCGATTTGAGCTTCGTGGAGAAAGTTGCAAGGGAGATCGCTGGCGTGCTGACCGATTATCGTGTGATCGTGGACAAGAGCACGGTGCCTGTGAAGACTGGGGAAAAAGTAGCGGAATCAATAAAACGATATAACCGCCACGGCGCAAAATTCGATGTAGTCAGTAACCCGGAGTTTTTGCGGGAAGGCTGCGCAGTGGCCGATCTCATGCATCCGGACCGGATTGTGATCGGAGCACAAAGCGAACAGGCGATCGATTTGATGAAAAAGGTGTATGAGCCTTTCATGGCGCCGATCCTCGTGACCGATGTTAGTAGCGCCGAGCTCATTAAACATTGCGCGAACTCATTTTTGGCCTTGAAAATTTCATATATCAACGCGGTTTCCGCGATTTGCGAAGCGAGCGGAGCGGATGTGGAAAAAGTGGCTGACGGAATCGGGATGGATCACCGTATCGGACGCGATTTTTTGAACGCAGGAATCGGGTATGGCGGCTCCTGCTTCCCAAAAGACATTGCGGCGTTCATCGCGATAAGTGAGCAGCTCGGAAGGCCATTCACTCTCCTCAAAGAAGTGCAACGGATAAACGAAGGTCAAAAGGCGCGTTTCCTGAAGACCATCCGCGAGACGTTGTGGGTGCTGCGCGAGAAGCGGATTGCTGTCTGGGGCTTGACGTTCAAGCCGGACACTGATGACCTACGGTCATCGGTCGCAATCGAGGTGGTGGAACAGCTGCTCCGCGAAGGAGCGCAAGTGGTCGCGTACGACCCCAAAGCAATGCAGAAGGCGCGCAGCATCAAAGCGATCGCCGATGCGGAATTTGCATCGTCCGCTCTGGAAGCGGTCACTGATGCCGAAGCGCTGATCATTGCGACCGACTGGAATGAATTTGCGAACGTGGACCTCGCGGTGTTGAAAGACAAAATGCGGACGCCGATCGTCTTCGACGGACGAAATCTGCTGGATCCTGAGACGATGCGGCAATTCGGATTCAATTATTACTCTATTGGACGCGCAGGCGTGAGGTCGCAGTAGCGAAATATGGCGCGGCGTTCTGCTCGCCAAACCGCGCTCGCGGCGTTGCAGCTTTGGCGAAAAGAAAAACGCTTCGCGGATTCCATTATCTCACGGCTTCTTGCCGACGCGGATCTCACGCCGTCCGATCGGGCGTTTACCTTGGAATTGTTCTACGGCGTTTTGCGGAATTTAACGCTGCTCGATTTTTGGATCGGTTGTCTGCGGACTTCACACATCGAGGCGAACGTGCGCGACATCCTGCGACTCGGCTTGTATCAAGTTTTCGTACTGAAAACGCCTGAGCACGCAGCTGTGCACGCGACTGTTGCCATGGCCCCGAAAAAGCAGCGGCCGATTATCAACGCCGTCTTGCGTGCGGCAACCAGGCAGCGAAGTGATCTGCTTGAACGGGCCGATGCGCAGCCATTGTTCGTTCGAACATCTCATCCACAATTTGTCGTTGAACGCTGGCAACAACACTTTGGTGCCGGTTACACCGAAGAGCTCTGCAAATGGAACAATCGGCCGGCGCCAATTTATGGTCGGATTAATCGAATAAAGACCGATCCGGAAACCTTTCTGCAGCTCCACCCAGAGTTACGGCCGTTACGTGGCAATCCAGATTTCCTACAATTCAATACTTTGCCAAAGACTGCTCTCGACTCTGGCCATTGCTACATTCAGGACCCGAGCACAGCAATCGCATGTCAGCTTCTCGATCCGAAGCCGGGAGAAAAAATCCTCGACGCATGTGCGGCACCGGGCGGCAAGACAGCTCATCTCGCACAGCTCATGCAAAACCGGGGGGTTATCATTGCCTGCGACCGCGATCCTGAACGACTGCAAGTATTGAAGGATAACGTCAGCAGACTGGGCGCAACCATCGTTCGTGCTGTCCGGCATGATTGGGCGCGCAATCATCCCCCATACGAAATTCTGTCAATCGCGCCATTCGATCGCGTTCTTTTAGATGCGCCATGCACAAATACCGGAGTGATGCGCCGACGGATTGACGTGAGATGGCGACTGCGATCTGAAGATTTTAGCCGAATGTCCTCCGAACAGTTGATCATCTCACGCGCCGTACTCCGTTTGTTGAAGCCCGGCGGAAC
>DASYSX010000229.1:0-9695 GCA_036002955.1 Candidatus Udaeobacter sp. | reverse complement strand
GGAATAGCCGACACGCTGGGTGTTCTCCGGCAAATCGCTCCCAGCATGAAAGAAGCGGAACGCCCTTTGGCGCTGCTTCGCTTGGAGGGCCTTACCAGGGACCAGCCGGCGAATTTGGAAGAAATCATCATACGAATCAGGGCAGCTCGAGAACTGGCACAGGATCTTGTGCTCCACTACCGCGGTCAGGAAACCGATCCGCGCACTTATTGGACGCAACAGATTTCGAAGCAGGTCGCGGCATGGAACGGCGTGATCGATAAATATCTTCGGCCCGTGGAAATTCTGATGTCGCCGCCCGCGCAATTGATGTCGTTAGGCGAAGCGACGCACGAATCTCGCAGAGAAGCGCTAGCTGCCACCTTCTCACTACGCAACATTGCCATCGAGGGCATCTCTGGGTTATTACCGCTGCTTCCTTTTTATCAGAGACGGGAGGACCAGGAAATATCTTCCGACGTCCGCGAGTGGCTCGATCTTCTCGAGACAGAGGTCGACCGTTCGCGCCGGAATGCCTCGGAGCAGCTCGCGCAATTGGACGAATTGATCGCCCAGAGCCGGGAGCTGGAAGAGGGCATGGGGCTTCGATTTCTCTACGATGAGGAACGACGGATTTTTGCCATTGGCTACCAGGTGGCTGAGCGCCGTCTGGACACGTCGTTTTATGATCTTCTCGCAAGCGAAGCACGCCTAACGAGTTTCCTGGCCATTGCGCGCGGAGAAGTACCCGTAGAACATTGGTGGGCTTTGAGCCGGCCCTTTGGGTCCGCATACGGGCGACTGCCGCTTCTGTCCTGGAGCGGGACGATGTTCGAATATTTGATGCCGCTGCTGTTCACTCAAACGCATGAGAATTCGCTGCTGGATCGCGCCTGTTACGACGCCGTGCACTGTCAGATTGGTTATGCCCGGCAAAACCGAGTGCCATGGGGCATTTCAGAATCGGCCTTTAGCGCGCTCGACCGACACAACGTTTATCAATATCGAGCTTTCGGCGTCCCAGCGCTGGCATTGAAACGTGGGCAGGAAGAGGACCTGGTAGTTGCGCCATATGCAGCTTCGCTTGCACTCGGCGTGGAACCCGCCGCTGCGATGAAGAATCTGCGACGCCTCGCTGTTCTTGAGGACTCAGCATTGCTCGGTGAATACGGGTACTACGAAGCGATCGATTATTCGCGACGCACGGAACTCGACGGCGCGGCGGGCATCATTATCCGCTGTTACATGGTTCATCACCAGGGAATGTCGCTGCTGGCGTATGGCAACGCCTTACATGACAACGCGATGCGCAGACGGTTTCATTCCGATCCACGGATTCGCGCCACTGAGCCGCTCTTGCACGAACATATCCCGGAACAAATTTTGCCAACAACCGGGGAGGCGCATGAAGAACGGCCCGTGCGGCAGACGATCGCGCCAGCCGTCTCGACCGCTGTAGCGCAGACACCAGAGATCGGTTCGCCGCGTATTCATCTCCTTTCCAATGGAACCTGTTCCGTTACGGTGACCAACTCCGGCGGCGGGTACCTGCGCTGGCTGGACTTGGACGTAACACGCTGGCGCGCCGATCCAACTTGCGATGTATCTGGGCTGTTTTGCTACATCCGTGATTTGGAAAGTGGAACGACCTGGAGCAACACACATCAGCCGGTGAGATTTCCGGAGCGTCGTTACACGTGGAGTTTTACGCCGGACAAAGCGCAGTTTCGGCGGCGAAGTGGGCCGTGCGAGACGATCACAGATATTGTCATCTCTGCCGAAGACAACGCGGAAGTTCGACGAGTAACTTTGGTGAATACATCGCGCAAACGGTGTCGACTGGAGATAACCAGTTACATCGAGCTCGCTCTTGCACCGCATGGAACCGATCGAGCGCATCCCGCTTTCAACAAGCTGTTCATCGAAACTGAGTGGCTGCCGAATTGCGACGCGCTTGTCGCCCGCCGTCGTCTTCGTGCTCCTGACGATCGTCCAGTATGGGCCGCGCATCTCATGGTCCCAGAGTCAGCTATCGAACCGGCGGAATTTGAAACCGACCGAGCCACGTTTCTCGGCCGGGGTCGTACGTCGGAAAATCCGGAAGCGCTCGCGCGCGCCCTAACAAATACTATCGGTGCCGTGCTCGATCCGATATTTAGTCTGCGTCGGCGCGTGACCATTCTGCCCAACCAACGGTTCCAGTTCGCGCTCGTGACGGTGGTCGCAGACTCGCGCGAAGCGGTTGTGACACTGGCGGGGCGCTATTCTGAGTTTCACACTTGTGTGCGCGCTTTTGAAACCGCATGGACGCATTCCCAGCTTGAGATGCGCCGGCTGCACATTCGACGTGCTGATGTGCAAACGTTTCAACAACTGGCCGGCCTGATTATCCTGCCACAAGCCCAACTTCGACCGCCGCCGGGGCGTCTTGGCCGCGCTGAGGGTCAGCGAGCGCTCTGGCTACAAGGCATTTCGGGTGATCTGCCGATTGTCGTGGTCATGATTGGTCATCTCCGCGACATGGAAGTCGTGCGAGAGATATTGACCGCACATACTTTCTGGCATCTGCGCGGCCTGAAGGTCGATCTCGTCCTGGTGAGCGAAGAAGTCGCGAGTTATGAGGAACCATTGACTGAGCATCTGCGTCGGCTCACGGAAGCGCAAGCGCACTTAACCGGGGTGGATCAACCCGGCGGCGTATATCTCCGGTCGGCAACAAAGATTTCGAAAGAAGAGTTGCTCGCGCTTCAAGCGGCTGCACGCATGGTGCTCGTCGCAGCTCGAGGCACATTGCGTCAACAACTGGCTGCGAGTGCCCCCGCAGCCGCGAAACCGCGCCAGCTATTGCCCGCGCGCCAGTTCCTTGAGGAGCCCTCTGCGCCTCTGCCTTTCATGGAACTGAAATACTTCAACGGCCTCGGCGGATTTACCGAGAACGGAAAGGAATTCGTCATTTATCTGGGACCGAACCGAAATACACCCCTTCCTTGGATCAATATCATGGCGAACGCGAAATTCGGCGCATTGATTTCGGAATCTGGCGCCGAATGTGTCTGGGGCCGCAATAGCCAGAACGACCGTCTCACGCCGTGGTTCAACGACCCTGTCTGCGATCCGGCGGGAACAGCCATCTACATTCGTGACGACGAACTCGGCGCCGTATGGTCCCCGACAGCCAAACCGATCCGAGAGAAGGACGCGTATCGTGCGCGACATGGTCAGGGTTACACAACGTTTGAACATAATAGCCACGCGATCGAACAACGATTGCTCACGTTCGTGCCGGTTGATGATGCTGGTGGAAAACCCGTACGTTTGCAGCGACTGCGCTTGCGCAACAATTCGTCGCGCCGGCGAAAGCTGACTGTCACCGCGTACGCCACTCTCGTTCTCGGGTCCGATCCAGAGGAAACCGGTATGCACGTTGTTACGAGATGGGATTTACAGAGCCAAACTCTGTTCGCCCGCAATTCTTACAATCCTGAGTTTTGCGATTGCATCACTTTTGTGACTTCAGCTCCAACGCCTGCTTCGTTTACGGCCGATCGCGCGGTGTTCATCGGGCGTAATCGCTCGCTGCGTGATCCGGCAGCGATGGAGCACGAACGATTGACTGGTGACGTGGGTGCCGGCCTTGACCCTTGTGCCGCCGTGCAGGTGACAGTTGAGATTGAACCTGGGCACACCACAGAAATGACTTTTCTCCTCGGCCAAGCAGACGACGAAGAAAAAGCGCGTGGACTCGTTATGCATTTTCGCGATCCCGCCAACGTCGAAGCCGCATTCCAAGAAACCCGCCAATGGTGGGACCGATTCCTGAGCACAGTCGAAGTGGAGACACCGGAACTTTCCACGAATTTTCTGCTCAATCGCTGGCTGCTTTATCAGACTCTGAGTTGTCGACTCTGGGGCCGTTCGGCTCTGTATCAATCCAGCGGTGCGTACGGATTCCGTGATCAGTTGCAGGATGTCATGGCCCTTGTGCAATCCGCGCCCGACTTGACGCGGGCCCATATTTTGCGCGCTGCTGCGCGACAATTTCTGGAAGGCGATGTCCAACATTGGTGGCATCCGGAATCTGGCGCGGGCGTCCGGACGCGAATCAGTGACGATCTTCTCTGGCTTCCCTTCGTCACCGCACATTACGTTCGCACCACTGGCGATGCCGCGATCCTCGACCAGATGGTTCCATTCCTCGATGGCAAACCCTTGGAGGAACAACAGACCGAGAGCCTTTCCATTCCGATCGCTTCCGCCACGGAGGGTTCTCTACTTGAACATTGTCGGAGGGCTATCGCGCGCTCGGCCACAGCCGGTCCTCATGGGTTGCCCTTGATCGGAGGCGGTGATTGGAACGACGGCCTGAATCGCGTTGGACTGGGCGGCAAAGGCGAAAGTGTCTGGCTCGCCTGGTTTGAGATTTGCGTGCTGAAAGACTTCGCTGAGCTGCTCATTCTACGCAAGCTGGATGATGAAGCGCGAGCTTGCCAGGTGCGCGTCGCGCAGTTGGCTAAAACAGTCGATGCACAGGCATGGGACGGAGCATGGTATCGTCGCGCATACTTCGACGACGGCACGCCGCTCGGGTCGAAGGAAAACACCGAGGCCCGTATCGATTCAATCCCACAAAGCTGGGCCGCGATTTCCAATGCTGGGGATTCCGATCGCATTGAGGTCGCGCTGCGATCGCTTGAAGAAAATCTCGTGCGCGAGGCCGACGATCTAATTTTGCTCTTTACTCCGCCGTTCGACAAGACCACCGCGGATGTTGGCTATATCAAGGGTTATCCTCCCGGCGTGCGGGAGAACGGCGGCCAATATACGCATGCTGCCACCTGGGTGGCGATGGCTTTTGCCAGGCAAGGCGATGGCGACAAAGCCGTCCGGTTTTTACGGATGTTGAATCCAGTCGAGCACGCTCGGGACGAGAAAGACTGCGAACGCTACAGGGTCGAGCCTTACGTCATTCCGGGCGACGTCTACTCGTTAGCGGGCAATATCGGTCGCGGTGGTTGGACTTGGTATACGGGCGCGGCAGCTTGGACTTATCGAGTCTGGCTTGAAGAAGTTTTGGGATTTCAACGCCGTGGCGATACCCTAACAATTAATCCCGTCATACCGAAAGATTGGCCCGGCTTTCGTTTGCGATACCGTTTTAGAAACACCACTTATCAAATCACTGTCGAAAATCCGGACCACTGTTGTCGCGGTGTCGTCGTGACGGAATTGGATGGAGTCTCAGCAGCTAACAACATTGTGAACTTGCGCGACGATGGCGTGAGTCACGAGGTGCGTGTCGTCCTCGGAAACAAACCGCCGGCGTGAGTCATCGGTCGACGACGACAAGCATTGGCTTTTATCGAATTTGCGGAATGCGATGCCCGAGGCCGCTGTGATAAGAATTACATCTCCTCGATCTCGGATCGAAGCTCGTCTTTTGTTCTGCCCAGTCTCTTTTGGAGGCGGCCCAGAAGCTCGTCGTCCTTACCCTCGGCAAACGTCAGATCGTCGTCAGTCAACTGACCGTATTTCTGTTTTAATTTGCCCTTTATTTCGTTCCAACTGCCCTTCATTTGTAGCTTCATAACAGAGACAATTCGTGTTTCAGACGGCCATTGGTCCTCACGTTTTTCGACGCGGCTCCCGGGGCGTAAAAAAACGCGCCTTTCTATTCGCATTGGCAGAACAGAAAGGCGCGTCGGAGACGAACGAGACTAAATATTAATCTTCGTCGACGATCACGCGATCAACCATCATGTTGTCGCCTGTTCCGACATAATGAACGTGGACTGGTACCCCGACTCTAACCTTCGTTTTTACAACATCTGGATCCAATACCTTGCCGCTTTTGGTCACGTATGTAACCGACTTGCCGAAGCGATAAGTCCGCGGGCCGCTGCTTTCCTTCAGAACGATCTGACTGCCCGGATCGTACTCCGTGATCGTCCCACTGCCGTCACTCGTGGTTGTTGTGGTCGTAGTCTGTGAAACTTGACCCCACGCAAACGGCGCTACACACGCCAAAGCAATGCTCAATGCTATCTTTTTCATATTTTCCCCTTTGTTAGTTGAATTGTGGTAGTCATCTTCGCCCCTCGTTTCCGTCTATCGACGATTCAAAGGACTGCTACACCAGATTCGGATTCGCGCCTTGCTGCGGATGTTTTGCGCGAGGGGTTTTCTCTTGAAGCATGCTCTTGCACAATGGACGGTCTTGCTCTGAACCATGAATTTCTGGATCGGTACGTCTGGATTTCAGTACCCCGAGTGGAAAGGGAATTTTTATCCCGAAGATTTGCCTACGGCGAAGATGTTACCGTTTTATACGGAACGATTCTCGACGACGGAGATCAATTACACATTTCACCGAATTCCTGCGCCGAAAACAATCGACAATTGGAAAGCACAGACGCCGGAGAAATTTCGGTTTGCACTGAAGGCGCCGCAGAAGATTACGCATTGGTCGAAGCTGCGCGACTGCGGCGACACACTTGAATATTTTTGCAAAGTTGTCACAGGTCTTGGCCAGCGACTGGGACCGGTTTTATTTCAGTTGCCGCCAACTTTCAAAAAGGATGCCGACGTTTTGAGTTCGTTTTTGCGCGAATTTCCTGCCATGCGCGCGGCGTTTGAATTCCGTCACGACTCCTGGTTCGATGATCAGATCTTCGATCTGCTCAAATCGCGCAACATTGCCCTCTGCATCGCAGATACGGACACAATCACCACGCCAAGGAAGATTACGGCTGATTACGGGTACCTCCGGCTCCGCCGCGAAGATTATCAGGCGACCGACATTGAAGCCTGGGCAGAGTTCGCTCGGCAGCACGAATCGAATTGGAAAGATGCTTTCATTTATTTCAAACACGAAGAAAGCGGCATCGGACCGAAACTTGCACAGCAGATGTTAAAATTGCTCCTGTGAGTCGGGCGCCTAGCGTCCGATCAAAATAAAAATCCCTGCCAGTAGCGCCAGCACGCCGGTTATAAATCCAATGCCAAGTCCAGTGAGGGTGACGAGCCCCACCGCGATCAAGTAAATTGCGAGCAGAAGCATGCCGATGTTTTTGGTAATCATGGGCTGAGTATGAGCAAACGCGCCCATGGTTGACAACACTGAAGGGCTTCCGCGTCAACCGATCATCCCCGCGCAAAGCTGAAATCGTCAATAGTGGCGCGTTTAAGATGATCGCAGGATCTGTTATTTGCCCGCGACACGAACTACTACCGCCGAAATGTCTTTGACGTCGACGAATGCGTCGAAGTATTCGGCGCCACTAAGATTGGAAAGATGGACCACGTTACCGGTTACTTGGACGATCTTGCCGCCCATTTTTTCCCCGGATCTCAAGTGCAGCTCGACACTTTTTCCGACGCTGCCCTGAAGAAGGCTGGCGACGGTACCGTTTGGTTGGAGAGCGGCTTTTTCCTCAGCGAGCAAATTAGAACAGGTAACCGCGGCAAGGATGATTACGATAACGAGTGAGTAGCGTTTCATAATCAAAGTCTTCTGCGCGATTTGCGGCCGATTAGCGAGGAAATACTAGACATGAGAAACTACGCTCTCATTGATGGGTGAGGGAATCCATTGATCATTCGATTTCTCATTGGCAGGTGAAGAGCTTGCCCTACAATTCGGCATGGGTTTGATCGCCGAAAACCTCGAGCGCGTTCGCGAGCAAATCGCAAGTGCGGCGGCGAAGTCGGGGCGATCGGCTGATGACGTTCAACTGGTTGCGATCAGTAAGACGCATCCGGCTGAGAAAGTGCGCGAGGCAGTTGAGGCTGGGCAAACTCTGTTCGGTGAAAGTCGCGTACAAGAAGCGCGCACCAAGATTCCGGAGCTGTCGTCGACTCTCGGCTGGCATTTTGTCGGACACCTCCAGAAAAATAAAGTGCGCCAGGCCCTCGCGCTATTCGAGATGATTCACAGCGTCGATTCTCTAGCGCTGGCGCAAGACATTAACCGGGTCGCGGAAGAAGAAGGATTGCATCTGCGGGTTTTGCTTGAAGTGAATGTGGCCGGTGAGGGGAGTAAATTCGGATTTCCGCCTGACAACTTGCGCAAGCACATGGAAGCGTTGCTGGCCCTACCGCGGCTGTTAATCGAGGGGCTGATGTGTATTCCGCCGCTGGCTGTCGAATCGGAAGGCTCACGCAAATTTTTTGTGCAAGTTCGGGAATTACGCGATTCTTTCGAGAAGGAATTTAACGTGAAGCTGCCGCAGCTTTCGATGGGCATGACGCAAGATTTTCCAATTGGAGTCGAGGAAGGCGCCACGCTTTTGCGCGTTGGCACGGCGATTTTTGGCGAACGAAGAGGAAGAAAGGGCGATCTCTAGATCGCCCTCGGCGGCTGGAAAGCCGCCGCTCCTTGAAAGACGAATCCGAGAAATGCGACTCGAGCCGACGAACATCCAACACATCGGAGACGAGCTGGCCATTGCCTGGAACGACGGCACGGAGTCGTTCATCAAACTTGAACTGCTCCGGCGCGCGTGCCCCTGTGCGGGTTGCGGCGGCGAGCCGGACGTCCTCGGTCAAGTTTCGCGTCCGCGTGTCAGCCACACGGACAAGAGCTTCGAGCTTCTGGGATTTGATATGGTCGGCGGTTATGCACTGCAGCCCCGCTGGGCCGATGGACATAACACCGGGATTTATAGCTTTACTTATCTCCGTCGACTAGCACAGCATTCAAATTGAACTGGAGCGATAAACCGTAATTCGCCTGTGAGCTGGATATTGAAACTCGCGATTGTTGTCGTCTGCTTCTCATTGTGCGGAGCGGGCACGTTCATAGTGTCTATGCCTGGAGACGAACAATCGCAGCAGAAAACAAACGTGATGCCCGTCAAGAATCGGCAGTTCATTCAACGTAACTGGATTCAAGTCTAAGGCCTTTAGATTTTCGGAATAGTTACGCGCAACAGACTTGTATCGGGCGCGAGTGGTTTCAGCTGACGGTCCTCTAAATGCGCTGGGACAAGAAAAATTTGCCCTGGCCCAAGGCTAGCATTGGCACAGCCGAGATTTCCGCTGAGACAGCAAACAATCGTGAATTGCCCGAGGGGGGCTGCTTCGCGGGCTTCATCAAGCTTCCACTTCCGGATTTCAAATGAGCGATCGCTGATCAACAAGTCGCCTTGCGATTGGATCAGCTGCGGCTGCACGTCTGCGAAGTTGATGCATTGGATCGCCTGCTGAACGTGCAATGGCCGCTTCGTGCTGGTTGCTGGATCCGTTCGATTCCAATCGAACACTCGGTAAGTCGTGTCGCTATTCTGTTGGATTTCGATTAGCAGAATGCCTGCACCTATGGCATGAACTCGGCCGGCCGGGAGGAAAACAGCATCGCCTGATTGAACGCGAATTCTATGGACGTGATCGATCACGGTTCCATCGCGCAGCCTCTCCTCGAACCTGTCGCGGGGGATTGGCTCACGAAATCCAAGGAAAAGCTCGGCATCAGGATCCGCGGCGGCCACGTACCAAAACTCACTCTTAGGTTCACCTCCCAGTCTGCTGGCGACATCGTCAGATGGATGCACCTGTAGCGACAGCTTTTCCTGCGCATCGAGAAGTTTGATGAGCAACGGAAACCGTGGAGTGTCGGTAACAGCCCCAAAGATTTCCTTGCGCCGTTGCGTCCACAACTCGTGCAAAGTTTTTCCGTGCAGCGAGCCCTCGACCACGGCGCTCTGCGCTTCGGAACGATC
>DASYSX010000228.1:0-6013 GCA_036002955.1 Candidatus Udaeobacter sp. | reverse complement strand
CTGCATGGCGGAGAATCAAATCGAAGCCCCAGCCCTCGGTGTGGTTTGGGATGGAACCGGCTACGGTTTGGACGGGACCATCTGGGGCGGAGAATTTCTGCTCGCCAAACGCGACGGGGCATTCGAACGCGTAGCGCATTTCAGACAGTTTCGGCTGCCAGGCGGCGATCGCGCGATTAAAGAGCCATGTCGTAGCGCGCTGGGACTGCTTTACGAATTGTTCGGCGAACAGGCTTGGGATTTTTCACAGCAGACTGTCGATCTTTCGGAAAAGGACAAATCGCTGCTTGAGCAGATGTTGGAAAAACAAATTAACGCGCCGCTAACGTCTAGCGTCGGCAGATTGTTTGATGCTGTGGCGTCGCTGATTGGGCTGCGACAGCGGGCGAGTTTTGAAGGCCAGGCGGCGATGGAACTGGAATTCGCACGACAGCTGGACGTGCGAGATGCGTATTCTTTTCGGATCGATCAAGGGACGCCGATGAAAATCGATTGGGGACCGATGATTCGTGAGTTGCTGGCAGATGTGGGCCGGAAAGAATCCAGCGGCGTAATTTCAGCAAAATTTCACAATGCGCTGGCAGAAATGATTGTGGTTGTCGCGAAGAAAATCGGTGAACAGAACGTCGTTCTCACGGGCGGTTGTTTTCAAAATCGCTATCTCACGGAGCGCGCGGTGGCAAGATTGCGCGAGGAAAACTTAAGGGTGTACTGGCACCAACAAATTGCGCCTAACGACGGTGGAATTGCGCTTGGCCAGGCCGTCGCGGCAAGCTGGAGGACTTGATCGCGATGCCCGTCGATAAAAAAAGAGTTAAGGACAAGCAGGAGGACGAAATCATCGATCGTACCGCCCCGCCGGGCGAAGTGATCTATGAAGCGGTTTACGCCGAGGGCGAACACGAATTGGAGCGGAATTCATTGGAGCTCGTGTTTTCAGGGTTAGCTGCCGGTCTTTCGATGGGATTCTCGATGATGACTGAAGGGGTTTTGCAAAACCACCTGCCGAACGCCACATGGCAGCCGTTAATCACAAAATTTGGTTACAGCGTCGGCTTCGTGGTGGTGATTCTTGGTCGGCAACAACTTTTCACAAAGAATACCCTGACGGTGATTTTGCCGCTGCTGCGCGAGAAGAAGATCGACATCCTTTTCAACGTGGCGCGGCTCTGGGCGATCGTGTTGATCGGCAATTTGATTGGCGCCTTTGTTTTTGCATGGCTCGCTGGAAATTCGAACATTTTCAGTCCCGAGATCCGCGACACGTTTTCAAAAATCGGACAATCGTCGATGGCGGCGGATTTTTGGACGATCGTCCTGCGCGCTGCAGTCTCTGGGTGGTTGATCGCGCTGATGGTTTGGCTGTTGCCGTTCGCGGAGTCGGCCAGACTTTGGGTCATCATTATTTTGGCTTACGTGGTTGGTATCGCGGAATTGCCGCATGTCGTCGCGGGAACCGTTGAATCCTTCTATCTTGTCTCGACCGGCGCACTCGGTTTCTGGCATTCGATCGGATCGTACGTATTGCCTGCTTTCATCGGTAACGTGATCGGCGGTGTTGCACTGGTCGCAGTCGGCGCGCATGCCGAATTTTTCGAAGCGGAAGAGGTATCTGAATGAACCTGGTATACGCCGAGATTGTCGCGGTTGAAGTGGAGGATGGGATGCGATTCGGAAACGTCACCGTTTCGGGCGCTATGAAAAAGGTGCCTCTGGACTTGATACAAGACGTGAGGGAGGGCGACAAAGTTTTGCTCTGCGATGGGGTTGCCATTGCCAAAACCAGCGATTCCCGAATTACCAACTGTAAAAAACATGTGCTTGGCAATTCCAGGTAAGTTGATCGAAATCACGACCGATCCTGCGGGCGTGAAGATGGGCCGCGCAAATTTCGGCGGCATCGTCAAACAGGTTTGCCTCGAATACACGCCGGAAGTCGAGGCCGGCGATTACGTCCTGGTGCACGTCGGCTTTGCCCTCAGTAAAGTGGATGAAGATGAAGCGGCGCGTACATACCAGCTTCTCGAGGAGATGAAACAGCTCGGCGAACTGGACGTTCCGGACGTTGATCCGTTTGATTCGACCGGGGCAAATTCTGTTCGTCATCCCGAGCGAAGCGCAGCGGAGTCGAGGGAGCCTGCGGAACAACTGAGTAACTCACGATCGGCAGACCAGCGACGGGATTCTTCGACTTCGTTCCGCTCCGCTCCACTTCGCTCAGAATGACAAAAGCGTTGGCATGAAATTTTTGGACGAATATCGCGACGAAGCGTTGGCGACAAAAATTGTCGATGAAATCGGGCGCATTACGACGAAGCCATGGGTCTTGATGGAAGTTTGCGGCGGCCAAACCCACACGATCGTGAAGTATGGAATCGACAGGCTGTTGCCTAACGAGATCGAGCTTGTGCACGGCCCCGGTTGTCCCGTTTGCGTCACTTCACTGGAAATGATCGACAAGGCGCATGCAATCGCGCAACGCCCGGATGTCATTTTTTGCTCGTTCGGCGACATGCTGCGGGTGCCCGGTTCCGATGGCGATCTTCTGGTGCTGAAATCGCGCGGGGCAGATATCCGCGTGGTCTATTCGCCAATCGATTGCTTGAAAATCGCGCGCGCGAATCCGCACAAGAAAGTGGTTTTTTTCGCCATCGGTTTTGAAACAACCGCGCCGGCGAATGCCATGTCTGTTTTTCAAGCCAGGAAGCAGGAAATTGAAAACTTCTCGATTCTCGTTTCACACGTTCTCGTGCCCCCGTCGATGGCTTCGATTTTGCAATCACCGCTCAATCGCGTGCAGGGCTTTCTCGGGCCGGGGCACGTTTGCACGGTGATGGGTTACCGTGAATACGAGCCAATCGCGGCGCGGTTCAAAGTGCCGATCGTCATCACCGGGTTCGAACCGCTGGATATTTTGCAAGGTGTGCTGATGACTGTGCGTCAACTTGAGGCGGGCACTTACGATGTGGAAAATCAGTATCCTCGCGTTGTTCAACGGGACGGAAATCGCGTCGCACAGAATCTCGTGAATGAAGTTTTCGAAGTGTGCGATCGGAAATGGCGCGGCGTCGGTTCAATTCCGAAAAGCGGTTACAAATTGCGCTGGGAATTTCGCGCGCACGATGCCGACCGAATTTTTGACACGAAGGAAATCGATACGAAAGAGCCGGATATTTGCATCAGCGGTCTCGTGCTCAAGGGCGTGAAGAAGCCGCATGACTGTCCGGCGTTTGGCAAGCAATGCACTCCTGAGAATCCATTGGGCGCAACCATGGTGTCGGCAGAAGGCGCATGCGCGGCATATTACGCGTACGGACGACATCTCGAAAAGCATGAGGAAGCGGTGGCTCTATGAACGCGGCAGTGATCGATAAGGTCGACAAGTCCACTGAGAGTTTCCGGGACAAGATTCTGCGCAAATGTGGTGAGAGCGTGGAAATGAAAGAGAAGTTTTTCGAAAAATACGCCGCCGAAATCGAAGAACTGAGCCGCGAAATGGCGAAGCGATTCGTCGATGGGAAGAAACTTCTCACGATGGGAAATGGCGGCAGCCTCGCCGATGCAATCCATTTCACCGTTGAATTTACGCATCCGATCATTGAGAAACGCGCCGCGTTTCCCGCCATTTCACTGGTGAACGATACCGCCACGATGACGGCAGTCGGCAACGACATCGATTTTTCGCGCGTGTTCGTGAATCAGTTGCGTCTCCTTGGGCAACCCGGTGACATGGCCCTGGCGGTTAGTACCAGCGGCAAATCGCCAAATCTGATTTATGCCTTGGAAGAGGCGCGCAGAAAACAAATGCTCACCATTGCCTGGGGCGGAAAAGACGGTGGCCGCTTTCCCGACATTGCGGATTACTGCTTCGTCGTGCCGTCGTACAGCATCCATCGCATTCAGGAGGTGCACGCCACGCTTGTGCATGTCCTTTGGGATTTGATCCACATCGCGCTTGGAGCCGAAGATGTGATTTGAATGACGAAGCTCGAATGACGAATGACGAATTAACGGGCGATGTTTCGTTGTTAACTGCTTCCTGTCCGCTGCCGATCACGAATTACAAACAGATCGTCCTTGCGCATGGCAGCGGCGGAAAGCTTAGCCATCAACTCATCGAGAAGATGGTTTTGCCGCAGTTCCGAAACGACCTGCTGGAACCGTTGCATGACGGTGCCATTTTTTCGTTGAACGGCGAACGTGTCGCGTTCAGCACCGATTCATTTGTTGTCAGCCCGATATTTTTTCCAGGAGGCGACATCGGCAAACTCGCTGTTCACGGAACGGTTAACGATTTGGCGATGTGCGGAGCGCGCCCGCTTTATCTCTCGGCCAGTTTTATATTGGAGGAAGGTCTGCCGATGGAGGATTTCTGGCGCGTGGTGCAGTCGATGCATGCCGCCGCCGATGACGCCGGTGTCAAACTCGTCACGGGTGATACGAAGGTCGTCGATCGCGGCAAGGCAGACAAAATTTTCATAAATACTTCCGGCATCGGCATCGTGCCTAACGAGGTGAACATCCATCCTGCACGAGCGACGGTCGGCGATAAAATCATTGTCAGCGGGCCAATTGCCGTCCATGGCATCGCCATCATGTCGGTGCGCGAAGGTTTGGAATTTGAAACCGAAATTGCCAGCGACACGGCACCCTTGCACAAATTGGTTGATGCGTTAATCGCCGCCGGAATCGACATCCACGTATTGCGTGATCCAACTCGAGGTGGCGTGACCAGCGCGCTCAGTGAAATCGCGCAAACCGCGAACGTCGGCATGCTTCTCAATGAAGCTTCGATCCCAATCAGCGAGGAAGTGAAAGGAGCGTGCGAAATTCTCGGGCTCGATCCGCTTTATGTCGCCAACGAAGGCAAGCTTCTCGCCATCGTCGCAAATGAAGATGTCGAGGCGGCCTTGAGGGCATTGCGCTCGGTATCGTTAGGTGAAAAGGCGGCTGTCATCGGGGAAGTCGTAAACGAGCATCCTGGTTTTGTTATGATGAAGACTCGCGTAGGCGGTACGCGGGTGGTAGATATGCTTTCCGGTGAACAACTGCCACGGATTTGCTAGCCCGTTGGGCACGCACAGGATAACATTCAACGCGGTGACTTGTTGATGTTGTCCGTTCTCTCAAAATGGCCGCTCGTTAGGCAGATTCGCGAACGCAAGGACGGAACCGGTCTCGAAGCGATGTCGGAGAAGACGCGCGAGATGCATGCGCGCATTGATGGTGCTGAGGTATCGCGCTCGATCTGTCCCTATTGCGGCGTCGGATGCGGCCAGCTGATTTTTCACAAAGACGGGAAATTGGTTTCTATCGAAGGCGACCCGGAATCGCCGATCAGTCAGGGAAATCTTTGCCCGAAGGGTGCTGCATCATATCAATTGCTGACGCATTCGCGGCGCGAAACGAAAATGAAATATCGCGCACCGCGCTCAAAAGAGTGGACGGAGATGTCGCTCGACCGCGCCATGGACATGGTTGCCGACCGCGTGTGGGAATCGCGCAAGCGCACGTTTGTGCACGAGCAAGACGGCGTTTCTATCAATCACACGACGGCGATATGTCATCTCGGCGGCGCGACGCTCGATAACGAAGAAAATTATCTCATCAAAAAGTTATTCACCGGAGGCCTGGGCATGGTCTGTGTGTCCAACCAGGCCCGGATATGACATAGCAGCACGGTGCCCGGTCTGGGCACCTCCTTCGGGCGGGGCGGAGCTACAACCGCACAACAAGATCTCGCGAATGCAGATTGCATACTAATCGAAGGTTCCTCGATGGCCGAAGCGCACCCGGTCGGTTTTCGCTGGGTGATGAAAGCGACGGAGTACGGCGCGACGATCATCCATGGCGATCCGCGCTGTTCGCGCACGAGCGCACTGGCCGACATCTGGGTTCCGATCCGTGCCGGAAGCGACATCGTGTTTCTCGGTGGCCTCATCAGGCTCGTCATCGAGAACAATCTATTCTTTCACGATTACGTTGTTCATTACACCAATGCCTCCTGCATTTT
>DASYSX010000227.1:0-18194 GCA_036002955.1 Candidatus Udaeobacter sp. | reverse complement strand
TTACAAGCTCGATGGCCCACTGACGATGACGCATCTTGCTCCGCTGGTTGCCAACGACGCGTTCGCCAAACTGAAAGACCGTCCGTTTCAACCGGCCCGCGATCCGGCGTTGCCGCCACACGCGGATTTTTTCGATGTGTTGCGGCGGCAGGACGTGTTGCTGCATCATCCTTACGACAGCTTCGATGAAGTCGTAGAGTTGGTCGAGACGGCGGCAAAAGACCCGCAGGTGCTTGCCATTAAAATGACGCTGTACCGCACAAGCGGGGATTCGCCCATTGTGGAGGCCCTCATCGACGCTGCCAACGCGGGAAAACAAGTCACGGCGATTGTCGAACTGCGCGCGCGTTTTGATGAGGCGAGCAATATTCAATGGGCGCGACGCCTGGAAGAAGCCGGCGCGCACGTGATCTACGGCGTGGTAGGTCTCAAGACACATTGCAAGGTGTTGCTGATCGTTCGGCGCGACGCCGATGAACTCAGGCGCTACGTCCATCTCGGCACGGGAAATTATCACTCGCGAACCGCGCGCATCTATACCGATTTCAGTCTGCTCACCAGCGAACCGCAGCTGAGCGAAGAAGTGGCGACGGTTTTTAATACGCTTACCGGACTCGCTGGTTATCCCGGATTGAAAAAATTGCTGGTCTCGCCGTTCGACATGCACAGCCGGTTCACGAAACTGATCGAACGCGAGCGCGATAACGCGCTGGCAGGCAAGCCGGCCCGGATCGTCGCCAAAATGAATTCGCTCGTCGACCAGGAGATCATTGAGAAGCTATATGAAGCGTCGTGCGCAGATGTGACCATTGATCTGGTGGTGCGCGGGATCTGTTGCTTGCGTCCTAAAGTTCCAGATCTCAGCGAAAACATCCGCGTCATCAGTATCGTTGGCCGGTTTCTCGAGCACAGCCGAATCTTCTATTTCGAAAATGGCGGTCAACCGCGGATTTTTCTTTCCAGCGCCGATTGGATGCCGCGGAATTTTTATCGGCGAATCGAGCTGGCCTTCCCGATCGAGACGCCGGCATTGCGGGATCAAATCATCAACGACGTTATTCCCGCGTTTCTGAACGATCGGGTAAAGGCGCGGGAATTGCAGCCGGACGGCACGTATCGACGCTTAAAACCAGAAGGCGAAGAACCGCGGCGGCAGGCGCAGTGGCAATTTCGTGAGGTATCACGCGAACGCATGAAGAAGCTTGGTTCGACGAAAAAAGCGCGCGCTGACCGGCTGGTGCCGATTGCCGTTGTGAAGGAAAGTGGCGCGATCGGACTTACGAAACCCGAGACGAAGTGAAGAGGAAAATTCTCGTCATTGATGTCGGCGGGTCGAACGTGAAGATGATGATTTCGCGTGCGCAGCGGCGAAAATTCAAGTCCGGCCCGGCAATGACACCGCGCGAAATGGTGACTCAAATCAAGTCGCTGTTGGAGGATTGGGCGTTCGACGCGATTTCGATAGGTTTCCCGGCGCCGGTCCGCAATGGCTGTATCATGACCGAGCCGAAGCATCTTGGAGCTGGCTGGACACGATTCAATTTTGAAAAGTCGTTAGGCAAACCGGTCCGCATCATCAATGACGCCGCGATGCAGGCGCTCGGCAGTTATCGCGGACAGCGAATGTTGTTTCTTGGATTGGGCACCGGACTGGGATCGACGCTGATCTGGGAAAACAACGTGCTCCCACTTGAACTCGGCGATCTGCCTTATGGGAACGACCACATCATCGAGGATTGTCTTGGCAAATCGGGATTGAAAGACCTCGGTGAGAAGCGATGGAAAAGCGAGGTCCTTCGTGCCGTCATGTTCTTGAAGAAATCGCTGATTGCCGATTACGTCGTTCTCGGCGGCGGAAGCGTGAAGAAGTTCGATCAACTGCCGAAAGGAATCCAGATGGGACACAATCGAAACGCTTTTCTCGGAGGGGTTCGGCTGTGGCAAACCGACCCGCACACCCGTAGAGCGAAGTGGCAAATCTTGTGACAAACTAATCTATGCAACTCTATTTCCTCAGACACGGTGAAGCCGATTGGCCCGGCTGGACTGAGCCTGATGATGAACGGCCGCTCACCGATTTCGGCAAGAAAGAAGTGCGGCAGGTGGCGAAGTTTCTCGACCGTCTCAACGTGAATCCGGATTTAATTGTAAGTAGTCCGCTGCCGCGAGCGTTGCAGACCGCAGAGGTTGCAGCGGAACAGCTTAAGACAAAGCTGCGCCAGGACGAAGCACTTGAGCCTGGATTTGGGATTAGCGAGTTGAGCACTTTGCTCAAGCGGCATCACTCGAAAGCTTTGATGCTGGTCGGCCACGAGCCGGATTTTTCGAGCGTAATCTCGGCGTTGACCGGTGGTTTCATCAAGATGTCCAAGGCAGGCATAGCGCTGGTCGACCTCGATCCCGAGACTGAGAAGGGAAGGCTTCTCTGGCTGTTCCCGCCAAAATTCGCGCGCAAAGCGAAATAGGCTTCTCGCAATAAATCTTACTGTAGCCACCGGCCTGTGGCTGGTTCTGCGCTTGGTTCTTAAAATCGAAAGACGGCCCACAGGGCCGTGGCTACAAGTGACGAGAAGATTGCCCGGCTATGGTTTTGGCGAAGCCGCCGGTGCTGCGCTCACGGCTGGAGAAACAGCGGTCGAAGCCTCTGCCGGCGTAGTTACCGCTGACGACCCTGGCGATGATTGTGGTTTCGCAGGCGCAGGCGAGGTTTGCGCGGGTTGATTTTTCATCAGTTCACGACGGAAGGCACTGCTGGCTACGCTGTGGTGGGCATAAAGGACCGACAGCGCGAACGTAAGCGCGAAAAATATTCCCGCCAGCCACGTGGTGAACTTCACCAGCACATTCGTGGTTTGCGCGCCGAAAATGTTCTCTGTAACGCCAGAGCCAAATGCCGCGCCGAGACCTTCGCTTTTTGGTCTCTGCATCAGGATGACCAGAATCATCAGGCCAGCGACCAGCACGAAAAGAACCAGGCAAAAGTTGATCAGCAGGTTCATTGGGAGGCGAAATATGGCTGGTAAATGACGAATGTCGAATCTCGAACGGCTGCGCGAGCGATGTAACAATTTAACGAATTCGCCGGCTTGATTACTCCTGATTTTTGATCTGGTCCCAAATCGCATCCAACTCAGCCAACTCCACTTCGCCCAATTTTCTGCCGCGCGTTTTGAGTTCGTCCTCTAATCGATTAAAGCGCGCGACGAATTTGTCTGTGGCAGATTGGAGCGCGGTCTCTGCGTCGATTTTGCACTTTCGCGCAAGGTTCACAACGGCGAACAACAGATCGCCAATCTCGTCTTCAATGTTTTCCTGATGTTCTAAGGAGATCGCCTCTTTAGTTTCACCAAGCTCTTCTTCCACTTTCGCAATTACATCGGACAGTGCCGTCCAATCGAAATTCACCCGGGCGGCTTTAGATTGCGCCTTTTGCGCGCGCACCAACGCGGGCAAGGCTTTCGGCAAACTGGCGAGGAAATGGGAATCGGCGTTTTTTTCTTGTCGTTTGATCGCTTCCCATTGTTTAAGCACCGCGCCAGCGTCTCGTGCTTCGCTCGTGCCGAACACATGCGGATGTCGCCGGATGAGTTTATCCGACACCTGCTCAATCACTTCCTCGATGTTGAACCGGCCGGTTTCGCGTGCGATTTGAGCATGCATCACGACGAGCAATAAAAGATCGCCAAGTTCCTCGCGAAAATGCCCGTCGTCCTGAGCGCGGCCGGCCTCAGCCGCTTCGTATACCTCCTCTACGAGCGCCGGCAACAACGATTGATTGGTTTGCTCGCGGTCCCACGGGCAACCGTCAGGAGCGCGAAGTTTTGTGACGATGTCGCAGAGCTTTGCGAAGTCGTCGCTGATTTGTGATCGATCATCAGGCATAACGGAACCCGTTCGAACGTGCAGTTCTTCACTGAGCACGGATCCAGCCGGAATCCAGTGGACTTACAACGATGACACCTTCTTTGCGCGATGTGTTGTGCTTAGAGCACCACGTCCCGCGACAAATGAGACGACCGATTTTTACAATACTGCCGCTGATTGATGGCCCATCAATCAGTGGCCCATGGTGCCTTGCGTGGCTTCGCGGACTTGCTGCGCACGAAGCTGCTTCAGTTTTTCGTATTGTTGGGGGGAAAGAATGGCCTTCATCTGCGGATCGGTTTGCTGATGAAGAGCCCTGACCTCTTGCATTTTCTGCACAGTTGAAAGCGAATTGTCGTTTCTGATGTGTTGGAGTTTTGGTACTTCGGATGCAAGAATCGGCAGGATTTTCTCCTTTTGTTGCGGTGTGAGGCTAAGCTGTTGGGCAATAGCCTGTGCTTTTGACATCGCTTGCCCTTTTTGAGCGAACGAAGCAGGTGCCAGCAACGCGAAGGTCGCGACGGATAAAACCGAGATAACGAGATGAGTATGTTTCTTCATATTTCTCCTTTGATTCGGCGCGCATGGTGGTGAGGGCAGTTCATTAAGTCAAGCCCAATTGCGGCAGACCGATCTCTTCGAGCCAAAAATCGCCCGGACGTTCCAGGCATAGGGAGCGCCCGATTTGACAGAATGGCGAGCGCGCCAAGCCCATCAATCCGCTTACCAATAGCGATAGTATCCTGGACGCCCACTGACGCCGACAACCCAACCCCGGTGCCTATAGTAGTGCCCGCGGTACTGATACTGGTAGTAATGCCCTTGGTAGCGATAACGGTAGTAATGGCCTCCGTAGGAATACGGGTAATACCGTCCGTGGTAACGATAAGCCGAGGCTGGCGCCGGAATAAAACAAGCAACACCCACCAGCACAGCAAACAATAGCGGAAGAAGATTTTTCATAAGTTTCCTGAGTATTAAACGCTGTGACTGTCTTGTCGTCGCGAAATAATTTTTCGCGGCTCTGCTAAGTTGGCGAGGACGAGGATGGCTCGTTCTTCTTACGCGAACTGACTCACAACGGTAATTTACTGAATCTCCGGCCTGCATTTGCGCTACAACAGGTGCCACTTCAGGTCGCGCGAGTTGCGTTTCCTCTCCCATAAACGGATTCCACCGAGGAATGCGTTTTCATTTTGACCGCGCATTATTCCCTTCGGCAATCGATCGAACCGGTGCACCAGGCCGCCGCCAAGGACGACATAATCGGCGATGAATGCGCGCTTTAATTGGCCGACGGCATAAAGGACTTCACGTTTCCATTTCCTCTTGCCCAATTCCGCCAGGCCGGAGACACCGAGATGGTTCTCAATGATTTTTCCCTCCGGGTAGGGGAGGTCGCCCAACTCGAGCGACATAAGATTTCTATCCCACACCAGCGCGGATCCAAGTCCCGTTCCAAGTCCCAGAAACAGCATGCGTCCGTCGCCAAGATAGCTACCGAGCGCCTGCATGGCTGCGTCGTTAACGATGCGCACTGGCATTCCCAGCGACCGCGCGAAATTAAAATGGATCCAATCCCTGCCCAGGTGCTTCGGCTTTCGAAGAATTCGACCGTTGCGTACGGGCGCCGGGAAACCAATCGACACAACGTCGAATTTCCAAGCCTTTGCGGTCTCCTTGAATTTGGCTAGAAACTGTTTCGGCGTCATTCGTGGACCGGATGCAAACTCGCGTTCCACGCGCTGGGACATGAGCAGTTTCACGAAGCTGCCGCCGATGTCGACGACGAGAATTCTTCTCTTCATGAGCGCGCGTCCGCGCGGGGAAAGCAGGCTTATCGGCCGCGCCCGAACAATCGCCCCATGCCACCTTTCGGCTCGGGTTTCGCAGTTGTGCTGCTGGGCCAACACTCTACGATTTCAAGTGCCACGAATCGGAAAAGCACTTGCCTGGCAGATTTTAAATCGAGCCGGAGATTTTTCGCAATCTGTTGCAGGGACCGGGCGCCATTGAACTGCGAGCCGAATTGGGCCTCATCCGAAGTTAGCTTTAATTTCTGAACGCGATCGTAGCCTTCCCTCGTGTAAGACGGAATAGACGCCGGATCGAAACTTCCTGGTTGCTCCGGATTATGGACAAGACGCAAAGTTTCCAGTGACCAGTCGTCCACATCGGGGTCGCCGGTGACATCGCCAAACCCGGCTAACAGATCCGCGTTCTTTTCGAACATGATCCATACATTTGGTGCCGACCAGAGTCTCGAGAAGAGCAGTTGCCCCTGGTGACGAATCAGATCGAATGCCGGCTGCCGCTCGATCGATTCGTTGCGTGCAAGTGTCAGCAAAAAAGGAGTTCCGTTTTCTTTCTGTTGATCGCGGGCGTTGGCAACGACCTCTGGATCAACGTTTGCGATGATGGATGGAGTTTCCGGGCAATAGAGATCGAGGTCCCGGGTTGTGGCGAAAAGAATTTCGCCGTCACGGGCGAGAACCTCGATTGGTTCCTGCTCCCAGCGCGCTTGCAGCAACCCGGTCAAGTTTTCTTTCCCAATGGCTCGTATCGCAAGATTCAAAGGAAACAGATTAGTTCGGCCGCAAAAATAAACATCAGCCGTGCCGACTCCCTTTCGCTGCCCTACTTCCGTGGCTGCAGCGTTTGAGACGGGCTGGGCCCAATCCGACTCGGGCGCGGACGCGCGCCACCAATCGTCCGACTGGAAAGGCTCGGAACTCGTGCCGGATTCCGATGCTGTCTCATCCTCCTCAGGTGGGGCAGGTGACCGGTCGATCTGGTCGCGCTCTTCGCTATTGGAACGTTCCATTTGAGCTTTTAGTAGCTTGGGTTTGGGGGCTGCTGTCGCCGCAACCGTTCTGTCGCTGTAAGCAAACCTCTTATCAAGGCTTTATCAAGAGGCCAATGTTCGCAACGAAGAACTCTCACGCCCTTCTGAAAATTGCCGCGCCAAGTCGCGCCTGCTGATTTTTCCGCGTTCGTTTGTTGGAATCATGTCGACGATAAAGATTCGTTTCGGTGCCTGCCATCCGCTCAAGGCAGTGCGGCAAAATCGTAAAAGATCGGTTTCGCTCACGCCCGCCGATGCCAGCACGCATGCCGCCACTTCTTCGTTTCGTAATCCTGCACCTGTGGAACGGCCAAACACGACCGCCTGCTGCACTCCCTTGAAACGGAGCAGATGCGCTTCTACTTCCGCTGGATTCACTTTCTTTCCGGCGACATTGATTACGTCCGAGATGCGGCCAACGATCTTTAGTGCGGAGTCGTGCCGCTCGAGCAGATCGTCCGGAACAAAAACACCGCTGCCGAGTTTCTCAGGGTTGGAGTCGGGAAAATAGCCGTCGCTTACTGCCGCGCTGCGAACACGAATCTGGCTGCCCAACTCCGTTGCGACCAGCTCAACTTCGACGCCCTGCATCGGTTGGCCTACAAGACCGTCCTCGAACGTTGTGCCGTGGCGATCGTAGCAAATTCCGCCGCATTCCGACGCGCCGTAGAATGAATGGATCGGCTGGTTGAATTTCTCGAAAAACCTTTTCGCGACTACGCTGGAGAGGGGAGCGCCAGCAGAAATGCATAGTCGGAGTTTTGGCAATGGCGGCACATCCCCAATGTCGCAAAACGCCTGATAAAAAGTCGGCGTGCCAGGAAAGACCGTCGCGCCTGTACGCGCAAGATCGGCAAGAACGGCTCGGGGCGTTCTGTCGCGACTCATAACAAGCGCCACCCCGCGCCCTATCAATGGTGTTAGCAAATTACTGAAGCCATATGAGTGCGAAACGGGAACCACCCCGAAATTCAGATCCTCATCTGAAATGCCCATCGTATCGCAAATCTGATTGCAATCAGCCTGCAATTGATGGCTGCGAAATCGAATTGCGCGCGGCGCTGCGGTTGTGCCCGAGGTAAGTTTTAAGAGCGAGGGTACATTTTCGCCCCAATTAGTGCCGGCTGTTCTTAGCCGAACGATTTGAGGAAAATTTTCGCCGGGGACTGCGGATACGAGAGCGCTCGCTCTGCAAATCTCCAACGCTGCGTCGCGTTGTTGCTCCCCAATGGACTGGTCCAGCGGCAGGATAACCAGTTGCCTGCGCAGACACGCGATGAAAAGCGCGGGCCAATCTGCATGGTTGCCAATTAGTACGGCGACGACGCTTCCCGGGAGGAACGTGTCCATTCTGGCCTCGAAAGCACGTGCGTTACTTTCAATGTCCTGAAAGCTTCGCGCGATTCTGCCGGTTGTATCGAAAATCGCGGCCTCATCGCCTTTGCGCGAGATCGTCGTCTGCCATGCGTGTAGCAGCCGGTCGGCGTGTTTCATCGCTTGCAAAAACCGAAGGTCACGAATAGATTCCGCGCTTCATTAAGAAGATGAAAGCAGCCATTCATCCAGAATATTACGAGACCGATATGGTGTGCGCATGCGGAACGGTGTATCACACTCGCTCCACGCGTCGCGATATTAAGATCGGCATTTGTGCCGCTTGTCATCCCTTTTTCACCGGCGAACAAAAGTTTGTCGACACGGCCGGCCGGGTCGAGAAATTTGCCCGCCGGTACGGCAGCACCAAAGCTGCCCGCGCCGAGAAGAAAGCTTAGCTCGTTTTAGAGGCGTTCGCTTGCTGCGAATGTCTTGGCCTGCGGCTGACACAGCCGCCACTAAATCTTCATGGACTTAAATTCCCTTATCCAACTCAAACGCGAACGCTTCGAACAGCTCGAGTGTGAGATTTCCGATCCGCGCCTGTTCGATAATCGCAAGCGTGCTGAGGAGATCATGCGCGAACACGCGAATCTGAAGGATCTGCTGGAGAAATCGCGCGCGCTCGAAACCGCGCGCAAGCAACTGGACGATAATCGGGAGCTGGCGACGTCGCGCGATGTCGAAATCGCGGCAATGGCTGACGACGAAATTCCTGAGCTCGAAAAACGAGTCTCCGACCTTGAACGTGATGTTCAGATCGCGTTGGTGCCGGTGGATCAAACGGAAGAGCGCGACGCGATTGTGGAAGTCCGCGCCGGCACAGGCGGCAACGAAGCCGCTATTTTCGCCGCCGATCTTTACCGGATGTATCATCGCTACGCAGAAGCGGCGGGACTGAAAACTGAGGACCTCGAATCCAGTCCGTCGGAACTTGGTGGCGTTAAGGAAGCGATTTTTCGAGTTTCGGGCGAATCCGTCTTTCGGAAGCTTCGTTACGAGAGCGGTGTGCACCGCGTGCAACGCGTGCCTGCGACCGAGGCTCAGGGCCGCATCCATACATCCACCGCGACCGTTGCGGTGTTGCCGGAAGCGGAAGATGTCGATGTTGAGTTAAAACCGGACGATTTGCGGATCGAAGTCTCGCGCGCGGGCGGGCCGGGCGGGCAAGGCGTGAACACGACCGACTCAGCCGTGCAGGTGATGCACATTCCGACTGGCATGATTGTTCGTTGCCAGGATGGTCGCAGCCAGCTTAAAAATAAGGAGCGCGCGTTATCAATTTTGCGTGCGCGGCTACTCGAGCACAAGCAACGCGCGGAAGCAGAGAAATACAGCGCGCAACGCCGGGGACAGATCGGTACCGGCGGACGCGAAGAAAAAATTCGCACCTACAATTTTCCGCAGAACCGTGTGACCGATCACCGAATTGGTCTCACGCTTTACAATTTGGATCGAGTAATGGATGGCGATCTCGGTGACCTGATTCAGTCACTGCAAGCAGCAGATGTCGCGGAGCGATTGAAGCAATCAGCCGCCGCCGCATAAGCGGCTCAGCATTTTGCGAAGGGCGCTTGACGTAAGCGCGCCGCTTTGTTGTACTCCGCGTCTGAACGCAGTCGCGTGAATTCTATGGCTGCATCTGATCGTCGAGGGCAAGAAAAAAACGGAATAAAGCGGTTTGATCCGCGGATTCTCGATCGCAGCGTTATTGCGATTCCGCTGCTTGAGGAAATCAACAAAGACGACAACGAGGTTCGCGCCATCATCATCGATGTGAACATTGATTACGATGAAGGTCGCGACGCAGGCCGAACATGGATTCGAGAGTCAATCAAAAGCGCGATAGCCGAAATCGCACCGGCCGACGAGAAGCAAGGCGTAAGAGAGAAGAAGTCGGACTTAAGCAATCAATACATCTTCGCCCGTCTCAGCGGAAAAGTTATTCGCGAACTCGTCCGACTGGATGCCGAACGCGCTGCCGCCCAAGCCCAAAAAGCCAAGAAACCGCAGCAGTCGAAAAAACGCGGAAAAGCCTCAGTGCAGTCAGACCCAGCGGCACTATACCGCTTTCGTGCCATCTACCGTATCTGGCCTGATTTCAAGATTTCCCCTTGCATTACCAAGTCGCTCGCCACGGTGAAAGCAGATGCGGCGCAAACTTCATTCTGCGCGCACGGCCTCGATATCACTTGGGCTATCATGGACTCGGGCATCGACGCGAATCATCCTCACTTTGCCTTGCACACGAATGTCGATCCCGCTTCTCCACTCCACGAGGATTTTACTGATACGCCGAATGATCCGAAGGGCGGCAATACCGCGTTGATCGATGGTTTTGGACACGGCACACACGTGGCCGGAATTGTAGCGGGAGAACAAGTGGCCGATAACACGAAAAAGCAGGCGCAAAAAATGCGCGCCGTCACCCGTTCGGTTAGGGGCTACGAAGAGGGAAATTCGCCCGCAGTAGAGACTCACGAGGTTATGCTCAATTCCATTCGCGGCATGGCGCCTCGTTGTCGTCTCGTTAGTCTGAAGGTGCTGGACGATGATGGTAACGGCGAAGTCAGCAATTTGATTGCGGCAATCGCACACATCCAGGAGAAGAACGGCCATGGTCGTTTGAATGTGATCCACGGAGTTAACATCAGTCTCGGATATGATTTCGACCCGGAATGGTTTGCCTGTGGACAAAGTCCGCTGTGTGTTGAGATCAATCGCCTCGTGCGATCGGGTGTGGTCGTCGTTGTGGCCGCAGGAAACACCGGCTACGGCGCGCTGGCAGCGCAACAGCGGACAACGAATGCCGGGATGCCAGTGACAATCAACGATCCAGGCAACGCGGAACTAGCCATCACCGTCGGGTCCACGCATCGTGACATGCCGCATGTGTATGGCGTTTCCTATTTCTCCTCCAAAGGCCCGACTGGTGATGGACGAATGAAACCCGATATCGTGGCTCCGGGTGAGAAAATTCTCTCTGCAGCCACGGGAAAGTTGTTAATGGAGCGAGCGGAAGGAAAACAATGCGAATACGTCGAGGACAGCGGGACCAGCATGGCTGCCCCGCATGTCAGCGGTGTTATTGCAGCATTCCTGTCGGTGCGACGGGAGTTCATCGGCGAACCGGAACGGGTAAAGGAGATTTTTCTGGGGGCAGCTACCGATTTGAAACGGGAGCGCTCTTTTCAAGGCGCAGGGTTGATTGATCTAATGCGCGCGATTCAATCTGTGTAGAAACATCATGCAAGAAGCTTATGAATAATGTCGCAGGTATTCCTTACGCGGCCGCTCACTTCGATAAAGACGGTTCGGCTTTAGACAAACAAAAAGTCATGCTGCCCGACGGCACCACGGACGTTATCGTCGCGGCGCATGGCTGGAATAACACCGAAGAACAGGCAGAGCGGCTTTACACCGAATTGTTCACCAGCTTTGCAGCAGTCGCTCCGGATCAGCTTCAGAACAAAAAGATCGCAATTGTGGGAGTCGTCTGGCCGTCGAAGAGATTTACCGATGTCGTTGACGCTGCTGTTGCGGAACAAGGGACCGGCGGCGGCGCGGGATTGGCAACGAGCTCCGCCGCGGCTGACGAAACTATCAAGGCCAAGCTCGACGTCATTGCCACAATGTTTGACAAGAAAGCGGCGAAAAAGATCACCGCTGCGAAGAACCAGATCGGCAAGCTGGAGAGCGATCTCGATGCACGGCGAAAATTTGTCGATGAGCTGCGAAGCTTACTCGATGACAGCGCCGCGCACGAGGAGGACAACTCTGCGCTTTTCTTCAAGCTCGATGGAGCGGTGATACTCGAGAAATTAAAGATGCCGACCCCGCTGGTTGCCTCGGGCGGAGGAGGTGGAGGCGGCGCCGCGTCGCTTGGCGCTCATCGGACAACTACGTCGACGGGCGGCGCAGCTGGACTGGGTGATATTTTTTCTGGAATCAAATCCGGCGCGATTCGGTTCCTGAATTATTTGGCTTACTACGAAATGAAAAAGCGCGCCGGAACAGTCGGACAGGCAGGTGTGGCACCATTGCTTGATCGGTTGGCCGACCACGTGCAGCGGATTCATTTGGTGGGCCACAGCTTTGGCTGTCGCCTCGTGACGGCGGCCGCGGCAACCTCTACGACAGATAAATTACAAAGCATTTCGCTTTTGCAGGCTGCTTTTTCGCACAACGGATTCTCGAAATCGATGAACGGATTCTTTCGCAACGTGGTGGATAACCATCGCATCAAAGGTCCGATCATTCTTACTTACACGCCGAACGATCGTGCCGTCGGGATCGCCTATCCCGTTGCTTCGCGATTGTCCGGCACGGTTGCATCAGCTTTTGGCGACGCGAACGATAAATTTGGCGGCCTCGGCCGAAATGGCGCGCAGAAAATGGAGCCGGGCGAAGTTGTAGTGGGTGTTGATCGGCTGCTCGCGGTGGGCGGCGCCTATAGCTGGCAGCCCGCTCATTTTCACAATCTGGAAGGTAGCAAATACATCGTGGATCCAAGCGGCCGCGATGCGCACGGCTTCGTCACGGGCAAAGAAGTTGCCTGGGCCATCAGCCGCGCAATGGCATAGCTGGGGCCCCGCGCCAGCAGCTTTTAAGTAGGTAAATTGCCAAATGACTGTGCTTGAGGTCTTGCAATCGACCACGGGCTATTTCCAGAAGCGCAACATCGACAGTCCACGTTTGAATGCGGAGCACCTGTTGGCGCATGTACTCAGCCGGAAACGGATGGAGTTATATCTGGACTTCGAGCGGCAGTTGCGGGAATCGGAGCTTGCGCCGTTGCGCGAATTGGTGAAGCGCCGCGGCACAGGCGAACCACTTCAACACCTGCTCGGCACAGTAGAATTCTGCGGACGCAGTTTTCGCTGTGACAAGCGCGCACTGGTGCCACGACCTGAAACCGAGCAACTCATTGAGCTGCTGATTACACACTTCAAATCCGAAATTGCAGATTCGCGTATGATCGATGTTGGAACTGGCAGCGGCATCATTGCGCTCACTCTGGCTGCGGAATTTCCAAAAGCCGAGATCGTCGGAGCCGATATTTCCGAAGACGCTCTCATGCTCGCCCGCGAAAATGCCGAGCGACTCGGCCTGGCGGATCGTGTCCATTTCCTGCAAAGCAATTTGCTTGAAAGTGTGCAAACACACTTCAATCTGATCGTCGCGAATCTTCCGTACGTTTCGACCGAAGACCGCCACAATCTTTCTCGCGAAGTGTTGCATGATCCCGAAGTGGCGCTTTTCGCAGGCGCGCGTGGAGACGAACTGGTGCGGCAATTGATTGGGCAGGCGTCGTCGTGGCTTCGGCCGGGGGGAATGCTGGCGATGGAGATCGGGATCGGCCAAAGCGAAGCGCTTGTGGCAGCGCTGGCGGAGAAAAATTATCGCGACATTTCGACAGAAAAAGATTACTCGGGTGTGATACGTTTCCTGTTCGCGAGGTATGGATAAAATTCTAGTTCACGGTGGCCGCCGGCTTTCCGGTTCTATTAAGGTCAGCGGTTCAAAAAACTCCTCGTTACCGATTCTCGCGGCGACATTGCTGACTCGCGAACCGTGTGTCGTTCACGGCGTGCCTGATCTGAGCGATACGAATTACATGCTCCAAATTCTCGCTCATCTGGGTGCGCAGGTGGAACGGGCGAGCGGCACGGTGACCGTGACTGCGGCAAAGATACACTCTGTTGCGCCCTATGACGTCGTGCGAAAAATGCGCGCGTCCGTTTGTGTTCTGGGACCGTTACTCGGTAGATGCAAGGAAGCCAGCGTCGCTTTGCCCGGTGGCTGTGTGATTGGTGATCGACCGATTGATCTGCATTTGAGAGGCTTTGAGGCCCTCGGCTCAGCGGTGCGCGTCGAAGGCGGTGATATCAAGGTTTTTGCGCCTAAACTGGCTGGGGCACAAATCGACATGAACGGAAAATTCGGTCCGACTGTGCTCGGTACAGATAACGTGATGATGGCAGCGGCGTTAGCCGATGGCGTGACGGTCATTGAAGGAGCAGCATGCGAACCTGAGGTCGTGGATCTGGCAACTTTCCTCAACAAAATGGGCGCAAAGATCGAAGGCGCCGGGACGGAGCGGCTCATCATCGAAGGCGTCCCTGAGTTGCACGGCGCGGAACACCGCGTTATTCCGGACCGAATTGAAGCGGGCACGTTTCTGGTAGCAGGTGCAATTGCTGGAGACGGGGTGACGGTAAAACGTGTTGAGCCGGAGCACCTGCGTGCAGTCACCGATTCGCTCGCAAAGTGCGGTTACGCCGTGGAGATAGCCAGCGATTCCATTTCTGTCCTGCCCAACGGCCAAGCCAGCGCGTTGGAAATCGTAACGCAACCCTATCCTGGTTTCCCTACCGACATGCAGGCGCAAATGTGCGCGTTACTATCGACGAACAAAGGAACGAGTTCAGTTACGGAAAATATTTTTCCACAGCGTTATATGCACGTCGCAGAGCTAAAACGCATGGGAGCCAGGGTTCGGTTGGAGGGCGCCACGGCTATGATTGAAGGAGTGGATAGTCTTCTCGGGGCACCGGTGATGGCCAGTGATCTGCGCGCGTCTGCTGCGCTAGTGCTAGCAGGACTGAAAGCAGATGGCATCACAGAAGTCAGCCGCGTGTACCACATTGATCGCGGCTACGAACATCTTGACGAAAAACTGCAGGAACTTGGTGCGCACATCGAGCGGGTGAAATCAGAATAGCGCATATCTTTTTCTGTCTCTTCTACTGGCGAGCAGTCTGTCCTTGAGCGAAAGGTTGCACATGGATTTACAACCGCCGCCGACTCCAACCACTTCCTCTAATGTTCGAACGTGGTGCGTCTTGTGCCACGCCAGTGCATTGCTTGGATTGTTCTTTCACTTTCTGGGTCACATTCTCGGACCGCTTGCCGTCTGGCTGTTAAAACGCGGCGACTCGCCTGAGATCGACGCGCATGGAAAAGAATCATTGAATTTCCAAATCTCGATGCTGATTTATGACGCGATTGCCGCGATTCTCTGCATTTTCCTGATAGGAATTCCGATCTTGATAGCGCTCTGGGTGTTGAACACGGTACTGGTGATCATCGCATCGGTTAAGGCCAGCGAAGGAAAGTTTTATCAGTATCCGTTTACGATCCGGCTGATTAAATGACGCGGTAGCGTCATTCCGAGCGAAGTCGAGGGATCCCGGTGCAATTACTATCGACCAAAGCTGCGGGATTCTTCGACTCCGCTTCGCTTCGCTCAGAATGACCACTTGCCTAAGACTGCCGCCCTCGCGCCAATCGTTGCAGCGTTTTTAGATTTACCACGTCCTCCGCGAGGTCTTTTCCTTTCGGCGTTTCCAACACTTTCGGGATTTTGCGGAATCGCGGGCTTCGCATGATGAACCGGAAAGCCTCCAGACCGATCCGGCCTTTGCCAATATGCTCGTGTCGATCTACTCGCGAACCACGAGGTGTCTTCGAATCATTTACGTGAATGGCAATGAGACGATCGCGACCGATGATGCGATCGAATTCGCGGAATGTTTTCCTCACTCCTGATTCGCTGTTGATCTCGTAACCGGCGGCGAACAGGTGCGCGGTGTCGAGGCACACGCGCAAACGCTCCGGCTCGCGCACGCTTGCGATGATGTGCGCAAGATGCTCGAACCGATGACCGATGCACGAACCCTGGCCGGCCGTAATCTCGAGCGCGATTTTCGTTTTTACTTTTGGAATTTTCCGAAACACCTCGTCGATTGAATCGGAGATCTTTTTCAAACCTGCTTCTTCGCCCGCGCCGAGGTGCGCCCCCGGATGCATCACCAGAAACGGGAGTTCAAGTTGATCTGCCCGCACCAGTTCTTCGGCGAGGGCTCGAATGGAATTGGCGTGAAACTGCGGATTGGTCGCAGCGAGGTTGATCAGATAATTGGCGTGCCCGAAAGCAGACAACAATTCACCGCGTTGGCCGTGATTGAGAAACGCGCGGATTTCTTCGCGGGTTAGCGGTCTGGCGAACCACTGCATGTTGTTTTTCACGAACACTTGCATCGCGGTGCAGCCGATCGATCGCGCACGCTCGATAGCTATGCTTGCCCCGCCACGGATAGACATGTGCGCGCCGATTAGTAACGGATGAATCGGCGAATCGGCGGACCGGCGAACCGGGGACAGCACCGTCTCGCCCTTTCGCCCTTTCTGCGTTTCCTTGTTCGTCACCTTAGAACCGCTTCGGATGCCAATCGGGTTTCTTGAGGCTGCCTTCGCCAACGTATTCGAAAAGCTTATACATCGGCAGGAGCACTATTCCGGGTCCTTTCATATCCAGCCGCAGATTGAAGTCGAGTTTGTCATCGAGAAAATGAATGTCGCCGTTGCCGAGCATACTGAAGAGAGAACCACCAGCCTCAAAATCCTCGGTGTGAATAATGCCATTTCCCACAGTGAATTCGGCGTTTGCCTTGTGGGCGATGCTGTAGCCGCTGCCGGGCACGATGTGATTTAAAATTCCTGACAGTGGCCCAAAGATTGGTATGGCGAAAACGTTCCCATCGCTTACTTCAATTTTCCCTTTGCCTCGCATCGTCCGCCAATCATTGCCCATGCCGTTGAACTCATACGTGCCGCGCAACAGTCCTTGAGCAGTCTTATAGTTGAAGTACAAGTCAGTCAGGCGCGGGAAATTGATTTCGCTTAAGGATACGGTGGCGCGGTAACGCGGATCGTTCCGTGCCAGCGAGATATCAGCATTCCCGCGCAGAGTGCCGGCGAAGAGATCCGCGCGAACATCACTAATTTGCAAATGATCATTCGTGAAAAGCAATCGCGCCGAGACACGATCGAACGGCAAGGTTTTGCCAAGAAAGACATACTCCATTCCGCTTAAGCCATCGACCTTGATCTCCAGCCGTGTGTTCTTGCCGCCGCGAAACTGGTAAACACCATCGGCGAGAACATTCGGGGGACGGCGGAATTTGTAAGGAGCAATAGTTTTCGAGGTCTTCGGATCGATCCAGAAAATTACTTCTGCCGGGTACAACGAACTGCGGATATTCGAGATCCGCACCTCGTGCTTTTTAAAGTCGTACGTGAAACTCCCGGAACCGGTGCCTTCGTCTCGCGTGACCTGAATGTCGTCGTAAGTGACTGCGCCATCGCCAAAATGAAAGCGGGCATTGGCGCCATTCATCGAGATTCCGCGAAATCGGGTGCGTCCCAGATCAACTGTGCCGGCGCCCTGCCAACTATCCGGACTGCGCTCGGTGCCGCGAATTGCCATCTGAATTGCAGGCGAACGTTGCCACTGCCATTCGCGCAGAAACCCGCTTGCCTCAGCCGAAACGAACGGGCGCACTGCCTCTGGCGATATCGTGCTCTCAAGGTTTAGCCGGAAATCGTGCGGTGCATCGAACAGATCCGCTTTGAGTTGGCCAGTCTGATGGCGCACGCGCAGCTCCCGAACGAAAGTCCGCTCGCCGTCCCATGAAAAATCCGCGCCGAGCTCGGAAAAGGGCACTTTTTTATACGTGAACTGTCCACAAGCAGCATGTCCGATGATGTCCGGTTGGAATCGCTCGGCTGCCAGATTTATCGAGCCCGTGATTTCGACCAGAGGCGGCGATTGAAATTCTACATCTGCCATCGGTTCACCAATGCCGAAAGCGTCGAGAAATCCTTTTAAATCCAGCGTGGAGTGAATCTGGAATTTGGCGAGGTTCGTTTGTCGATTCCAATCGCCGCGACCAGCGAAAGCGCCTTTCGCGTCGCTCCATTCACAATGCGCAACATCCAATCTCTGGTTGTTCCATTCGGCTGCTGCGGACAGATAATTAATTCCGTAGCTGCCTCGTTGTAGCCGATCGCCGCGCAGAGTCGCCTCTACCCTGGCGTTTTCGAGCTCTGCCATGTCTCCGCTGAACTTCAGTTGCAAAGAAGGAGGCCCTGCGGGGAAACTGAACTTTTGCAGTTCGGTCACAACACGCTGCGCAAGCGACAATCGTTTTTGCCATTCTTCCGGTGTGATTGACGCCGATGGCTGGTAATCGGCACGCTTGATGAGTTGCCCTCTCGCCGACAATCGAATCCCACAAAAAGTTCCTTCGGCCTGGCTGACGTAAAT
>DASYSX010000226.1:0-3204 GCA_036002955.1 Candidatus Udaeobacter sp. | reverse complement strand
CGGGATCAGCAGAACAATGAACACCAAATAAGACAAGCGCAGTGGCCACGGCGCGTATTGTGCGAGAAAGCCGGCCATCAACGAACCAATTGCCAAACCAAGAGAATTCGCGCCGATTGCAATCTGGGTCGCAGCTGCCTTGTTTGCATCTGGCTCGGATTCCACGATCCAGGCTGTGGCCGCCCCAGAGACAAGGGCGATGCCGAGGCCGGATAAAATTCGCGCCGGAAAAAGCCACCACGTTCCCTGCGCGAACACACACACCAGAGCGCCCGCGGCCGCGATGCCTAACGAAATAAGCACCACAAGCCGTCGGCCAACCTGGTCTGACAGACGACCGAAAAAGAACATCGCTGTGACCGTGCCGACGACATAAACCGCATAGATCACCGTCAACATGATCTGTGAGAAGTGAAATGCCTGTTCGTAAATCGGATAAAAGGCGTCGGCAACGTGCTCAGGATATAGCTCACACAAATGGCGGTGGCGGCCGCCCACATCATGTTGCCGGATCGAATGGCCACGGCGCCATTACTGCGTCGTTTATTCTCCCACGCATCTTGAGATTTCATTTGGCTGTATGAGGGATCCGCAATGTCACCTCTTCGCCTCGGGAATAATTCGGTTGCCAGCCTGCTTCCAGATTGGCCGAAACGCGACCGCAGACGTGTGTGTTACGAATCACCTGGCCAAAGCTGGGACACCCCGGACCAAGAGAATGTGGTTGCGACTATGTAGCGATCAATCGCGCTTTGGAGGAAGCCCTTGCCAAGCGCGCGATCGATCGCAGCCGACTCGCCATCGGCGGATTTTCCGACGGAGCGTCGTACCCGCTTTCACTGGGCCTGGCGAATAGCGACGTATTCAGATACATCATCACGTTTTCCCTGGGTTTTATCGTTAGGGCTCAAGCTCGTGGGAGATCAGGGCCTATGGGCGTGGAAATACCGCTGGTATAGGACGGCTAATTACGGCACGTTTTGCAATCATCCATCAGCACGAGTTGACGCTGACTTTATATCGACCACTGGTGTCCCATCAAATGCCTCGATCGGCCCAACCTTTATGCGAGTGCCGTCAATCTCGCGAACATTCACCGGATGGAGCCCGAGTGGATTCGGACGTGCAGGTGAGCGGGTGTAAAACACCCCTGTGATCGGACGGCGCGGATCATTCCGCGGGTGCCCTTTCAGCACATCGCGTTTCGCTTCGTGTAACCACGTAATCACGATCAGGTGGTGACCAACTTCCATTCCCAACAACGCGTCGGCAAAACGCGGTTCGATCTCGAGCCACGCGTCGGGCGCGCCTTCCGGTCCCTGCCGCGGCGCGTCTTCCCTCCGCTTGACTGTTGATCGAATGAAACCAATCGGCTCGAGGGTGTAAGAGTTCATATTCTCACCGTTGTTCGCGTCTTCTACGATGCAACCTGGCCTCGGGGTTCGTCGATTTCGATGTTGGGCACGCACGATGAGGCTGTCGAAGAAACAGAACGCAAAACGACGAGTATTGTTTTCACGTCATCTTTCCCTCAACCCCAAAACTGGATGGTGTCGGACCAGCACTCATCAAAAGCCGGTACGATGTGTGCTGAATTCGAGCAGTACCACCCTCCCGACACTACCGAGCAGTGTTAGCGACGCTTGCGCAAACTACCGCGGCGGGCGTTGACGTTTGGAACTTCTTCACCGAGGGCGGTGGCTAGATCGATTTGGTGGTCCTGCTCTTGCACCAGGATCTCGCGAATCTGTTCAGCCATCGCATATTCTCCAAGCGCTTCACACTGCGGGATGCGGTCGCGGTAATTACGAATGGTTTCGTTTTCATTCTCCAGATCGAAGCGAAGCATGTCTCTCGCGCTTTTCGATGTGCGGACCGGCTTTGGACTAACGACCGGCATTTTGCCGAGATAATCGATCTGCCGCGAAAGAGTCAGCGCATGATCGAGCTCTTGCTTCGCATGTATTTCAAGCTGCGAGGCGATGTCCATGTATTCGGCGCCCTTGAGCACCTGGGAATAGACGACGTAAGCGATGATGGCTTGATATTCGCGAGCAAGGTCTTCGTTCAACAGTTCCGCGAGGCGGTCGCGGGAGATTTCGTTGGATTTTTGTTCAGGCATTTTGATTCCTCCTTTTAGATTGAAAGACAAATTACACGTTAGAGGACTTTAGACACAGCGCTAGTGTAACAGGTCTGACCGCAATTTGAACCTGGCAAACCGAAACGCTCAGTACACGTTCATCATAAGCGGCTGATGACGGATACTGACTTCGACATTGGGGATTCTCAGTAACGGCATTTGTGTAGCCTGCGGTCTCGTCAGTCGCTTGCCAAAGCGCAACCCCGGTGAAGCCTGGTCACTTCCTCAGACTTCTTGCCCATTGTTATTTATTGAGAAGTCGCTAAAAGGAACCGCTAATGCCGATCGAACTGACCCAAGAGCGCAAGCTCGCCGCCATTATGTTTACCGACATGGTGGGCTACAGCGCGCTCGCCCAACGCGACGACAAAGTCGCTCTTGAGCTATTGGAGGAACATCGCCGTTTGCTGCGCGAAATCTTTCCGCGGTTTCACAGCACCGGAATCAAAACGATCGGTGACGCTTTTCTGGTCGAATTCGGAAGCGCGTTAGAAGCGGCGCAATGCGCGATCGAGATCCAGCATACCCTGGCGAAGCGAAATCACGATGTCACGCCCGACCGGCGCATCAAACTCAAGATTGGCATTCACATCGGCGATGTGGTTCATCGCGACGGCGACGTTTACGGCGACGGCGTGAACATCGCTTCGCGCATCGAACAATTGGCCGGCGCGGGCGGCATTTGCGTCTCGACGGATGTCGAGCGGCAGATTCGCGAAGTTGGCGGGCACGGGTAACTCAGCTTTTCATTGACGTATGCACACGAGAATGACGTTAGGCATAGTTCTCCTGATGTTGCTTTCGAGTTTCGCGCGAGCAGAGTGGCGGTTCGAAGGGCAGACGGGTTTGGTTTATGACAGCAATCTCTCGAACTCCGATCGATCCGCCGATGTGCGCGATGACTGGGCATGGAGAAGCGATGTAGCTGCTGGCAATGCTCTCCAGCTTACGCGTGATTTACGACTGAATTTCGGAGCGGATTTGCGCGGCGAGGTGTGGGACCGTTTTGGTGCGTTTAATACGATCGGCCCGGGCGCTTCCGCCGGCTTGCGCTATCGCTT
>DASYSX010000225.1:0-11630 GCA_036002955.1 Candidatus Udaeobacter sp. | reverse complement strand
TGCGCGCCGCGAGATTTGCCGCTGGCAGGACATCCTGCAGCACGTGGAATCAATTTTTGAAAAAGAGCCTGGTTACAAACCAACGCCTGCCAATCCGCTCGTGTTCCATTTGCATGGCGCGCTCGACGTTTCCGAGTCGCTCGTTTTGACCGAAGACGATTATTTAACCTTCCTCGCGAACATGGCGGCCAAACCAGATCTTCTCCCCGAGGTTGTGCAACAGGCGTTTGCCGCCACCAGTTTTTTGTTCATTGGCTATCGTTTGGGCGATTGGAATTTTCGCGTCCTGTTTCAGACTTTGCGCGCGCGGCAACAATTTAGCAGCATAGTCGTGCTAAAACCCCCAGAGGAAACAGATCCGAATCGCGCGGCGCATCAGGCTTATTTCGAAAAATTTTACGGTGCCATGGACATGAAAGTTTTCTGGGGGACAGCCCGAGAATTTTCATCGCAGTTGAACGAGCGCTGGACAACCTTCGAACAAACAAAAAAATGAGCGCTGACCCGGTTACCGCCGAATCGAAGGACGTTCTGTCGTCGAAGAGCGGCCGTGAATTGGACGACAAGACTTGGGACCGACTATTAAAACGCATAAGAGACGACAAATGCACGCCCGTGATTGGCTCGGGTGCGTGCACAGCGCCTCCCGTAGGTGCTGACCCGGGAGAGTGGGCAAAATTGAATTACCCATCGAAGGAACAGATCGCGCTCAAGTTTGCGGCTGATTACGCCTATCCGCTCGACGATCAAACGAAGCTGGAGCGAGTGGCGAAATATGTTGCAGCGACCGATGACATCATGGCTCCGAAAGAGGCGTTCGCCGAACATTATGGCAATCTGCCTTCACCGAATTTTTCGGCATGGCCTAACGAGCCGCACCGGGTTTTGGCCGATCTTCCTTTTCCAGTCTATCTCACGAGTAACTTCGACGATTGGATGGTTCGCGCGCTGATCGAATACAAGAAACGAGATGCGCGTCTCGCGATCTGTCGGTGGAATCGTCATATTCCTGAGAAAGCGCCAAGTTTTGATCCGGATTTCGCTTATTCAGTAGCGAATCCACTCGTTTATCACTTTCACGGTTGCACGCCGTGGGCGGAATCGGCGGTAGTGACCGAGGACGATTATTTTGAATTCCTAATCAACATTTCACGCGACTACAAATCACTCGCGCATAGAGTCGACCGCGCATTGGGAGGCGCGCTGCTTTTCCTCGGCTATACCCTGTCGGACTGGGATTTTCTGGTGCTCTTCCGACTCTTCGCAAACAAGCTGCGCGACAGTGGTAATACGCACATCGCGGTGCAACTAGAGCCTTCCGACGCGCCAGGCGAGCAGGCAGAGAAAGCCGCCAAAGCCGTGAAGTACCTCGATTCGTATTTCGGCAGTGCCCAGGTAAAAATTTATTGGGGCACTTGTCAGGAGTTTTGCGAGGACCTGCGAGTGCGGTGGGAAGCCTTCAGCCGGGGATGAGCGATTCACCCTTTGTCGGACCGCGGCCTTTTGAAAAGGAGGACAGCGATCGGTTTTTCGGTCGCACGCGCGAGACGGAGGAGCTTCTCTCATTGATCATCGCGCACCGAGCTGTCCTTGTTTATGCGCAGTCGGGAGCAGGCAAAAGCTCATTGTTGAGGGCAGGTGTCATCCCGCGCCTGGAGAATCAGCAGTACCAGGTTCTCCGATCGGCACGCGTCCATGGGTTGCTGCCAAACGATGTTCCACCCGAGAGCGTGCAAAACATTTTTGTTTACCATGCGCTTCAGTACTGGGCGACAACATTACCAAACGGCCAATCGATCAAAAATCATGCGAAGACGACGTTGTCTGAGTTTCTCAAACCATTAGTTGCTGCTCCAGCGGCAGACGAGGAAAGCCCGCCACCGTTAGTCGTAATCCTGGATCAATTCGAAGAATTCTTTACGACCAATCAGTATCGTTGGCAGGAACGACGGCCGTTTTTCGATCAGCTGGCGCAATCCCTGCACGACTTGCCAACGATGAAGGTTGTTTTCGTCATGCGTGAGGAGTACATCGCGCAACTGGAGCCGTTCAACGATTTGCTCCCGGAGAAATTGCGTCCACGTATGCACTTGGAGCGACTGCGCGGCAATGCGGCCCGTTATGCGGTGGTGAAACCTTTCGAGAACTGGGGCCTTTCTTTCGACCCGCATGCAGCCGACGAATTAATGGCGGAGCTTTCTGAAATCCGGGTAGCGGAAGGCGACAAGTTCCGTGAAACGTGCGGCGAATTTGTGGAACCGGTTCAGCTGCAAGTGGTGTGCCAATCACTCTGGGAAAATCTGCCGCCAGAATGGAAAAGTGGAATGAACGCGACCAGCGATGGATCACGTGTGATCACGGCCGAATACATCGAGCGCTTCGGCGACGTGGATAATGCTTTAGCGCGCTACTACGATCGCTCCGTTGAAAGAGCTGCTGCCGCCAGCGAAGGCAGAATAGGAGAAGGTGAATTGAGGCGTTGGTTTGGAACAGCTCTGATAACTCCTACTGGAACACGCGGTCTTGCTTTTCGCGGTGCGCCTGGAGCTACCTGGAGAATCCCCGGTCTGGCGCTAAAAGAACTGGAAGAAGCTCATGTTATACGCCGTGAGGATCGCTCCGGCACAATAACGCACGAGCTGACGCACGATCGCTTCATCGAACCAATACAGAAGTCCAATCATAAGTGGCTCGCTGGCTATCAGGATGCGGAGCGAATTCGCGCGGAGTTGGAAGAATACGTTAAACGTGGTTCGGATGATCTTCTGGATGAAGTAGAGCTTCGTGAAGCAGAGGCGTATTTAAATTCGCCAGAGGCAAAAATTCTCGGCGCAACTCCGGAGGCGCGTCTGCTTGTTACGCGCAGCAGGAAGCAAATAGAGGAGGCCAAAAGGCGTCAGGCCGAGGAGTTGGAGGAAGCACGTCAGCGCGCTGAAGAACAGGAAAAACTGCGTAAGGCGGAGAGCGAACGCGTAAATCTCCTGCTGGAAAAGCGGAAGCGGGAACGGGTCTTCGGCATCACGGTCTTTCTTCTCGGGATAATCATGTTGATTGCCTTCGCAGCGCTCTGGTTGGTGTCGCTACGGGCGTCACGACTTTCAAAGCAAAAGGCCGAAGAGCTGGAGACACAACGTCAGGCACTAGTCGAGAAGGGCCAAAGTCTCAGAGAAAACGCAAAGTCAGTTTTAGATAGCGGGACGGATAATCCGATAAAAGATATCACTGCACTTCGGAACCTCGCGCTCGCTCTGAATTGTAATCCTTCGGATACGGAAGCAGCAAGGCTGGCTAGTAATCTATTGCTTCAACATGTTTGGTGTCCGCCAGCCGCGCCGGCCGTGGTCTACCAGAAAGATGCATTGCTGGCAGCGACCTTCATTCCGGGAGGAAGCAACAACGAAATCTTCGCCGTGGGAGGTGATGGTCAGCTCTTGTTCTGGAATGGAGGACGCTCAATGTCACCGACCGCCCAATCATTGTTTGAGAAGCCGACACCCGGCAACCCTCAGCAGATCGTGCAACCTGGCTTTGCATCCTTCAGCCCCGATGGACGCTGGCTGTTGATTATTCCACCGACGCTTGCATCGGCTGCCGACGGAGAAAGCGCCGTGCAAGCCGCGCCCACACAGGCAGCACCGCCCGCAGCTGCCGGTGCTGGCCACGAGCTATGCAGGATTCAGGTCTGGCGATGGTCGATGCAGAATCGAACCTACGAGGCTACGGGCGAAGACTTGGAAATTCAGCGGCTTCGAGGTTCCCGTATCAATTTTGCCTGGTCTAACGAGTCAGATCGGCTTTTCATTGTTAATGCGCGCGGCACCAACGAGGCCGAGTGCGCCTTTTTCCAAGTCGAGGGAACGTTCCGGGAACTCGCCGATAGATCGAAGCGACTGACGGACATGAAGATCGTGGCGCTTGCGTTCGCTACCTACCACAGCGGCATGGCAGCAGTGTCTGTGGATCCCGACGCTCCAGCACTTCGCAAGGCAGCATTATTTTCATTCAGCGATGACTATCTCCAAGTATTCCCCATAAACGGAAAGGATTCGATTCGATTGTCCGAAGGTTTCCTGCCAAACAGTATCGCATTCGGTCCCGGCAATGACGAAATTAGCCTAACGAGTTGGAACAGTGTTCGAATTCTTAATCTCCGTGATGGAAAGGTCACGCCGATCCCTCCCCCGACTTTCCGCGACCAATTCATGCGACTGGTCGTTGGACCTGGCGATTACGGCACGCGTCTCGTCGCCACTTCGCTTTACGGTCGAGTTCACGTCGCAAAGGGGGCGCGCCGGGAAGAGCCGGCCGAGCCTGTGGTCTTTCGCGGCTCGATCGGATTTCCGCAATTCAGTTTGGATGGCCAACGATTGCTGATTTTGTCAGGCGCAATGTTCAACGTGTTCGATAGTGTGCGCCTCGTCGACGTTAGCCCGTTGTATCGGACGCAGGAAAATGCACCCAAGCAACTCGAAGCAAAGCCTGCGCCTCCGTGGTTGGCAGACGTTGCCAGTGCAGTCAGCGCCTCCGATCCCAGTCAAGACGGCTCCTTGATGACACTGGAAGATGTGCGGAAGAAGTATCCCGAAAGCAAAGCTGGTGATCCCTACGAATCGGTCTGGAAGCGTTTTTTTCCAGACGAGCCCCAACGATAATTGATTGCCGTCGAAGGCTAAAGATCCACCATCGAATTGAGAATTCATTGCCGGCGGAGGGGCTCGAACCCACACGACCTTGCGGTCACTGGATTTTGAGTCCAGCGCGTCTGCCAATTCCGCCACGCCGGCGATTGGAGTCCTGAACCTACAAGCACGTACGCGAAGCTCAACTTCACGACAACCTGTAGCCGCTGCGCTGTGCAAAGCGCACAGCGATCGAGTATGACTGATTATAATTTTGTGTTGCGGTGCAGCGAGCGAAACCGGCAGAATCCGCCGCGTGAAAAACTGGCAAATCGCATTGGCGATTTTCGCATCGCTCTCCGCATCACTTGCACTGGCTGATGATTTCAAAACCGTCAGTGGCAAAGAATACAACAACGCGACAGTCAGCCGCGTCGAAGCTGATGGGATTGTAATCAGAACCAAACGGGGAATCTCAAAGGTCTATTTTACTGAACTGCTTAAAGACGTTCAGGAACGGTTTCATTATCATTTCGCTCAAGATGCGCGTGTCACCGCGAATGGAGCGGCGACGGTGGAACGACAAAATGCAGCGGCTGCAGGGCATCGGCTTGGCGAAACCGCTGATCAATTCGCCGCTCGATATGGTGCGCCAAACGATTCGCCTGGTGTCGACAAAAATTTCCCCTCGTTAGAGGGAGCGGTTCATCACACCTACACGTACGAAGGCTGGCGAATTCGCGCTGCGTTTGTGCCTCCCGATGGTCCCGCTGTTCGAATGGAGTACTCGAAAATCATTAAGGCGGGCGTCAATGCAGTCATACAGGATTTTGAATTGCAAGCGATCATGACTGCGAATACCCCTTCCGGCGCAACGTGGAAAGAAACCATGTACAACAACCCTGATTCGCCGAACAAAGGCCTGAACAAAATTGCCGAAGGCTATTTTGCTGAGTAATTGGTGAAAAGATGTGGCAACGCAGCGATGGCGCGATCCTATCGCTGCGCAGCAAACTCATTGTTCGCCTCGAGCTTCCCGCCGCACACGAATACGAAACGAAACTCAAAGCGGAAAATGAACAGAAAGCCCGCGAATCAGTTCCGCAGTTCTGATATGAAGTGTTGATAAATCATCGCCGATAATCTTGCAAAGGCCTGTTCGGAGTTGCCCGTCATACCAGAAGCGACCGAACGGAAGTACATCAGAGATTAGATCAACACCGCGTTTATCGTTGCGCGGGCGGATTTCGTAAACGTGCATCAGTGATGCGACATTCAATCACAAAATCCTGTTAGTTATGTCCACCACTGATTGAATCGCCTGAATCGGCGCTTCGCTCAGCGGGCGACTCGTCAGTCTGACGAGTTACGCCTGTTGTTTGCGTCTCGTCGGGTGCAAAAGCACTTGAAGTGCTATTGCACGAAGCCAGCATCATTGCCAGTAAAGAGAGGGCCGAAATGAAGATGATCGAGTTTTTCATAGCAGGAAAATTGTCGTTGACGGCGCTGGACATTCAATCACAAAGCTCCGCGAATCGTAAGATTGCGGTTGCAGTATCTAGCATTTTTTGAGAATCGAACGGCGGCTTTTGTGGATTTGCGTGAGATGATGCGATTTCGCCGATTCACCTGGCGTTGAGCACGTCAGATCGAGTCGGTATGATTTGAGAAAATCCACGGACGTTGATGCCATTGAGGCGCTCAAGCATCTTCTTGACCGCTATTGTCAAAATGCATTGACCCGCTGTTAACGGTATCACTGTCGTTCATGTCCGCCGTGGCTGTCAGTCGTGTTCGCTCTTACACTGTGAGGCGCACTCGTTACCAAGGAGCTTTTTGGATTTTGAGTCCAGCGCGTCTGCCAATTCCGCCACGCTGGCCTCACCGAAATTTGATACGACGAAGCACGGAACGAACCTCAAATTCCATCGCGGCTACAGTTGAAGAGAAGCAATCTGTTTTTTGCCGCCTCTCTCTCGCACGAGATCGCTGCGAAACTCCGCCATCCATAAAAAGCCAAGCTCTGAAGCTACGGCCAACATTTGGTCGCACCACGAAATTAAATTGGAGGGAGTTGTGAGGGAGAAGTTAAGAATGCTATTTCGGCGCTTTGTTTTGTGTGCGCAGAATTCCGGCGGTGAAGTTGGGGAATTTGTGAGGGAGAATTCAGTAGTGTTGTTCCGCCGGTTTCTTCTTTTCGCGTGGGATGTGCGGTGCAATCGGAAAAGCCATAACAACTGCGAGCCACGCCCCAAAGTCGAATGGCCGTACGTAATGAACTCCTCTGTTGCAATGCTTGGGCCACCTGTTTCGGCCACCTGGGTTTGGTATCATCACCATACACACTGGCATCACGGGTATTACCGAAGTCGTTGTTAAGAGCGAATATGATGCATCAACAAGTCAGGACACTGACCAAATGCGCCATAGTTTAATCGTCATGGGCAAGCACATATCGTGTCCACCGCAGTATGCTCCACCAAATAACGATGAGGATATACCGCATCACCATTACGACCATGATTTCCCATTGATCCGCAGCCTGCGAGCATCAACCCAACGATCAAAATCAGTATTGTTTTCATTTGTGCTTTCCTTGCTGATTGTGGCTGCGTCATTCGCCATCCGGCAATCAAAAACGATTCTAGCGCGATCTTAAGCGCGGGGGCAACCCGCGAACCTTTTGAACTGTACCGTTTCGCTACGAAAGCCTGTCGTCCACACGAAGGCACGGATTACACCGTCGCGTCCAGTGTCTGCAAGCCGCGGGGTGGTCCTAAAATTTCGCGAATGAGTATTGCGTCTCGCAAACTCGATTTTGAACCGAGCAAGGCGGCGATCTCTCTTTTAGAATCTGCGGCTCTGACAGTAACCTGATTTGCCGTTGCGTTAGATTCCACAGCCATTTTGATAATCGACCGCTGCTGAGGCTCGACCGGGAACGCAGCTTGAACTTCGAACGTTGCCGTGGTCGGGGCGGAAACAATTGGTGGAAGGATTTGCTGCAATCCGCGCGATTGTTCAAGGGGAGCACTTTCTGTTTGGCTGACGTCCGATTTTTCTGCTCGTTGGCGAGGTAATCGCCACACACGCGGGAGAGTTGGAGGGGGTTGCACAGGCGCGAGTGGTCGAGGCGGAATATTATCACGCGGCAGAACAGGCGAAGGAGGAGTTGAACTTGGCGGCTGACCCAGCGCTTCGAGGAATTTACGAATCCGGTCCGCATCGGATTCCCGCGGCGCGCGTTGAATTGGTCGAGGTGTTTGTGGTGTAGGTGAACTCGATCTTTCGTTTGAATCGCTCTTTTTTGCTTTGGTTATCGTTTTCGACAACAGCTGAAACAAAGCTGCGGCGGCAATTAGCAGAAAGAAAAGTAGATTATCGAGACTAAAGGCAATCATTGGCTGTCACCTCGTTAAATCGTTGAATCGTTGAATCGTTGAATCGTTGAAGCGGGCAAGACTGTCGTTGTCATGTTGAGTGAAGCGAAACATCTCAGTTTTTATGGGCGGCAGTCGTTCTGTAACTGATCAGAGATTCTTCCCTTCGCTCAGAATGACAAAAACGCTTCAACGCCTTAACCTTCAACGAATCACGTCCCATCCGTCCTTGGTTTGTCGCTGCCCGCAATGGATTCGCGCATGGAAGTATCGGCCTGGACATTTTTCATCCGATAATAATCCATTATTCCAAGGTGCCCCGCGCGAAATGCCTCGGCCATAGCCATCGGCACCTGCGCCTCTGCTTCGACTACCTTGGCGCGCATCTCCTGCGTCCTGGCGCGCATCTCCTGCTCGACCGCCACAGCCGCGGCGCGGCGCACCTCCGCTTTCGCCTGGGCAATGTTTTTGTCCGCGTTCGCCTGTTCGCTTTGCAACTTCGCGCCGATGTTGTCGCCGACATCCACGTCAGCGATGTCGATGGAAAGAATCTCGAACGCCGTGTTGCTGTCGAGTCCCTTGGCCAGGACGGCTTTTGAAATGCGATCGGGATTTTCCAGCACGTCCTTATAAGAGTCGGCCGATCCGATCGCGCTCACGATCCCTTCGCCGACGCGCGCGATAATCGTTTCTTCGGTGGCGCCGCCGACGAAACGGTCCAGGTGCGAGCGCACCGTCACCCGCGCTTTTACTTTCGCACCGATCCCGTCCTTCGCGACACCGTCGATGGTCACGCGGCCCATTGCCGGGTTGGGCACGTCGATGACCTTCGGATTAATGCTGGTGCGGACGGCTTCCAATACCGTCTTGCCCGTCCCCTTGGTAGCAAGATCGATGGCGCAGGCACGGTTGAAATCGAGTGAAATGCCGGCCTTGTCCGCTGCGATTAAAGCGAGGATGACCTGATTAACGTCGCCGCCGGCCAGATAATGCGCCTCGAGCGGGTCACTCGGAATCTCGATGCCGGCTTTTACCGCCGTGATCCGATTATCGACGATCATCCCGACCGGCACCTTGCGCAGCCGCATCCCGACCATTTTGCCGAGACTCACCGGCGCATTCGCGATCCGTGCGCGCAGCCAGAGACCGAAAAAATTGAAAAGAACAATTGCGAGCACAAATGCGAATAACGCGAGTACCGCAAGCCCGATTAGATAAAGCGATTCCATGTTGTGACGCAGAATAGCGAAAGAAAAAGCGTGCTGGAAGTCTAATTGCAAGATGAAACGGCGTCCGCAGCGACTCTTCAGCCTGTTGATGAGAATGCGGAGCTACGGCAGGAATATCTGCTCCTTCGGCGATCTAACATCGGGCTTACGGACAAGCCGGTCCATCTTGGAAACGAATTACTGCTCGGGGGGGGACTTGAACCCCCATGCCTTTCGGCATACGCCCCTCAAACGTACGTGTCTGCCATTTCACCACCCGAGCATTTAAACGCGCGCGGCTAAAGTTCCGCAGACGGCAACCGCTGGCAAGTGTCGAGTACATCCTTCGTACTCGTGCTCATAGTCCTGCTCGTAATCGATGACTCGAGACAGAATTCTTTGCAGAATGAAGTATCAGCGATTCGCGATTAAGCTTCGAGCAGGAGCATGAGCACGATCACGAGCGAGGAAGAAGAATGGATCAAAATCGATCTGCACATTCACACCCTCGATGATCCCAAGGACGCCGTCGATTTTTCGGCGCATCAATTGTTGGAACGGGCGCGGTCGTTTGGATTTCGCGTACTTGCGATCACGCTTCACGATGCGGTCTTTAATCGAAAGGAAGTGTTCGCCGACGCTGCGGCAATGGGCATTCTTCTGATTCCCGCGGCCGAGGTGCGTTTGCTTGGCGCAGACGTGATTGTGTTGAATGTCACTGAGGAAGAGATCGCGCAGGTGAAAAATTTCGGCGACCTGCGACGACTCCGGGAGCGTCGAGGCAATTCTATTTTCACTATCGCGCCGCACCCGTTTTACGTTGTGGGCGGCTCAATCGGATCGCGGCTGTTCACCGAGATCGATTGTTTTGACGCGATCGAGTGTTGTCATTTTCATTTCGGTCCATTCAATCCGAATCGCCGGGCAAAACGAGTCGCAACCCGATTTGGCAAGCCAATGATCGCCACTTCCGATGCCCATCGGCTGCACGCCTTTGGCCGGCACTATACCAGTATGCCCATGCCGCCTGCGCTCACGGTCGAGAACGTTCTTGCGGGATTGCGCAGCGGCCCGCTGCGCCTAACAAGTCCGGCTTCGAGTCTGACAGATTTTCTGAACGCGATCTATTTTGTTTTCCTCGCGCATCCGTTTCGTGTGCGGCGAAAGATGGCAACTCCAAGAGTCGCCCGGCGTTCAGAAACGCTCCCCCCTCAGTGCTGAGGAGCAGGCTTGGTCACATCGTAAATTGCGCCCCAATCACCGGACGCGACAAGGAATGCCGAGGTTTCCCATGGGTGGGTGCTCGACTGGTAGTTTGTTTTTTCGTCCTGACCCCAAAAGATATAGTGCACGTTTAATGCCTTCGCGACGTCACGCCAGTTTGCGGCGCCGTTCATCAGGGATGTTAACTGATCATTGGTCTTACCGTAATCGAATCCTTCGGTCCACAAGTGACCAGGATAGCCGAGCACAGCTTTGCGGCCTTGCAGCAAAACTGGTTGATTGAAGGTAGGAAAAGTCGCGAACCGTGCGTCCATCGGCAACGGTCGAAGTGCGGTGCCGATGTGGTCGAGCCTGGCTCGCTCAATCAAGCCAAAACCCGGGTGTCCGGCAGACAGACCGCCGAGCAGCGTGACAAATCCTGAACCGAAGAGCAATAGACACATCACGGCCCGTTCCGGAAAGACCCAGCGCCCGACAATGTCGCTCCACAAAAAAGGCAGAATAAGAAAGTAGCCCCACACCATGAGCTTGAGGTTGTCCCATTCCCACGGCGCGGTTTGAACGAAATAGCCGAAAGCAAAAATCACGACTGCCGCCAACACGAAAGCGATATCCGCTGGCGGTCTGTCGCCCCAACGCCACTTGCCTTTCCAAATACGCCAGACGCACATTCCCACGAGCAGCATTGCCAACGGCACCCATAGCCCAAAGTTGGGTAGCCAAAATTGGAAAAACGGAGCGATGACGCCGTTCCATGTTTTTTGCAACAACATACCAGGCCCCGTCGAAGATCCCCAATCCTTCGGCCCAAGCCGGAAGAAAGGCGCGGCGAATTCGGTTGAATCCTGAGCCCATCCGGGATGCCACTTCAGTACCGATGCCGCGCGAAACTGATCGGTAGTTAGCCACACAAAAAAAGTTGCCGGGATGAAAGCCGCGATCAACAGAGCGGCAGCGTGCCTGCGAATTGGTGCGCCGCGGAAAATGTCGAGCCACATCTTCGGATGCGAAATCAATCGACCGATCCCAGCCATTCCCTCATTGCGAACCAGATTGGCGATAAATTTGATTTCCGTTGCGCGTTCAAAAAACAATCCGACAACCAGCACGATGGTCAGCGCGATGAAGGTATGCAGGTGAAACAGCGGCAGCGAAGCGTAAATCGAAAGTTCGACCCACCAGGGCAAAGGGCCCTTTCG
>DASYSX010000224.1:0-12312 GCA_036002955.1 Candidatus Udaeobacter sp. | reverse complement strand
CTTTTTCGCCTGCATGTACAGCAGCCCCGCTTACTGGCGACACCAAGGCTGGGGTGAGCCAGCCGCCTTCAATCACGTCGTTAGCCTCGTTTATGCCTCGCGCAACACCGGCAATGGTGACCCCGGCGACGTCTTTTACATCCGCTCCACCGACAGCGGCGTGACTTTCAGCGCGCCCTTCCAGTTGAACACCAACACAGAGCCCACCAAGGCACAGTGGATGCCCAACCTCTCGGTCAGCGAAGCTGGCACTCTTTTCGCCACGTGGTATGACGAGACACCAAGGACATCTGCCAGCTGTCAGCCCTCCAGTCCCACCAATCTATGTTATCAGATGCATTCCCGGAAGTCGCCCGATAACGGCGTAACCTGGTTGGCTGATGAAACGACCTCGGATGTAGCCAGTCCGCTGCCCCTGCAAGGCGACCCCGGTATCCAATCGCTCTACGCGGGTGACTATGACTACGGCTCCGCGATACTTACGAAGCACGTCACTTCGTGGGTGGACGGGCGTAACCCCATCAACGGCGCGTCCCAGCAGGATGCCTACACCGATAGAGACCCGGTGGGGCCAACACCTACGGCAAGTCCATCCGCGACGTCAACTGCGACAGCTAGTCCGACACCGACACCTACAGCAACGGCCACGCCTTGCCAGACAAGCTACACGACGGCTGCTAGCACTGGCACGATAACCGCCGGCGGCACAGATATCGGCAATCACTGCGACGACTGTACCACGGACATCACTCTACCTTTCCCGGTAAGCGTATACGGCACTGCGACTTCAGTGGCGTCTGTCGGGTCGGACGGCGACATACACTTCACCGGCCCCTACAACAAACTCTTCTGGTGGGCAGGGTGCGTGCCGGTGGATCCGGCGGGCGGCCAGGATCCGTTCCTGAACACCCTCTTCCCTAACTATGCCGATCTGGTTACGGACGAAAGTGTGGGTCCTTGCCCAGACTGCGGTATCTTTACCCAGACGCTGGGAACTGCGCCCAACCGACAGTTCGTCATCAGATGGAAAGCCAACTACTTCAACAGCCCGCCGGGTCCCGCGCAAGCGGAGTTTGAGGTACTATTGACGGAAGGCTCGAATACACTGTCTGTGATCTATGGGGTAACCGGCGACAACGGTTTAACGGCAGTCAGCGGCATCCAGCAGGATCTGAATGTGTTCACGTCGTTTTCTTGCGATGAAGCCACCCTGATACCAGGCCTGCGAGTGGACTACATACCCACAACCTGTGGCAGTCCTACGCCGACGGCGACACCGACGGCAACTGCTACTACCACGGCTACAGCCACAGCGACAGCGACGCCAACAGCAACTGCTAACCCGACGGCAACTTCTACGGCCACGGCAACTGCCACAGCTACGGCAACTGCCACCGCTACGGCTACGCCGGTGCCGAGGGCTACTCCGTCACCAAGACCTCGTCCGACACCGCCGCATCGGCCGTAAGACTTGTTGATCGGTGATTAGCAATTAGTCGTTTGGGACTCGCGAGCGAACCTCGCGAGTTCTCATCGATTGTAGGGCGTCTGTGCCAGACGCCCGGGCGTTTCACAGAAACGTCCTACACCCCTAACGATTATCGAATGCCTGAGTCGCATTCCCAGTGGACGTTGGTCATCTTGCCCTGCACAACATCAGCTTCGAACGGGCCGAAGCGCCCGATGCCGGTTGTCCTTCCCTTCAGGGAAATTTTGTAATGGCCGGGGGGCAATGAGACCCGAAATCGGCCTTGCTCATCCGTGATGAACGAGGTCACCTCGCCATCATTCTTTTCAACAGCAAAAGTGGCCTTAGGCAGCGGCGCTGAAGCCGCATCACCAACTCTTGTTGGCCCTGGCTTAGCTGGCGTAATCGTAATTACCCCTTCAATCCCCGATTCTCCTGCAGAGGGACTTTGTCCAGTGGAAACGCAAACAGCCATGACGATGACCCCGAAGACGGTGAGGAAGTTGCGAGATCTCACTGCGCACTATATTCACGAGGTGTCGTGGTGGTCAATGAATCGAAACCCGAATGAATCTTAACAGCGCTGGCACTTGACGAAGGAATCGTCGCGTCGAAATTCTTCGTTCTCTCACGAATGAAACGCTACCTTCCGTTTGTAATTGTGGTTTGCGTCGCATTGGTCACGTTTGGGAGTGGCGCGATGCTTTATCGCGCAAAACGCCCGCAACTCCAGGCTATTCCCGAAGATAAGGCTCCCCCGGCAAATGCCGACTCCGAATCAATGCACGTTCGGGGCAATCCCAATGCCCCGGTGACGCTGGAAGAGTTTGGCGATTTTCAGTGCCCGCCGTGCGGCAGTTTCGCCGCGTTTGGTGAGGAACTGCTGAAAGAATATGATTCGCGGATACGGCTGATCTTCCGGAATTTTCCCCTCAGCGCTCATGAGCACGCTCGCGAAGCCTCGCTGGCTGCTGAAGCCGCTGGGCTCCAGGGTCATTTTTGGGAGATGCACGACGTGCTGTATCGCGAACAAGCCGTCTGGAGCAAGGCTCCCAACACGCGCGAATTGTTCGAATCGTATGCGGGTACGATTGGACTAAATGTTGATCAGTTTAAAAAGGACATGGATGGCGAACAAGCCAAAGCACGAGTCGATTCCGATGTTGCGCGCGGTGAATCGCTCGAAATAAAAGTCACTCCAACTTTGTACATCAATGGCCAGCCAGTGGATCCAAAGGATAAAAACCCGGAAGGCGTTCACGCTGCGATCAACGCAGCGTTAGCGGGGAAACCGCCCGCATGACCGTATCGCGATTTCGCACCGTTCTTTACACGATTGTGGCCATTGTTGCTCTGGCCGGTTTGGCTGACGCAACTTATTTGGCCGTGCAGGCGCTTACCGGTGAAACCCTCAGCTGCGGAGGTTCGCCAGATTGTTTTCGGGTATTGGGAAGTTCATACGGGAAGGTGGCCGGGATTCCGGTGGCCATGTTTGGGGCGCTCGCCTATTTCACCTTGTTCTCTTTCGCCACATTCGCAGCCTTCGGCTACCCATGGGCGCCGAGGTTTGTTGCTTTAATTGCTGTCGCGATGTTTTTGACGACACTCTGGTTTCTCTATGTGCAGGCGTTTCTACTGCACGCGTACTGCCGATATTGTTTATTCTCAGCAGCACTCACATTTCTTATCGCGGGGCTGCTGATCGCCGTGCCGCCTTCACGACGCCGATCTGGCGCATGAGCCGCAGCCTCGTATAGGCAATGAGCCCTATGCGCATATTGGTGATCGAAGACGAAAAGAAAACCGCGGCTTTTCTCGCCAAGGGCTTCCGCGAAGCCGGCTTCGATGTCGATGTCGCGCCTGATGGCGAAACCGGTTTGGAACAAGCACGTGCGACCAAATTTGACCTGCTGATCGTCGACATCATGCTGCCGCACAAGGACGGCTGGGACGTGGTCGCCGAACTGCGGCGCGATGAGGTGCGTACGCCGATTTTGTTGCTTACGGCCCGCGACAGCGTTCGAGATCGTGTGAAAGGACTCGAGCTAGGTGCAGACGATTATCTGGTCAAACCTTTTGCATTTTCAGAATTGCTCGCTCGTGTCCGTTCGGTATTGCGACGTGCTCCGCAGCAGCAGCCTGAACATTTACGGATCGAGGATTTGGAACTCGATACTGAGCGGCACAAAGCGACGCGTTCGGGCGTTCCGCTGAACCTCACGCCAAAGGAATTTCTTCTGCTTGCGCATTTGGTTCGCTCAAGCGGGGCTGTCGTGTCGCGCGACGAAATTGCAGAACACGTTTGGGAGGTCGGATTCACCACAAACACAAACGTTGTCGATGTAGTTGTCCGGCGGTTGCGCTCGAAAGTGGACGAACCGTTCAAGATGAAGCTGATCCATACGATTCGCGGCGTCGGCTACGTTCTGAAAGGGCGCTAATCATCTTCATTGTCGTCCTTGAACAAACAGCGCTCCATCGCATTCCGGCTCATTCTGTTGTTTACAATGGCTGCAGGCCTGTTGCTCGCGTGCGGCCTTGGCATCTTTTACTCGATTGTCGTGCGGCACGCGGTCGCCGAAGACAACTCAGTTCTGGCCGACAAAATGTTCGCCTTAAGTACTGATCTCCGCGAGAACGGTCCGGAAATCCTTGCTGAAGAGCTCACCGCGCGCCGCGCCGGTCAGCACACCCCTTATTGGATCAGGATTCTCGACGAACAAGGCCGCGCCATTGCCGAAACACCGCAAATGGATCAATTGATTCCGAAACAGGTTTTCCCACCAGGGCGAGAACCGGCAGAAGCGCTTCGCGCTCGCAAGGATTATCGGAACTCAGGGAAGCTTTTCTCCCTGTTGACCTTCGATGAGCATCCCGCTGGCAAAGCTTACACAGTTCAGTTGGCGCAAGACCGCTCAAGTGACGAGCAAGTTGAAAGAAATTTTGCTCTGTTATTTATCGCCGTCCTCTTCGGCGGCGTTGTGGCGTCGGCTTTGATTGCGATCGTGGTTACCCGACGTGGTTTGCAACCGCTTCGAGAAATGACGGAGTCACTCCACCAAATCGGCGCAGACCAATTGAAGCAACGGATCGGTTCAACCGGGTGGCCGCGCGAACTGCAGCCGCTCGCAATCGCCTTCGACGAAATGCTTAAACGTCTCGACGATTCATTTACCCGGCTCTCGCAATTTTCGGCCGATCTCGCGCACGAACTGCGAACACCGATCGCCAATATGCTCGGCGAAGCCCAGGTTGCGCTTACGCGAGATCGCACTGCAGCCGACTATCGTGAGATCGTCGAATCTACCGTCGCTGAATGCGAACGGCTTTCGCGGATCGTCGACAATTTGCTTTTTGTCGCTCGTGTCGATGCGGCGAGCGAGCCGATCGCACGCGCGCCGTTCGACGCACGCGCAGAAATTGAGAAAATCGCAGAGTTTTATCAGACCATCGCAGATGATCATCATGTGGTGATCACGTGCAGCGGCAACGGAAAAATTTATGCAGACCCCGATCTGTTCGAACGCGCCGTCGGAAATCTGCTCGATAATGCTCTGCGCTTCACTCCAGAGAAGGGTTCAATTCAAATCGCGCTTTGCCAACACGAGACCGGTTTCGAAGTTGCAGTGCACGACAACGGCTCCGGAATTGCTCCTGAACATTTGCCGCGCGTCTTTGATCGTTTTTACCGTGCTGAGCCATCTCGCAGCTCCGATGGAGCAGGGCTCGGTTTGGCGCTTGTAAAATCAATTGTCGATCTCCACGGCGGCACTGCGACGATTCACAGCAAACCCACTCGCGGCACGACGGTCACGCTGATATTTCCGGCTCAGCCGAAATAGAGGTCACCGCTGCGCGCCATCATTCCAGCCTCGGCGCAGATGACAAAAAAGTAACGGTAAAATCCTTTGACACCATTTCATTTATGTTCGGAACTCTCTTAATCAACGAAAGGGGTTAACAAGATGAAAACTCGCGGATTTCTCTCCACGTTATTCGCAATATTGGCTGTCTGCGTGCAACTGACAATCTCAACTGCGCCGGCCGCCTCAAATAAGTATTCTGCCCAGTTGCTGTCGCCAGTGGCGGGACAAGTTCTCTACGCCGGGCAGAAAATCATGGTAGAATGGAAGCACACGCTTCCGAACATTCCCTTGCCGGGATGCGAGAGCGAGGCTTGGCTGTCGCTGGACGGTGGCATTACGTTTCCGGTCTGGATCGCGTGGCTCGACCCACGGAATACATCCTTCCTTTGGACTGTCCCGAATACGCCTACAAACGCGGCGGTCTTAGATATCCGCTTCGGATGTGACTTGCATTATCCCGAAAGCTTCGCTCCGCAGCCTGCATCGATGTTTGTGATCGCGCAGAGCCCAACGCAATCTCACTAAATTCTGCCGGCACAACGTTGCGAGGAGACGCAGCGCGAATCGGCCGGCGTGGCAAGTCCGCGGGGAGCCGGCAACAATTTGCGCAGTTACGGCATTCACAATGGCAAGCTTGCAACGTGCCATGGATTCCGGATCGCCCAGAACTCCTCCAAGATGCACACAGTGGTAGCGGAGGGTCGCGAAAAAATGCCTTGCTAATCATTACAATCTTGTAATGTTAGCCGAACCTGCAGGCTGATAACCGCGGAAGTGAAGCATCCGCGGTTAATGAAGTGGATAAGCCGCAGCTCGTTGTGGAGGCGGGCTGCGGCTGCCCTTTTACGGGAGGTCAGCAGACCTGGTAATCAGACACGTCGACAAAAACGGCCAAAAATTTGTCTTGTCAATTATTACAGGTTTGTAATCATCCGAATCCTATGAAGAAAACCTCGTTTTTTTCTGAAATTGAACGTGCATCGATCCTTGCGATTTGCTGCGCAGCTTTGGTGTTTTTTGCCTCAAATTATTCTGCTTTGGCGCAAGCAACGACAGAGGAGGCTGTTGTAATAACGGGCGAAGAAGTGCCAAGCGCTTACGGCGCGCCACCAGGATTTTCGCGTGCGCGTTTCTCAAACGCCGTAAGTGCCTATGTGTTGCCCCCATGGGCATTCTTCTTCGGCGAACTTTTCGAGGGCCAGGGATTCCGGCACGGACCTCCCGATTATCTTTTCACCCAAGAGATAGAAATGGGTCTGCCCTTTCGTTTCAACGTAGCAGCTGAAGCGCAGTTCGAACGCTTTAATGGCGGCGGCGGCGCGAGGTCAGTAAGTCTGGAAGCTCGATGGGCTCTTGCTGAGTGGAACAAGATTCCACTCAATCCAACGCTTTTTGCAGAATACAAATTTGGCGTCGGCACGATTCGACATGAAGAAGTTCAACCTCCTATGGGTGAAGGAGGAGAAGAAGAGGAGGAGGAAGAGGGCGGACCGCCCAAAGTTCCCGATGCCTACGAATTTCGATTGCTCCTCGCCCAGGATTTCGGCGAGCACGTCGAGTGGGCCATGAACTGGTTCTTCGAAAAAGAAAATACGGGCGATCGCGGACGGGAATGGGGTTTCTCACAGGCCGCCATGACTCCGATTCTCCTGCCTAACGAGCGTCTGAAAGTCGGCATAGAAATGCAATATAAAAATACCACCGTGAAAGGCACTCGCGGCGATCCATTGCACAGTTTCACCATCGGTCCAACCCTCGCGTGGAAACCGACAGCGCAAACTCGCGTGGACATCTCGCCTTTGTTCGGTTGCACCGCAGGCGCTCCGGTCGCTGATGTGTTTGTTGCTTTTTCCTGGCTCTTCGGTGGCGAGCGCGGCGAAGCTGAAGCGCCAGTATCCTCGCGGTTCCGTTATTACACCGACGCTGCCTACGCCCGCTCCGGCAAGGATTCAGGAAAGGAAATGAAGCAGGTCGCGTATGTGCCGCCCTGTCCGCAATGGTACGGCGATCACGAATGGAATTTGAATCTGTTCGGTACATATGCATTCACCAATACCGAGTTCGCTCCTAATCCTTCGCTGGTCGACATCGTACAAAGCACCAGTGAAGGCGGTCCAGTGCTCGGCACTTACGACCGTTACATTGGCGGCGATCACGCCTGGGGTGGCGGCGGCGACATCAAATATTTCTTCTGTCGGTATGCCGGTGTCGGTGTGGAAGGATTTGTTCTGGACGGCAGCAAGCCAGGTTTCGATATCTTCGAGGACCAGTCGGTCCCGGTATTTGTTCACCGAAGAATCAATCACAATCATACCATCGGCAGTGTGCTTGGCACATTTACATTGCGGTATCCAATTCCTTGCACGCGTTTAGCGCCTTATGCATGGGCGGGTGTGGGCGCAATTTTCGGCGGAGGCGAAAGGGACGAACTTCACACGCAAGGGCCGCCGGACGCGTTCGCCGTGAATGCACAGACCGAACATTTTGGCGCCGAAACGAAATTACTAGGTCAATTTGGTGCCGGTCTTGAATTTCGGTTCGCGCGGAACTTCGGTTGGACTAACGACTTGAGTTTTGGCGTCATCGATGGGCCCAGGAACAATTTCGGAATGTTCCGCAGCGGCGTGAATTTCGCCTTTTGAAAATTCTTGAAGGCTAGCGCCTTCAGGGCTGAAAACCCCGAAAGCATTCGGGGTTGATGAAGTGGAGACGCCGCAGCCTGGTGGAGCGGGCTGCGGCACACTTCTTTTGTGAAGTAACGCGCGCAGTTGTGTCAAGGCTGCATTCACAAACCGCATCCGAATCCGTTAGTATGACTCTTGACCCGTTCTAGCGAGATCGATAGTTTGGCTGCGGAAAGGAGCTTGTTGAGTGAAGAGCGAAGTATCAATCGAATACTGCGTCGTTTGAAACTACACGCCGAAGGCCGTCAGTTTGGCGACCAAAATTCTCGAACTCGGCGAGCGCATCAAATCGCTTACGCTGATTCCGTCGAGTGGCGGCGCCTTCGAAATTCGCGCCAATGGCAAACTGCTCCATTCCAAACTCGAGTCCGGCGAATGGCCGGATTTCGCCGAGATCGTTAAGGCGATCAAGAAAGCAAAATAGCGAACCGCTCGCGTTCGTTTCTGTAACTCGTCGCGCGGCGTTTAGCCTTCAAAAGCGGCGTCAAGCCGCTGTACTCCAAAGCGCGCTTCGCGCGCGAAAAATTCGGCGTTGGACGTTGGACGTTCGGCGTTGGGAGTTTTCCGCAATCCGGAGAGTGAAGGGTGCCTGGTGGCCCTCGCGGTCTTCAAAACCGTCGTCGTCACGCAAGTGTCGAGGTAGGTTCGATTCCTATCCTCTCCGCCAAATCTTCTGTCGTCATCCTGAGCGGAGCGCAGCGAAGTCGAAGGATCCCGTGGCCATATCAACGGCTGATTCATCGAGATTCCTCGACTTCGCTCGGAATGACAAAATAATCGAAGGGAGGTGAACCACATGTCGCGTGAGCAAATCCAGAAGCTAACGTCGCTTTCATCCAGCGCTGGGTGAGCGTCAAAATTGAGCCAACAGGCCCTGCGACAAGTTTTGCCGCAGCTTCCCATTTCCTTAAGCCGGAACGTTCTCGTAAGTTCGAAAACGTTCGACGACGCAGGTGTGTACCGTTTGGACCGCGATCGCGCACTCGTGCAGACCGTTGATTTTTTCACGCCGATTGTGGACGACCCGTTTTCGTACGGCCAGATCGCAGCAGCCAACTCGCTCTCCGACATCTATGCCATGGGCGGACGTCCGTTGACTGCGCTAAACATCATTGGGTTTCCTGATGATCTCGTTAGGCCAAGAGTGGTTTCCTCCATTTTGCGTGGTGGCCTTGCCAAGGCAGCCGAGGTCGACTGCGTGATCATAGGCGGCCATTCCATTCGCAATCCGGAACCGATCTACGGACTTGCGGTTACAGGGCTTGTTGACGTCCGGCGCATCACTAGAAACGCAAATGCGCGCCCCGGCGATGCGCTCATTCTGACCAAGCCGCTCGGCACCGGTATCGCCACGACTGCAATTAAACGCGGAATGGCTTCGCGCGCGCTCCAAAAAAACGTCATCGCGCTTATGTCCCAGATCAACACAGTCGGCGCCGATTTAGCGGAATTAGGACTCGTTCACGCAGCGACCGATATCACCGGCTATGGATTAATTGGGCATCTGATCTCCTTATGCAGGGCGAGTAATGTCTCCGCGGATATCGAGCCCGCTGCTGTGCCGATCATCAGCCACGAAATTCGCGAGCTCGTCGCTCTGGGCTGCGTCCCGCAAGGGACCCGCGATAACCTTAATGCAGCCACCGTTCTTGTTGATTGGGGGCGAACGGATGAGACGTGTCAAATTCTACTAACGGACGCACAGACCAGCGGCGGATTGCTATTGTGCGTCTCCGAAGCCAACCTTCGAAATGCCCTCAAACTCCTCCGAAAAGCCGGCACCCATTCCGCCGCGTTGATTGGACGAATCGTACCGCGACGACGTCGCCGCCCATTGGTATGCATGACCGAATGAGGTGCGACAAGCGACGCGAAATTCCAGCGGTGTCGAAGATCCTGGATGCTATCGGCCATTCTGATTTGCCGAGGCCTTTCGTCGTCGAGCTTGTCCGCCGTAAACTGTCACAAATCCGCGCGAGCCGTGCGGCCGCCGAATTCGAGTCGATTGTCGCTGACCTCCGTCGCTCACTGGATGAATTTCGTGCCAGCAGACTTCAGTCAGTCATCAACGGAACTGGAATTGTCATTCACACAAACTTCGGGCGCGCCCCGCTTTCGCGCGAAGCCGTAGACGCAATGAATGAAATCGCGGCAGCGTATTCAAATCTCGAATACGATCTTGTGAAAGGCGAACGCGGCGGGCGCGGCTCTTACGTCGAGGGTGCTCTCGCACTGCTTTGTGAAGCCGAGGCGGCAACTGTAGTGAACAATTGCGCAGCGGCATTACTCCTCATCGTTCAATACTTCACCCGAAAGGTTGGTAGGGCGCAACCGCTAGGCGCGCCGGAGGTTGTCATTTCAAGAGGCGAACTAGTACAAATCGGCGGCGGATTTCGTATCAGCGAAATTCTCGAAGCGACCGGCGCGAAATTGCGCGAAGTCGGCGCGACTAACAAGACCACACTCGAGGATTACGCGCATGCCATTGGACCAGAAACCGCCATGGTTCTGAAAGTGCACCGTAGCAATTTTTCCATGAGCGGCTTCGTACAATCGCCTTCCTCGAATGAGATCAGCGCGGTGGCGAAGAAGAAGCGGATTCCGTTTGTCGAAGATCTCGGCAGCGGCGCGATGATCGCGACTGAATCATTCAACATTACGGAGCATGAGCCAATCGCCGGCGACGTGTTGAAAGCTGGGGCTGATCTTGTTTGCTTTAGCGGCGACAAACTGTTGGGCGGTCCGCAGGCAGGAATCATCGCTGGAAAAAAACGATTCGTCACCGCGCTAAAGCGTGAACCGCTGTTTCGCGCCTTGCGCTGCGACAAGCTGTGTCTTGCCGCTTTGCAAGCAACTGTGGATCTTCACTTGGATCAAAAAATTGGCGAAATCCCGACGCTCGCGCTTTTAGAAACTTCAGAGGAGGCATTACGCGTCCGTGCCAGGGCGATTGCTTCGAGTTTGGCGGATTTGCCGCTGAACATTGGAATCGGCCGCGGTAAAGCGAAGACAGGTGGCGGTACATTGCCAACAGCTAATGTGACATCCGTAACGATCGATCTCATTCCCGCAGAATCGTCCCTGGCGGAATTCGCGGCGAGCCTTCGTGCTTCGAACCCGCCTGTAATCGGCTACATCGCAGATAACCGATTCAAACTCGACCTGCGCACCATATTTCCTGAGCAGGATGAGAGCGTGATTAACGCGGCTCGCCTGGCATGCGTGTAGTGACCACGCGTCATTTTATTATCGCTACAGCAGGCCATGTTGATCATGGCAAGAGCGCGCTGGTCAAAGCCTTAACCGGATCCGATCCCGATCGTCTACCGGAGGAAAAAAAAAGGCAGATCACAATCGATCTTGGTTTCGCCGCGCTGAAGCTAACCGCTGCAAACGGCGACAAAATTCACGCGGGCATTATTGATGTCCCCGGTCACGAAGATTTCGTGCGTAACATGATCGCCGGGCTTGGATCAATCGATCTGGCATTGTTTGTCGTTGCGGCCGATGACGGCTGGATGCCGCAAAGCGAAGAGCATTTGCAAATCCTTAATTATCTCGGTGTGCAACGCGCTGTGATTGCACTCACCAAGAGCGACCTGGGCCGAATCGACGTCGTCGGTAATCAGATTCGCGAACGACTCACTGGCACACCTTTCACAGACTCGCCGATCGTCCCCACTTCAGTCAGGACCGGAACGGGCATTGAGAAGCTGGTAAACACTCTGGCTATTCAACTCGCAACAACAGACTGCCAACGCGACATCCGTAAGCCACGTTTATTTATCGATCGGGTGTTCACGCTCCGCGGGATCGGCACGATTGTGACGGGTACACTCACCGGCGGGTGCTTACGCCGCGGTCAACAAGTCTTCGTTTATCCGACTAATCACGAAACACGTATTCGTTCCATTCAGAGTTACGACCAGGAAGTGGAAGTGGCGCAGCCGGGAATGCGGACCGCCATCAATCTACCTGACTTGCGCGTCGATCAGATCAAGCGCGGCGATGTGCTAACGCTTCGTAATCACGACGCACCATCTGCGACTCTGATCGTTCGCGTGGAAAAGTCGCCGCGTCTTAATGGCGACAAGATCGTCGCACATCCTCTGAAAAACGGATCGTCGATGTATCTGCACCACGGTGCATCACGCGTCGCAGGCAGAATTAAGTTCCGTGGAAATGGATCCCTCGAGGCAGGCAAAGAAAAAATTGCTCGTTTAAAGCTTGCCTCACCTATCTTTGCGTTCATCGGCGATCGTTTCGTCGTTCGCGATTCATCGGAGCGACACAC
>DASYSX010000223.1:0-17890 GCA_036002955.1 Candidatus Udaeobacter sp. | reverse complement strand
GATTCCGCGCGTCGGATGGCTTGCGTTTCGAACTTTTGCTCGTACGTTTTTTTATGCCTGAGCGCATTCAAAAGCCGGCCGAACCGGCGCCGTGGGGACCAAAACAAGGCGATGGCGGTGGCCCGCGTTCGCCGGACGTTTCACGACCGGACACAAAGGATTTGTTAAAGAAAATGCGCAAAGTCGACCCCAACCAATCCAAGCGCTATCGCCAGCGCACCGGTCAGTAATGGACCGTGCACAGTGGGGATTTGACCAGAACTTTTCTGGTGCAGCGGATGACTTTCCTTCGCTGATGCGGCGCAAAGGTCTGCTCGGTCCGGCTGCCACCGGCCCTATGCCGCAAAACGTGACGCAACAACAGACGTGGCAATCCACCGATGCGACAACGATCCTTGCATTCAAATTTTCCGGCGGCGTTCTGGTTGCAGGAGATCGCCGTGCAACTGCGGGTAACACTGTCGTCTACGATCGCGCGGACAAGGTCTTGGAAATCGACAGAGAATCGATAATGGCCATCGCGGGTGTACCTGCGACTGCGTGGGAAATGGCGCGCGTGCTCGAGCATTCCCTACAATATTTTCGGAGAACTCAGCTCCAGGAGATGAGTGTGGACGGTAAAGTGCGAGCTCTCTCGAAATTGTTGCGCGACAATTTCGGGTTCGTCATGCAAGGCGTAGGCATTGTTGTCCCCATCTTTGCTACTTACGACGGAAATTCGAAACCCGAGGCGCGCCTTTACTTCTATGATGCAATGGGAGCGCAGTTTGAAGCGACCGATTACGCGGCAACGGGATCCGGATCGCCTGCGGTTCGCGGCATTCTCTATTATGAAAATACGTGGGGCGCGAAGCCGCTGCATAAACTAAACGAACAGGAAGCGGTATCGCTCACACTGCGCGCGCTCGATACCGCTGCGGAATCCGATACGGCAACAGCGGGGGTAGATCGTGCCGGAAAGATTTTTCCCATCATCAAGATTGTGTCGCGCGAAGGCATCACCACTCTGCCCGAGAGCAAAATCGCCGCCGTGTTCAAAGAACTGGTTGCATGATCGAAGAGCCGTATCGTTGGGTCGAAGCGATCGCCAACCGGCGCGAATACATCGAAGCGCAGCTCGCTCCCGGCAGTCCCATCGCAGCCCTCGGTTACCGCGAAGGCATTCTGTTTGTTACACTTGGTCAAACGCGCCAGAAGCTTTTCGAGATCTACGATCGGATCGCTATGGGAGGGATTGGGCATCCTGGCGACATCGAGCGATTGCGAATGGCCGCGATTGAACTGGCCAGCACGGAGGGCTTCACCCGCTCGGCTGGTGATGTTTCCCTACGGCGGCTCGCGCATTATTCGCTTAGTCCTGTCATGAAAAGTGCGTTCGAGCAGATTTATGGACCGCCGTATCTGGCGCGGATGCTTTTCGCGGAGGTGGGCGCACGTCCCGAGGACGATTTGTTTTTGCGAGTGGAATACGACGGCGAGATTGCAAGCAACGGCGCGACATACGCGCGAGCCCGGCAAGATTTCGCTGTGCTCAGCGGCACGCGCCAATCAGTCGAAATGATGGAAGCGTTTCTCAAAAGCGAGCACAAACCGGATGCCACCTTTGAAACGGCGGTGAAATCCGGGCTCGACGCATGGAGTGTCGGGCACATGTTGTTGCAGGCCAGCGAAGCAAAAGAAATCCCCGCGCGCGATGCGATCGCGCAACATCGCCAGGAACAACTCACCGTTGCTGCAATTGAAGCAGCAGTGCTGAAGCGCGATGGCAGCAAACCAATTCGTTATCATTCGTTAACAGATAAGGAATTGCGCTCCATCATTTCTCGGTGATTAAATTATGAGGAAAACTTTTCTGACGGGAACCACAAATGAAACGAGCCATTCGGAATGTGCTTGGGGTCGCAGGCTTGTTGTTGATGATCGCCTCGCTTGTGTGGATTTCGTTTCATCAACAGAACCGACCGGCGGTTTATAAAGAATCAAAGTCAACTCCGCCACAGACGTCCAAACCATTTGCGGTAGTGGTTCTTGATCCGGGCCATGGGGGGAAAGATTCCGGCGCGATGTGTGGCGGAATCATGGAAAAGGATCTGACGTTGGACATTGCGCGCCGCGTCGATCGGCTCCTCGATTCCGAAGGTGTCGCGACGTTGATGACTCGCGTCGGCGACAGCTATGTATCCCTGGCGGATCGCGCCGCGTTCGGAAATCGGGCGAAAGAAAGCATTTTCGTCAGTATTCATTTTAACGAAGACAACAAGCCGGTCGCGACCGGCGTGGAAACTTACTATGCTGCGCATCAGATCAATTCAGGCTCTACTTTCGCTTCATGGCTGCCGTTTTTTTCGCGGCCGCCGTCCAATTCGCCCAAGCCCGAAAGCCAAAGCCTCGCCGGTTTCATTCAGGAAGCGCTGGTGGCGCGAACCCGCTCCGTCGATCGCGGCACCCAAGCGAAACAATTTTTTGTGATCGCGAACGTGACTTCTCCCGCGGTGTTGATTGAGGGCGGCTTTATTACGAACAAAGACGAACTTTCGAAACTTGTCAGCGAGGATTATCGCGACCAACTGGCGGCAGCCGTTGCCGACGGCGTTCTGCGGTATCGCGACGCGTTGAGTCAACCGAAATCAGCAGTGGCAGCCACAGCTCAGAAGCGCACTGAATAGACGAAAGGCGTCATCGTCGAATGGCCATGAAAATCACAATTGCCGCGGTGATGTTCATGGGATCGGTGATGCTGATGCAAGCGGACCAACTTGTTGAAAGCGTGCAACAGGCTTTGAAAGACGAAGGTTTCTACTACGGCGAAGTCAACGGTGACATGAATGCGAATGTGACGGCGGCGATTCGCCGTTATCAAATTCGCAACGGTCTGCAAGTGAGCGGTGAGCTCAATGATGAGACGCTGCGATCGCTCGGGATTAAATCTTCCGGGTCGTCGTCGCACCCACCGACTAAATATGCGTCACCGACTCCTGCGGCAGAGGTTGCGCCAGGCGAGGCCCCTTCCGATGAGACGGGACCTGCAAGTCCTGCTCCTCCGGTTCAGCCTTTCAGTAATGCTCCCCAGGACCAGCAGGTTTTTCCTTCAACTCCCCTGGGGCCATCTGGTTCGCCCGGGACAGTTTTTGCTGACACGCCATTTCAGAGCGCTCCTCCCAGCATCCAACGCAATGTGATTGTCTCGGCGCAAATCGTTCTCGCACGATATGGACTGTATCGTGAACAGATTGACGGAATCTACGGACCCGCGATGGAATTCTCCCTGCGGGCCTATCAAGCCCGAACAAGACTGCCGGTGACGGGCCGGCTGGATCTGGAAACGCTCGCGGCACTGCGCTTGTTGCCCGGGCCGCGCCAGCAGTTTTCTAATCCCTATCGTCCGCGCATGCGTCCTCCTGGACCGCCGGTTCGAGGTCAATGGGAGCCCGATTAGCCTCATTTTGGATTATCGAAACGCACCGACTGCAGTTCCGCGAAGACTGTGCCTACAAAGATCTGTGCGTCGATGCGAAGGATGAGGCGCTCGGTGTCGTCTGACACCCAGATTGTGGCACGACGAAATTTCTTGTGCGGTTCCAATTCGAGATGTTTTCCGATGTGTTTGAGTTGCAGATTAAGTTTGATCGCATTGTAAGTGCCGGCGCGCACGGAGATTTTTTCTCGTCCGGTTACGGTCACAGTGGCAAGGTAAGCGTTTGTTGCCGCGTAAATCGCGACGCGATAAACGCTCCCTTGTCTGAGGGGTTGACTGCGGAGGTAAAGCGCTGCCGAGTGCAAATCGAACAAGTTAGGCAATGTAAAGTCACGCGTGGTTGTCTTGGCGGCGGCGCCTTCACCCTCGGTTCGTATTCGGGTCACTCCGTTATTGGTGAAAGTCAGATGGGTAGCGATTTTTTTTGATCGATAGCTTTCGGTTTGCTGCGTTTCAATCGGAGCCAGTGTTTGGGAGTTCGCAACGGCGCGATACGTGGCGTCCAGTTTCCACAACGCGCGGACAAAGCTCGTGGTTCGGCCTACACCTTCGAGTTCAAACTTGTCGGTCGATGGCTTGGTGAAGTGAACCTCACCGGTGGCCGCTGTTACTCCAGACCAGCCGAAGCGATAAGACGCCCGCAGAGGGCGCAACTCTGGAAAATTCCCACGAGGCTCTTTACTGAGTGTTGCCTGCCAATCCGCGGCGAACGAACCGGCGCCAGAGGCGACCACTATCGTAACCGCGCATATCGTTATTCGAAGTCGAGATCGAAAAAACATTCTTTGGAGGTTCGCAACTGCTCACGACCATCGGCGTGTCAGCGGCTGATTTCATCCGTACAAAAAAATACACGCGAGTTTCCGCCCGCGTGCATTTTTGAAATTCGAGCGAACTTTAGGGCTTGGTTGCTCTTGCTGCCGCCGGAGTCACGGACGCGCCTGCTGCAGGCCTCCTCGCCGAGGATGTAGCGCGACCGGGCTTGTTTAGTACTTCGATGATTTCGTTTGTGAAATCAACGTTTTCAGGCGCGTACAGCACGACAGGAACCCCATTGATGCTGACGCCCGATTTATCCAGCACAAAATCAAGATTCTTGGTTTTCACTTTCTCGACTACGACATCGGTAATTTCCTTCACGATCCCCTCGCGCATCCGCATTAATTGCTCCTGCAACTGATGCTCCCGTGTCTGACGAAAGTCGCTGATCTCGCGTTCCATGTTTTTGATGTTGGCGATTTTGTCATCGCGCTCCTTGGCCATGCCGGTTTTTTTGTCCGCGCTTAATGCCGGAGACTCTAGCTGCTTATTCAGATTGTTAATTTCGTCGAGCGCCTTCTTGTAAGCTTCCGCGCGATCATCGTATTCCTTTTTCGCGGCGTTTTTGGCGTCGTTGATTTTAACCTCGGCGTCCTTGGTTTTAGTGTAATCCTTGAACGCGCGCTGCATATCGACCGTTCCAATTTTGGCTGTGCCCTGTGCAAAGGCGGCAATTGGAGCAACCAGCGTCAGCGCAAAGAGTATTGACAGAGACTTTTTCATAAAAACAGAGGATATGGTTGGATGGATCGGGTTAGAGTGCAACCACATATATTCGTTCAAAATTGATAGCCCACGTTGAAGTTGAAATGGCCACCGCCGTTGTACCCGTCCCGCATCACCGGATATCCGTAATCGAGGCGTAGTGGACCGATCGGCAAATCGAGCCGGATTCCTACACCGACATCCGAAGCCATATGATTGAAGCCAAAAGACCACGCGCTGCTATTAACAAAACCCATGTCGTAAAAAAGTGCGCCCCGCGCTTTTTCTATAATCGGGAAAGTCCACTCAAACGTTGCGCGCGCCAGTGATTGACCGCCAACAGGCTCGCCATTTTCATCCTGTGGACCAACTTCGCGGAAGGGAAAGCCACGAAGATTGTTCGAGCCGCCAAGGAAAAGCCGCTCATAAATCGGCACCTGGGTGCCGCTACCCCATTGGCTGACCGTCGAGATTTCGCCGTTGATCAGCAGGATGGTATCCTTCGGTAAACGGAAATATTGCGATCCCTCCAGATCGAACGCGTAAATCTGAGTATCGCCTCCCAGAAAACCACCGGCGATCATTGGCGAAAATGTGATCCGCTGCCCGCGGCGGGAGAGCAACGGATTGTCGCGCGAATCAAAGACGAGGCTTGAGAGAATCTTGCTTTCAACGGACGACCCCTTTTGTGACTGAATGAATTCGGAAGCCGTCGGGTCCACGTCAAAAATGTCGACGTCCTGGAGCATATACCCCAGTGTCCCGTACATGTACGCGTTGATTGGCTTGCGTAACTCGAATAGGACTCCGTAATTGCGCTGGTTGTACTCGGCGCTCAAGTAATTCGCCTCGTTATAGAATGCCTGACCGCTCAGGGAAAGGCGGCGATCGAGGAAGTAAGGTTCGGTGATCGCCAGAATAAAATCCTTTCGCTCGGTTCCATACTGAATACGTAAACGGAACTTTTGCCCGCCGCCGGTGAACGAAGGCCAGTTAAACATATCGAAATTGCCTTGGGTAAGTTCGGCAAACCCTACCAGTTTATCGACCGTGCTGAAGCCACCCCCAAAACTGAGGGAACCGGTGCGCTTTTCCTGGACCAAAACAGTTAGATCTTTCCGGCCCGGTATATCTGTATCTTCCGGATAGGTCTCGACCTTTGCAAAGTAACCCAGGTTCTCCAGACGCTTCTTCGTGGTGTCCACACGGACGGTGTTGAACACATCTCCCGGAGCAACGAGCACTTCGCGGCGGATAACCTTGTCCTTCGTGCGAGTGTTTCCTTCAATATTCACCCGATTCACAAACGAGCGGGGGCCCTCTTCGATGAGGTAGTGCACATCTATGAGCGCTGGGCCGGCCGGCGTCCCTTCGGGTGTAATCACGAGATCGACGTAGCCTCCGCTGCCGTATGCATCGGCAACAGCCTTGGCGTCGTCGTGAAGCTGTTTCGGCGAATAGACACTGCCCTCTTTCATTTTTAAGAAAGCGCGGACTCTTGAATCGGTGGTGTGCTCGTAACCGGTGATCGACAGTTTGCTGACGTGATATTGTGGACCTTCCGCAATCACAATCGTGATGATCATCGGCCCCTTCGGAGTGCGATCTTTGCGCACTTCTTTTATCGCCACGTCGATGAAGCCGTGGTTTTGATAGTACTCGCGGACCTTATCCAAGTCCTGCTCCAACTGAACTTCATCAAGCCGACCTGTCTTATCCACGAAATAGATCAGCGTTCTCCCACGGGTTTTCATCTGTTTGCGTAATATCTTTTGGCTAATGTGCGCGTTGCCCTCAAAACGGATTTCGCTGATCGCGCCTTTGACGCCCTCGGTCACCGTGAAAATGACGCGCGCTGTACCGCGTTTCTCGTCGATTGGTTCGACGCGGTATTCAACGCTGACGTCGTTGTATCCCTTCCCCTGATAAATTTCGATAATTTTCTGGCGGGCTTCCTCGAGTGCCTGCTCATTAACCGCCTGATTGAGCCTCACCTTCATTTCTTTGCGGAGTCTCTTCGGTTTGACGCGTTCGGCGCCGTTGATTTCGATCTCGCGTAAGACCGCCTGGGTTTGAACGGCAACGATCACCTTCACACCGTCGCCTTGAGGCTGAGCAAATATTCGAACGTTTCGAACGTAACCGGTTCCGTACAACGCCTTGATGTCCTCCTGCACGATTTCGTTTGAATAAATCTGCCCAACTTTTGTGCGCATCTGCGCCAGAATGCGTTCCTTGCTGATCGATGCAGGCCCCGTGTACTCCACGTCAATGGAGTGAATCACGGGGGGCGCCGGAGGCGCCGGAGGCGATTGTGGCGCCTGCGCCCGGACAGTAACGGCCGTCAAAAGCGCACAAAGGGAGGCGATCCAAATCGCAATCGGCGGGGGGCGCATCCATCCTAAAAAAGGTTGCATATGCTAGAAGCGCAGCCCTACGCGACCCAAAGCGACGCAGGACAGGCGGCTATATCGGAAATAAGACCGCTATCGTCAAGGCGAGATTTCATTCGATCAGCGCGGTGCACCTCTCGTTCGAGCCACACTTCACTGCCCGCGAAACAACATGATGCAGATTTATCGCGTGTGCTCGTCTTCTCAATGAGGTTGTCTTGTTCATGCGATAATTGGTCGCTGCACCGCCGCAATTTCGGCTTCATGGCCTTGTTCTGTCGGCGCAACACCAGACACTGGATATTTGTGTCTTTGCTCTCTGACGCTTCAAAAAGTGTAACTCCCTGTCGCCATCCAATCACGCCGTCGAATAATTCCATAGACGTCGCCGGCAAAAAAGTATCACTTTCCAGAGCCCTCTGTACTGCTCGGAAAGTTGCTATGCTGTGTCCTCGCATTTGAAAATTAAAGTTACGAGTAAACCCAGCAGACTTACACCTGATACAATTCCAAGAACGCTCGCAACGCCGAATTTTTCTTTCAAGATCGGCAGAAGGAAGACGCCCACCGTTGCGCCAAGCTTGGCAGCGCCTGCGGCGAATCCACCTGCAGTCCCGCGCAATTGAGTCGGGAACAATATCGGAGCGAGCGTAAACGTGGTCGAGTTAGGACCGGCATTCATCAGCAGGTTAAACATAATGAATCCGGCGAACACCAGCGGGATGTGCAAACCAGACTTCGTTAGGCCGACGGCTGCCGCCAACACGAGCATGCCCACAGCCATGCCTGCGAAACCAATCGCCTGCATGCGGATGCGGCCGAATCGTGGAACCATCCAGACTCCAAGAAGGAAACCAATCAGCAAAAACAAATCGATCACGGTGCTACCCTCTGCGAGACCAAAGTCATGTGCGGTCAATCCACGCGTTCCTGTGGGGATTTCGATCGCTCCGAGAATAGTCGGGGTAAACAATCCAACGCCGTACGTGGCAATATCCATCAGAAACCACGGAATGGTTACCACCGCTGTGCGGGCCCGATAATGACGCGAAAATAAGATCGGCAACCCGCCGTTCACGTGCACAACCGGAGCCGCGAGCTTCTCTTCGTTGCGCGTAAGTTGCAACACTGCCAGTCGTTGCTCGGGAATAATCCGAATCAAAGCTTTCGCCGCCTCTGCAAATTTGCCGCGAGACATCAACCAGTGCGGACTTTCTGGTGCCGACAAACGCAATATAAAAAAGAGTAAAGCAACTGCGCTTTCTGTCGCCAAAAACAGCCGCCAAGCCTGAGCACTTCCGGTCCTTAGCAAGGCTAATGCAATTCCTGCGGCAATCAGCATACCGACAGATTGGCAGGCAATCGTGGCCACCATCATTCGTGCACGACCGGACTTCGGCAAAATTTCGGAGACGTAGCTGCTACTGACAGGGAAATCGATACCTACTCCGATCCCGACGAGCAGTTGTCCTATGAAGAGCATTGCCGGTCCGTTGGCCAGCGCACTGACACAAGCGCCGGCGGCAATGATGATCATATCGGCAATCATCAATTTTTTTCGGCCAAGATGGTCCGCGATCGGCCCGCCAACTCCTGCTCCAATAACAGCACCGAACACCAGGCTCGCTCCAATGAGACCGACCACGCCGGGTTGAATGTGAAAATGAACGATGATGATGGGCATCGCCACGCCAAGAACGAAAATGGCGTAGCCATCCAACAAGGTGCCGCCGGTCGAGAGCACCCATAGCCATCGCTGAATCCTGTTCAGCGACGACTCATCCAGCAGGAGCGTCAGCCGTTGTGGTAGCGCGATTTCGGACAATGTTTAGCGTTTCTTACTTCTGTCCGATTTCTCTTGATCGGCTGCCTGATGATATTTACGCCGAATCTCTGCCAGGTTTACGGTTGGCTTCGGAAATTGCATGTGCATCTCTTTCATCGCCCGGACGATGATTTCTGAAATCGCCAGGTCCCTAAACCATTTGTGATTTGAAGGAATGATGAACCACGGAGCATGTTCGGTGCTCGTTTTGTTCAGCACATCCTCGAACGCCCTGATATAATCATCCCAATATTCACGTTCCTTGTAGTCAGATTCACTGATCTTCCACTGACGCGCCGGGTCATCGAGTCGTTTCTCAAACCGGGCGAGTTGCTCCTCTTTTGAAATGTGCAGAAAAAACTTGAGAATCGTGGTGTTGTTTTGTGTCAGGAGCAGTTTTTCGAAATCGTTGGTTTCATCATAGCGTTTCGACCATATTTTTTCCGGTACTAAGTCGTGAACGCGCGCCACCAGCACATCTTCATAATGGGAACGATTGAAAATCACCACTGAACCTTTGCCAGGCACATGCGGATGCACGCGCCAGAGAAAATCGTGCGCCAGTTCTTTCGGTGTCGGCTGCTTGAAACCAATCGAAACGCAGCCCGCCGGATTCATGCCCGCAAAGACGTGGCGGACTGTGCCGTCTTTGCCACCAGCATCGAGTCCCTGCAATACAACGAGAAGCGAATGCTTCTGCTCCGCGTACATGAGATATTGCAGTTCGTCCATTTTCTGGCGGTTCTTCTCGATTTCGGGCAAAGCTGACTTGTGTGATTCATTTTTCCCATGGTAATCGGGATCGAAGTGTTTTAACCGGATCTTGGACGCCGGCTTCACTACAAATTTCTTTTGATAGTTCGACATGATCTTTTTTTTGATTTACCTCACAGCTTGTGCCCGCCAGTTATCGACACTCGGAGTGGTTCGAAAACCATCGCTTCCACGAATGAGCAGGATCTAGAATGCGATAAAGTCCAAGCTTCACGATGTCTTGCACAATCATCCACGCGATGTTGTAAGCCCACACCAAGCCAATCATTCTCCAAGGCAGTTCCGGCACGAGCCAACCCTGGCTGCACATGAACACCGCCACCATTTGGGTGGCAATGATCGCGAAGAAAAGGCGTGAGCTGGGATAGGGCGGTTTCCAAAAGGGTCCCCTTGCGCGCATCACAAACAACATGAGATGACCGCCAGCGACTAGTTGCAGGAACATCATTGTTTGTAGCTGCGGATGCTGCAGGTGATGAACCGTGTCGCCGAGATAAAGCAAACCGAAGCTTTGGATAACACCAAGCAATCCAAGCACTGACGAGATCACCAGCACCCTGTCCAATTCCCATCTCACCGGCTGCGGCGGCACGGTGGCGTTATCGAAGGCGATGGTCATAATGGGCACATCGTCCAGCAGAGCGAGAGCGATCAGCATGATCGCAGTGAGCGGAAAAAAGTGATAGTAGATCGACGCCAGCACCACAAACACCATGATGGCAATGGTCATGGCGATTCGATACAGCACGTAGCTTGTCATCCGCTCGAAGATGCGCCTGGCCTCCGCGATGCCGTCGATGATCACGGATAAACCGGGCGCGATCAGGACCAATGCTGCTGCTGCGCGCGCTGCTTCGGTCGCTCCGGAAACGGCGATGCCGACGTCCGCTTGCTTGAGCGCGGGCGCGTCGTTCACGCCGTCGCCGGTCATACCGACGATGTGACCATTCTGCTGGAGTATTTTTACGATCGCATATTTGTGTTCTGGAAAAACTTCAGCGAACCCATCGGCTTGGTCGATCTTCTCCGCCGCATCCAACGGGATTTGACCTTTCGTTAGGTCGCCCGGAAAAAGTTCTGTTGCCGGCTGGATATTTGCGCCCATGTCCAGTTCCGATGCAATTTGCCGTGCGATGGCGACGTTATCGCCCGTGACCATTTTGACTTTCACCCCATAAGCGCGCGCCCGTGCGATGGTGCTCTTCGAATCGGGGCGTGGTGGATCGTTCAGCGGTAGAATTCCCAGGAAAACCCAATCATCATTAGTGTGAGCGACAGCGACAGCAATCGTACGGTAACCGTGGCTTGCGAGATCGTTCACGGTTTGCTGCGCTTTGACAAAATCGGCGCCCGCAAGTTTCGTCCGGCTTAGAATCACCTGTGGCGCACCTTTGCTGACGCGAAACACTGTGCCTGACGAATCCTTGATCGTTGCTTCGGTGCGTTTGCGCACCGGATCGAAGGGAACGTAGGATTGCTGTTGATAGCGCTTGAGGACCGATGGGTCTTTAAGTCCTGCCATTATGGCGAGATCGATCGGATCATTATCCGCTGCGCGTGAAGCGAGCGATGCCATCAAAATTAAGTTGTCGGCATCGGTGCCCTGCCATGGTTGCGCCTCGCCCAGGGTCAGCTTGTTCTCGGTTAATGTGCCGGTCTTATCGGAACAGAGCACGTCCACGCCTGCCAGTTCCTCGATCGCTTCCAATCTCGAGACGATTGCCTTGCGTTTCGCGAGCATGCGCGCGCCAAGGGCCATCGTCACGGAAAGCACAGCCGGCATGGCTACAGGCACTGATGCCACCAGAAGAATCAGAACAATTTCGGCCAACCTCAACAGGACGGCTCGATCGTAATGACCGCGCATATCGAAAAGACGAGCCGCGACGAGAATCACCACCAGCACCAGCGCGAGGATGATCAGAAAATTGCCGATCCGCATCACTGCTCGTTGGAAATGCGAAACACTTCCCGCGGCTGCGACCAGTTTCGCCGTGCGTCCAAAAAACGTGTTTCCGCCGGTGGCAGTGACCACTGCCGTCATTTCGCCCTGTTTAACGATCGAGCCAGAGTACGCCTGTTCGCCAGATTTCTTGCTGACCGGCAGCGATTCGCCCGTGAGTGCGGATTGATCGATGCTGATGTAATCGCCTGCAATGAGTATGCAATCAGCGGGGACAACATCGCCGAGATATAATCGAACAATGTCTCCCGGCACCAGTGTGCGCGCGTCGATCTGCTGCCAACTTCCGTCGCGCAACGCGCGGGCTTTTAGTGCTAGTGAACTTTTCAACGCATCCAACGCGTTGGAAGCTTCGTGTTCCTCCCAAAACCCCAGCAGCGCGTTGAACAACAGCAGAGAGGTGATGATGGTAAAATCGCCCCAGTCACCGACGATAAAAGCCATCAATGCCGCGGCCTCGATCATCCATGGAATTGGTCCCCAAAAATAAGCGAGCAGCGCGGCGAGGGAGTTTTTCTGTTTCTCCACCAGCGCGTTTGGCCCGTACTTCTTCAAGCGCGTCTGGACCTCGGCGTCACTTAAACCTGTCTTTTCGTCGCCCCCGAGCTTCCCCAGTGTTTCAGCGATTGTCGGCGCAGCGGCACCGGTGGCATCTCGTGTTTGCATGAACAACTGCTTCTACCGCAGTGACGGCGACCAGTGATAACTTTTCGCCTCGTTCGCGACCAGAAGAATTTCGGCGCGAGATCAGGCGGTGTAGTGTTTGATCAGGTTGGAATCTGTCGCAGTCACCCGCCAGCAGGACATTGAGCAGCAGCAGCTGTCTGACATTCTTGCCTGTGCCGTGTTAGGCGATCTGGATTGGCAGCCCAGCGATCTTGAATCTCATTAATAGCACCCTGCTTTAGCGGGGTGGCTGACAGACGCAGGCATGCGGAACCGCTTCAGCGGTTTTCCGCCGTGACCCTGAAGATAAACCGCTAAAGCGGTTCGCGGTGATCGCACGTCACCTCACTGAAGCGAGGTGTATGAGAGGAGCCGCAGTAGATCCGCCGGCGCTAAATTTTCGCTTCCGCCAAATCAGACACCGCCAGTGACCGCGTCTCGCGCGAACGAATTGTGTATGGCTAAATGCGAAGTCTGCGAGAACGATTATGACAAGTCCTTTGAAATCGTCGTAGGCGGAGAGCGTCACACGTTCGATAGTTTCGAGTGCGCAATCCACGGGCTGGCGCCTGCTTGTCCACACTGCAATTGCCGTATCATCGGCCATGGCGTCGAAGCGGACGAAAAAATCTTCTGCTGTGTCAATTGCGCACGAATGTCCGGCACAACGCAGTTGAAGGATCGCGCTTGAGATAGGGCGCGTCACTCCGTGTGCGCCGTTTACCTTTATGAGCGGCGTGCAGAGGACAGCATATTTGGTGTTACGGCGTGTCACTGGAATATTGATGCGACTGGACGTGCAGACTCGTGCGAAATACAAATGCTGACATGAACTTTTTCAAAGCTTCCTTTATCGGGCTGGTGCTTGCATCCTTCACAGGTTTATTTGCGCTGGCACAAACACCGGCGGCGAAATCCGCGGCATCATCAAAAGGGATTTCGGTGCTGCATCCCACCGCGGGCAACAAAGTGAACGGCACCGTCACATTCAGTCCGGGCGCCGATGGCGTGCAAGTCCACGCAGAACTCACGGGTCTTACGCCGGGCAAACACGGCTTTCATATACATGAATTCGGCGATTGCAGCGCAGCCGATGGCAGTTCCGCAGGTGGGCATTTTAATCCCACCAATCAACCCCACGCCGCGCCAGATGCCGCCGCGCGACATGAAGGCGACATGGGCAACGTGGAAGCGGACGCTTCCGGCAACGCAAAGCTGGATTACGTCGATCATCAGATTTCCCTTGGGAACGATGCGAAATCGGCGATCGGACGCGCGGTTATCGTCCACGCGAAACCCGACGATCTGAAGACTCAACCATCCGGCGACGCTGGCGGACGCATCGCCTGCGGCGTGATCGGCTGGGCGAAATCCCAGTAACCTGAACTATAAGTTCACGTGCTGTAGTGTGCGCTGTCATCAGCGCATCCATTTTGAAGCAATGGGCACAATAATCCGCTGAGGACAGCGGGCGCTACAGAGCTTTCTGAAGACTGCAATCTCTTTGCTCGACACAGCAGATTTCATCTGATCAAATTATCCGAAACCACTGCCCTGCACGCTTATGCCACGATTATCTAAAATTGAATTATCGCCCGATAACGGGTGCGTCATCGACATGAAATGGACCCTCGGCTCGCTCAGCTATCGCTCTTCCGGTGCTGGCAAGGTCGAGCCGGAGCTAACCAAGGAAATTACCCGGCTGCCTGAGCTGGTGCTTTACGATCATATCGGATTCAAGGGTTCCTACGCCCGAACCAATTTGAGTTTCCATTATGTCGGCGATTACTGGAACGATCGGATGAGCTGCGTCATCGTGGTCAGCGGCGTCTGGCGTTTCTTTCGCGATGATTATTACAAAGGCCCTCATTGGGACCTGGGCCCCGGATATTACGAAAGCTTCTTCTCAGAAAAAGGCCCCGACGACGTCGTGAGCTCATTTCAGTGCATCGAACTGACGTAGGGTAGCGCACGCGTCTCGCGTGCTGGCAAGCCGTCCTCGGGTTCGAGAACTTTCAGTTGCATGCCTTTCGCCCAACCGCCGGCTCTCGTCCCGGACCTGTTTTGGAAAAAATTGTTCCGGCGCGCCACCGAAACCAGCGCCCGGTACGGGTGCATTATCGAGACGAAGCTGCGACCTTGAAGACTTCAAGCGCGCAGCCCCAGGAAAGTGTGAAACCGGCGCCGCCGTGACCATAGTTGTGAATGACGCTGCGACCGTCGGTGAGGCGGTCGCGTTCCAAGCGGATACCTGATCTTCGGAACGGACGGAGGCCGACGCGCTCCGCGACGACGGGTGGCTTGTTGATCTTTAGCACGCGGCTGCACTCGCCGACAATCCGCTGTGTCGTTGCGGGATCTGCCGCCAAGTTCTCGCTCAGATCGTTTGTTCCACCGAAAACGCAATCGTTGGCGCGCGGGATCGCGTACATGAGCGGCGCGTCATCACAGACAATTGCCGCGGAGAGACTCTCGATTTTCGGTACGATTGCGACCTGCCCGCGATGCGGCTCGAGATCGGCGTCATGCATAAGCTCGCGCGCTCCGATACCCGCGCAATTGATCACGAGGTCGAATCTTTTGTCGACATCTTCCAGTTTTTCAAAGCGGACGTGCGCGTGGATTTCGCCGCCAGCCTTGTGAAAGCGCGCGGTGAGGTAATCGAGATAAATCGTGGTGTCCGTGAGCGGAACACGCATTGAGAAACCGCTTTTCAATGATTCGAGAGATCTCTCGGCTTGGGTCGCGATGAAAGAAGCACCAAGAGGACTCGCCCATTCTGGAATTTCAATTTCTCCTGTGCGCGAAAATTGCCGCGTTTCGATGATCGAGACACCGGTCTCAGGAAAGCGGGCGAGCTCGAAGAGCACTTGGTAGGTTTCGAGCGCCAATGGGATCACCCTTTCCGCCGGCTCGACATGATAGGGAAACCAGATCGCGGCCGCGACGCTGGAGGTTGTCTCCTGCCCAATGTCCTTTGCGAAGATGGCAGTGTCGTGGCCGTGCTCCGCGAAAACGACGCCACACGTAAGGCCGGACACGCCCGCGCCAATGATTGCGACGTTTCGCGTCATTCTCAAATGGTAGGGACGGATCGCCGAGCCGTCCGCAAAATTGTTCGGATTACGGCGCGCCCGGCGGTCGGGCCCTACCCCGATCAAGGTACGTGCGAAATTGCTGGCAGCGTCTACAATTGTCGCGGCATGGTTTCACTCAACCGAGATGCGCTAACAGAGAAAATTTTGGAGGGCGCACGGATTTCCACAGGTGACGCGCTGGAACTGTATCGCTGGCCGCTGGAAGAGTTGGCGGCGCTTGCAAATGCGCGACGCGATTTGGCAAAGGCGAAAAGCTATGGCGGCCGCGGCAGCGAAATCGTGACCTACATCGTCGATCGCAACATCAACTACACGAATGTTTGCAACGTTTACTGCAAGTTCTGCGCGTTTTATCGGACCGAGCGCGACGAAGATCATTACGTGCTGAGCTTCGAGGAGCTTGATCAAAAGCTGGATGAACTCACTGCTGCAGGAGGAGTGCAAATCCTGATGCAAGGCGGGCATCATCCCAAATTGCCGTTCCAATGGTACGTCGATCTCTTGCAGCACATCCGCGAAAAGTATCCGCACATCAACATCCACGGATTTAGTCCGCCGGAGTTTCAACATTTCGCGGAGACATTCCGAATGTCGCTGCGAGAAGTGATTTCGGAATTTAAAGCAGCCGGGCTCGGCTCGATCCCGGGTGGCGGCGGTGAAATCCTTGTGGACCGGGTAAGGAAGAGGATTGCGCCTTTGAAAATTAACAGCGACGAATGGCTCGCGGTGATGCAAGTGGCGCATGAGCTCGGATTGAAATCGAGCGCGACGATGATGTTCGGCCATGTCGAGACCATTGAAGATCGCGTCGAACATTTGCAGCGGGTTCGCGATCAACAGGATCGCAGCGGCGGGTTCACTGCGTTCATTTGTTGGACCTTTCAGCCGCAGCATACGGTGTTGAAAGTGAAGCAGCCGACTGGCGTCTCCGAATATCTGCGAATGCAAGCGCTGGCCCGGATTTTCCTGGATAACATCGAAAACATCCAAAGCTCATGGGTCACGCAAGGTCCGAATATCGGTCAGATCGCGCTCAGATACGGCGCGAACGATTTCGGCTCTGTGATGATGGAAGAAAATGTCGTTAGCAGCGCCGGCACGACGTTCCGGCTGGATGCCGCGCAAATCGAATCGCTTATTCGAGCCGCAGGCTATGAACCGCGCCGGCGAAATAATTGGTACGAACTGTTGAACTGAAGCTCAATCGAGCCGGTCTCTGTGAGACGCTACACCTGCCATCAGCCGATGATTTTGGCGATTTGCTGGCGAAAGAGTTTTGCGCCGCCGGATGCTGGATGCCGAACGCAGTGCGCATTAGCACCAACTTGCTCAAGCTGAGCGGCGGCGATTTTTCCCAGCGCGACGATTTGCGGACAAGGAAACAATTCGAGGAAGGCGTTCAGCACAGGTCGACCGGCAAATTGCTCCGACTTGTTAGGCATACGATTGCTCAGCAGCCCGCGATGCGGATCGAATGAATGCCACGGAAACGCATTCCACAAGACGAACTCGTTCGGCGGCACGCCAATCTTCAGTAACGCGCCCCAAACGATCGTTGCTGTCGGTTCCGAAAAACCATCCGGACAAAGGCTTGATTTGCTAGTGCGGCGCGGCGTAATGCCCGAAAGAATCTGTAGCGGCGGTCTGCGACCGCCGTTATCCGCACACTCCAAAACATTTCGACGCTCAAAAAGCGCGGCTACAATTTCTGGCTTCTTCCGGAGCAGCAGGCGCTCCGAAGTCATGGGGATTCCGGTAAAATGACCCCCACGGTATCCAAGCGCTTCGCCGACGATCGCGAACCTCGTGTTTGCCAGGCGTTCCTGGAGATAAGCGCGTAGTTGTTTGCGTCGAATCGCCGGCGCAGTCGGTCCGATATCGTTTTCGTCATCGATTTGCCACCACGGATTGAACACCGCACCGGAAGGCGCCGCTTTTAACAGTCGCAGAAACTTATCGAGCTGCTCGCGGGACATTATTTGAACTAAGTGCAAACGTAAGCGCGATGCCAGAGCTGCCCGAAGTCGAAACGTTCAAGCGATATTTGGACAGCACGTCACTGCACCAACGGATCACCAATGTCGAAGTGCGCGACGCGTATGTTTTGAAAAACGTTTCCGCGCGTGAGTTAGCCCGGCGAGTGAAAGGGCGCCGCTTGGAAAACAGTCACAG
>DASYSX010000222.1:0-11114 GCA_036002955.1 Candidatus Udaeobacter sp. | reverse complement strand
GATCATATTGTTCCCTGCGGAATCAATAACGTTGCAATGACGTCGATGGAAAAGGAAACGAAGCGAGCGTTCACTGTTGCCGACGTTGCGTCCACGCTTGAGAAATTGGCGTTGAATTCGATTGTCAGTTTGCGCGTTGCGCCGGAAACGCAATTGATAAACGCTTAACCCATATGATTCCACTTGAAGACAACGCCGGCGACATCATCGGAAAAGCGCAACGCGGCCTCGGCATTTCCGATTCTGAGCTTGCCGAAAAAGCGGGCGTAACTGCGCAGACAATTCGGAAACTGCGAGACGGCGATTTCGATCAATCGGCGCTGCTGAGCGTCGCACCGATTCTTGGCCTGGACGGGCGCGCCCTTGCCGGAATCGCGCAAGGAGAATGGCGTCCAAACAAAATCGAATCGTTGGACGGCCTCGCGCAATTTACCACCGATTACAATGGCATGGCCGTCAACGCATATCTTGTGTGGGAGCCCGCGACTCGTGTGGCGGCAGCCTTCGATACGGGAGCTGATTCCAGAGAGATGGTGCGCTTCGCGAAGCACCACAAGCTGAACGTGCAACTGATTCTGCTGACGCACGCGCACCCCGATCACGTCGCGGATCTTCCGGCCCTCCGCGAAGAAACCGGCGCAGATGTTTTTACTCCGGCGCACGAGCCGGTGCCTGGCGCGGAGCCGATCGAAGAGGGAAAAAGGTTTCGGCTCGGAAATTTACAAATCGATACGCGCCTGACATGGGGTCATTCCCCTGGCGGTATAACATACTTTGTGACCGGTCTCGCGCGTCCAATCGCCGTCGTAGGCGATTCGCTTTTTGCCGGGTCGATGGGCGGCGGCAACGTGTCGTATCGCGACGCCTTACAAAACAACATCGACAAAATCCTGACGTTGCGCGACGAAACCATCATCTGCCCGGGGCACGGCCCGATGACGACAGTGGCTGAGGAGAAAAAACACAACCCATTTTTCGCTGACAAAGTTTGATGAACAGCCAAATGAAGAGGAATGCCGAAGCACAAATGTCGAATGACGAAAGAAGATCGAATGCTCACATGACGAAGGCGCGGTGCAAAGCTTCTTTTCGTCATTCCGATTTCGTCATTGTTTCGTGCTTCGTCATTCGTCATTCGTCATTTCAGCCGTGAACATCGGTTTTGTTGGAGTTGGTCGAATGGGCGCGAACATGGCGCGCCGGCTAAAGGAACGCCGTTTTCATGTCACGGCGGTTTACGACACAAATCGCGCCGTAGCGACAGCGCTCGCATCCGAGCTTGGATGCGCCGCCGCGCAGGATTTGTCGGAAGTCACGGCAGCTTCCGACGTGATCTTCACCGTGGTGACGGACGATAATTCCATGCGGCAAATCTTTTCCGCTCAGGGTGACAATTTGCTAGTCAACACGCGCGGTAAGTTATTCATCAACTGCGCGACGATCTCGCCGGCAGTGCATGTGGAGATCGAAAAGCTGGCTAATAAAGCCGGTGCGCAATCGCTCGAAGCATGCATGGCTTCGAGCATTACCCAGGCGCGCGAAGGCAAGCTCTACCTGATGTGCGGAGGGAACGAAGAGGCGTTCCGAAAAGCTGAACCGATTTTGAAAGAGCTTGCCGCCCAAATTCGCTTCGTCGGAAAAGCGGGCGAAGCCGCGAAGGTGAAAGCGCTGGTTAACATGGTCATGAACATCAACACCGTCGGCCTGGCCGAAGGTCTTGGGCTCGGCGCCGCTCTCGGTCTCGACCTAACGATGTTGCGAGAGGTATTCGCGCAGACCGGTGCTAATTCGCGCGTGCTGGAAACCGATGGCGAAGACATGCAGAACCGAGAGCACAGCTGCTTTTTCTCCGCCGCGCACGCAGCCAAAGACAGCGGCATCGCGCTAGAGTTGGCGCGAAGTGTCGGTCTCGATCTGCCGCTCGCGAGCACGACCAAGGAACAGTACGACCGCATGATCGCCGAAGACCTCGGCGACCTGGACAAATCCGGAATTGCCGAGCTCACGTTTAAAGGTCGCCACAAAGATTCCGGCAAGCAGGTGTAAGTCATTCCGGCTCCGCAGGTGTTAAAGAGCATGGAACGCGCACTTCCCTTCAAAACCTTTCAACTCAAATTCGCCAAGCGACCGTGGGCTAATGAGTCCATGTAGTTTGGTCCGCGCTGTTTCACTCACGCAACACGGCTCGCCTAACGAACCGGCCAGCTTCTCCAGACGAAAAACCAGATTTAGCTCCTCGCCCATCAAACTTTCTTCGCCCATAGAGGCAATTCCACCGATATCGACTTTGCCAAAGTGCACGACGAGCCGAAACGCCGGTCCTTCTTTTCGTTGCAATTCTTTTAGGGCGGAAATTACCTCCGAAATTTCCCTGGGACTCGTGTCGACTTCGCGCCAATACGTAAGGAAACCATCACCAAGATATTTGTTAATTATGCCGTGCTGGTTCTCGACGATCTCCTTGCAGCTCAGAATCCACGTTCCTACAAAAGCGTCCAGGTCCTGACTCTGCAATTGACGGCTGAGCGGCGTAAAACCGCGAATGTCTGCAACGAGAAGCCAGCAAGGAACAGTCTCGATCTCGCGCAACGTACCTTGCATCACATCCGTTTTGTGTTCTTGCGAAATGAAGGCTGGGTCTCGGACCTTGAAAACGTGATCGCCGATCGTGATTTGATCCCCGTCGCTGAGTCGAATGGGGTGATGAATTCGCCGCTTGTTCAAAAACGTTCCGTTGCTACTGCCGAAATCAATCAGCCAAAGTTCGCCGATATTTTGTAAATGAATAAGCGCGTGCCGGCGCGACACTTTTGGCGACTCCAACACGACTGTGTTAGCACCGGCTCGTCCTATGGAACAACTGCCTTTGATCGGATGGCGTCCGCCATCAGCTGCTTCCAGCCAGGCACCTTCCTCTGGAGGCACGCGCATCCCGAAGGATTATCAAAAGTAACCGAACACGGGAAGTATCTTCGGAGCACTCCAGATGAAGTTCGTTACTGAGACCTTGCCCCGCTTACAGGCCGGTAATACCATCGAAAAAAATGAGTTCAAGGGCCATTCGTTTATCTCAAGGCCGCTCGGGGCCGCCAGCTATACTCTCGACATATCCTGGCAGCGGGCTTATGAAAGATTCGTAGTTAGTTAGCTCCACATGTCCCCCGAGGCGCAAGAAGAGATTGAGCGCAAGATCGGGCAATCGTTGCCTCGGTCTGGTCTAACTAAGCTCGCAGCTTAGCTCAAAGAAATGCAACCGCCCGCCAGGCAAATTTCGACCTGTCCGACCTGCGGCGGTGCGCTTGAGGAAACATTCGGTGGAGGCAGCTGCATGTTTTGTTTATTGCAGGCGGGAATCGGTAGCGAAGAAGAAACGGTGCATGATTCACCGCGGGACGCTCTTGAAAGCGGCATGCGCTTTGGTGTCTATGAAATCGATTGTCACGCGGATGGAAATCTCTGCGAGCTAGGCCGCGGTGCGATGGGCGTCACGTACCGAGCAACCGACACGTCACTCCGACGCAAAGTCGCCTTAAAAATCATTAAGACCGATATCGCCGAGCGAAGCTCCGACGCCCGCGAACGCTTTGTCCGCGAAGCGCGCGCGGCTGCAGCATTGCGCCACGAACATATCGCCACCGTCTATCAATTCGGGATGCGCCTTGAGACAGGCCAATATTTTTACGCGATGGAACTCATCGAGGGCGAGACTCTTGACGAACGCGTTCGCCGCGGGGGCCCGCTCGGCGCTCGTACCGCCATCGGAATTGCACAGCAAGTCACCTCGGCTCTGGCCGCCGCAGAAAAACATGGGTTAGTCCACCGCGATTTAAAACCAGCAAACCTGATGCTCGTAAATGCGGACGACCCCAAAGCGATGGGGAGCGATCAAGCCCAGTCCAAGCGAAGTAAAACACGCGCGCTCCGCAAGAGCGGAATTCCGGTCGTAAAAATAATCGATTTTGGCTTGGCCAAAGCTTTTCACACCGCGACGGATCCGAAATCGCTGACCCATGACAGATTTGTCGGTACTCCAGCATTCGCAAGCCCGGAACAATTTGGTCATTCTGCGCTCGATGTGCGCTCTGACATTTACTCGTTAGGCGAAACGCTCTGGTTCGCGCTCACCGGAAAACCGCCATTTACCGGCCATACTCTGAGCGAGATCCACCGCGCTCAAAAATCAAATGCCCTTCCAGTCGAACAACTCAAAGCAGCGCATGTTCCGCATCGCCTGAAATCGCTGCTTACATCGATGCTCGCATTCGAACCGTCTTTGCGGCCCGGCACCCACGAGTTAGCAGCGCGCCTGCAACGTTGTTCGCCGGAGGGGCGCAGCATGCGACGTACACGCGCCGCCCTCGTAGTTGCAACCGTTGTCGTTTGCGGCTTGTCTATTCCCCCCATCGTACGTCAATGCCAAGTCGAACCACCGGCGCCCGAAAAGAGCATCGCAGTGCTCCCGTTTGAAAATCGGAGCGAGGACGAAGAGAATGCGTTTTTTGCTGCCGGCGTTCAGGACGAAGTTCTGTCGGATCTCGCTAGGATCGCCGAGCTGAAAGTGATCAGCCGTATGTCGGTAATGCAATATAAAAGCGGGATCGCGCGCAACGTGCGCGAGATTGGTCAGCAACTTGGAGTGGCGAATGTAGTCGAAGGGAGCGTCCAGCGCTCCGGCAATCGCGTACGCGTTAATGTCCAACTGGTCGATACCCGCACGGACCGGCATTTATGGGGCCAGACCTATGATCGTAATCTGGCAGACGTATTCGCCATTCAAAGTGAAATCGCAAAGACGATAGCTGATCAACTGCAGGCGAAACTCTCGCCAGCTGAAAAGAGTGCCATCGAACGTGCTCCGACGAGCGATGTCGTGGCGTTCGATCTCTACACTCGCGCGAACAATCTTCTTCTAACAGCAGTTTATAGCGGTCCCAAGGGAGATTTGCTGGATGCTGCCAGTCTGTTAGACCGAGCCGTCGAGCGTGATCCATCATTTTTGCACGCTTATTGCAAACTCGCTCATGTTCATGACGCTCTTTACTTCCTTGGTTATGACCATAGTGCCACACGCTTGGCGTTGGCAGACATGGCCGTTCAAGCAGCATCTCGCCTCGATCCGGATGCGGGTGAAACACATCTCGCGCGTGCGTGGAATTTTTATTGGGGATACTTGGATTATGACGACGCTCTAGCCGAGCTGGAAGCCGCCCATCGCACCTTGCCCAATGATTCCCGGGTCTTCCAGCTGATGGCCTTGATTCAACGGCGCAAAGGGCGCCCCCAAGAATCCATCCGAAACTTCGAGCGTGCCATTCGGCTCGACCCGTACAACGTGTACACCCTTCAGCAGGCTGCATTGAGTTACGCAATGCTTCGACGCTATGCTGAAGAAAAATTGCTCTTTCGTCGCGCATTGGCCATCCAGCCAAATGACGCTGTCATGAAGGCGGAGCATGCATTCGTGGAATTAGATTGGAAAGCCGATAGCCAGCCGTTGCATCAAGTTATCGATTTAATTCGGACCACAAATTCCGACGCGCTTCCAAAAATCGCAAGTTATTGGCTTATCTGCGCACTGGCCGAACGTGACCCCGATTCTGCCAAAAATGCCTTAATTGCGTCAGGCGAGGACTCAATCTGGCTCGGGTTAACCGACAATGTTCCCTTTAATCATTCCTTTATAGAAGGACTTATCGCACGCATGACAAAAGACAATGGCAAAGCACGGTCTGCTCTTACTGATGCGCGCGCGGAGCAAGAGAAGATTGCCCAAGCTCAACCCAATTACGGCCCTGTTTGGTGTGTGCTGGGCTTAATTGACGCCGGTCTCGGACGCAAAGAGGAAGCATTACTTGAGGGTCGGCGCGCAGTCGAGCTCCTTCCCGTCGAAAAAGATGAATTTGGGGGCATCACCATGGTCAAATATTTAGCTATGATCGCTGCGTGGGTAGATGACAAAGACCTAGCTTTTCAACAGCTTGCCATCGCTATCCGCCACCCGAACCGTCTTGGTTATGGGCAATTGAAACTGTTGCCGTTTTGGGACTCGCTGCGCGGCGACCCGCGTTTTGAGAAGCTCCTTGAGCAGGTCAAGCAGCCGCTGGCGCCGGAGTAGGAGGAAGGCCGACTCCTGCTACGTAAAGTATAGACTCGCGAATCCCGTCTATGCCAAGGTCCTTCTCGATCAATGTATCCTTCAGCGCAGCTGTACAAAAGGGCGCAAGCCCGAGCCAAGTCGCCACGAGACAAAATGTTTGGCACAAATGGCCCGCGTCCAAAAGGACTACACGATATGCGCGGGGAAAATGATACTTCCACATGGTGCGTCGAAACACCGCAGTCATTAGAAACAGAGCACCTGCGTTTTTTATGAAACGTTGGCGCGCGCAATAGAGCCAGGCTTTTTCGCGGGTAGCCTTCGCACGAATCATTTCCAGACGATGGTAAGTCGGATGATAATGATACAGACCAGGCCTCAGACCATCGACACGCAGGGCCATTACATACACTTCACCAGGATGCCGGGCGCCTGCCGAGGGGCTGGTTTTCAAGAGTAGCTTCCCAAATGGCGGCGCATGCAGATAACCGCGGACTCCCCAAACCAAAGACAGCAGTTGCGATACGGTTTCAAGCGGCAGCTTCTGTTTCGAGAATCGCCGATGCGTTTTCCTTGCCATCAAAACTCGAACGAACTCGGAATCAGGAAACACGCGTCTAGGCAGAGATACTTTCGCTGCCTCCTTCACAGTTTTAAGGGTTTTAGGTGGCGGGGTCTTGGGCAAGACCGCCTTCAATCGCTCCAAACTCCAATTGCTTCGATCCATATAAGGCGCGTCCTTCGTCGAGAAATGAAAGCTCCCCTCCGGCAACCAAGCCGACCATTCTATTGCGATCTGAGTGTCGTCCGTCAGTTCGGGGGAGTTCTTGCGAAGCAGCAAACGATTCTTCACTAATTGAGCCAGAGCCAAACGCACGCTCCTCTCAGTATAATCGGCGAAATGAGTTATCGCCTGCTGTGAGGTTCGCCACGTGTTGAAGAATTCGAGAACTTCACAAGTAACCGGCTTGGCGGAAACGGTGGAGCGTCTTGCGAAGTTATAAAAAAATAGGCGATCCTCCCGCCAGTACAGAAACAAACACCGAGCCCGGCGTAGTTGGGTCATGCGCTACCGCATTTCTGTGGGTTCACCCAATATACTTGCGGGACTGGATCAAAAGCCTGTATGATGAAACCCTCTACTGCCGCTATGGTCATCCATTTTGATGTTCTTAAGGATCTGGTTAATCGCTTCCAAGTCGAGCTTGAGATCCTTTGTTTTTGGAGCTTTTAGAACTTTCTTAATCCGATCCATCCCCTGCTTGGCCGCGCGATCAATGTTCTTCTTACATTTGCAAGTTGTGGAGTTAGGCATTGTTGTTATTCCTTTCTGAACGACGAAACTTCACCGTTTATGGCTGTGTACTTAAAGAAGCGACCCGGCGTCAAGGAATTATTGTCACGTCAAAAGGTATTAAGCGCAGAGCTACCAACTTGAGGGAAACTACGGGGACGCTTCCGGCGTACTTTCCCGCACTCGCTTGTTACTGTGTTCATGCAAACCGGATGTCGCCACGCATTGACCATCACACGCTGCTCACTAATATTCGGCTGGGGCTTTTCTAATGAAGGTCGGTCATCCGCTACGGGAAATTTCAGGCGCTCCGCCTGACCTGCTCCTGAAATTGCGTGATGAACTCTCGGTTACGACAGCAGAGGAATTGGTGGCTTTGTGGCGCACGTCGAAAGACGATCTGCTGCGCGCCATAGGCGACCGCAGCGCACTCGAATCCCTTGCTCAGCGAGCGCTCGACGTTCTTCCGCCCGAAATAGTCACGTCTATTATCGAGGCTGAACAGCAGTCATATCCGTACGCCACGGGTTGTGAGCCGCCGCCAAAAGGGCGCGAGACCTACTAGGTTTTTCGACTCGACACTTCGTCTCCTGGAGTACAAACGTAAAGGAGGCCCATATGTTAAATCCCAAACAAAATCTCACGTCTTTTACCCGCGTTTATCAAGCAAAGGTGGGATTGCCGGAAATGGGGCTAGCGTATGGTGCCCTCGCTGCACAATTCGCCCAGGAGAACACGATTCACGAAACTGATGCAGCCCTGCTACGTCAGCTCCAGGAAAATCAATCAATAAGCACCATTGAGGAATTGGCGGCACTTGCGCGAGTGGATGCGACACAGAAAACGCATTTTATGACAGATCTGGGAATCCCCGGCGACATGGCTACGCGAGTAATCAATTCATTAAGTAAAATCAGGCCGGATATATTGGCAGATATAGAGCGTCTTGAGAAACTTGAATATACGCTCGGGTGCGATCTGGATTTCTCCTCTCCGCCCCCAACGGTGAACCCTTTTCAGCCTATCGTCGTCGGGGGCATCGAATTCGGGGCTCCGCCGCCGACTGGTCAACCCCAACCGACTGTTGTCAATTTGATCGACAGCAACATGCCTCCCATCCGCGATCAGGCCGGCCGAGCTGCCTGCGTTTCATTCGCAAGCATAGCATGTCTTGAATACCACCTGAGGAGATTCGGTAATCAGGCAGACTTGGATCTTTCAGAACAATTTCAATATTGGAACTTGGTTACAGCTGCCAAGCTAGACCTTGAATCGGCATATCGTCTGCTTGCTAGTGCCGGATCATGTCGCGAAATAACATGGCCCTACTACGGAAAAGTTATGCGTGAAAACGATTCACAGGATCCCCCGCCTGCAACTGCGGCAGCGGAAGCGATGGCGTATCGCTGTAATGATTTCCGGCAAATAATCCCGCCTCGGGATATCTCAGCTATTCAGGCGCAGCTGCGGCGCGGACGTATCGTCGGAATTGGGATACCTGTGTACGCCAGCTGGTACCGTAATGGAATCGTTCGCAAGACCGGCAATATCATTGTGCCGATTGCAGGTGAAATACCTGAGCTAAATGGTCACGCGATCGCGCTTGTTGGCTATGCGGATGATCCCCACTACGCGGGAGGCGGCTACTTTATGGTACGTAACAGTTGGGACAGCCGCTGGGGAAAAGACAGTGTCTTTGGACCTGGTTACGGCACTATTCCGTACCGTTTCATTTCCAAGTACAATTGGGAGGCTTGGTGTATCTTTTCTTGAGGCCTAGACGATTCCGACCACACGGGAGCGGGCCAATCAACAGGACTATATACCAGTAGGACCGCCCTGGCTTCGATCGTCGTGGATAGTTAAAAAAACGGTCGCCTCACTTAGCCGACGCGGAAAGCAGATGGTCTTGCTGCCGAAGCGTTGTTTTAGTTTTCGCAGAATCTCGGGCTCATCGCCTCGCGCGCAATCTCGGCCTAAATCTACCGCTCGCGCTCACCAAGGAAGAATACCACCGCATGATCGCGGAAGGCCTCAACAATTTCGACAAATCCAGCATCGGCGAATGCACATTCAAAGATTGCCACAAACATTCGGGCGATCGTGTTTGAGTCGAACGCGAAAACCGATATAGCCGCGGTCGATTCTACAGGCCATTCACTTAACGACGAGTTCGAAAGAGTGAATATTAATGCGTCTCAGGAGAAGACCGCTCAGGAGAAGATCAACCCAAACCGCGCGGCAGACGCGGTAAAAGTAATGAAGCCGGCCATCGAAAATACGCGCCAGCAAGGTTTTGCGTTGCTGACCGCGCTTGAATAATAAGATGTGCCAGCGTTTGGGCCGCCTGAACGCTACGCTCAAAGCGCGGAACCTCAGCCAACCTTTGAAGTGCTGCCACAACCGATCACTTCCAAAGCAAAGTGTTGAAGCCCAACCTCTGCTTGGCTCGCAGCATAGCCTAGACGAAAGCGCTGATGTTTGTGCCCAACGATTTTCGCTAGAGCTGTATTGCGATGGTGACTGAGATTAGGCAAGATTGAGATTGACTCCTGCAAAAGGCAAAAGAGTGGTCTGCATCGCGAGGAGAATATGAGCTGCCGGCGTCCTCAGCCGATGCGGAAGCGAACGTCGCGGATGGTTTTGCCGCCGAAGCGTTGTTTTAGTTTTCGCAGGATTTCGGTTTTTGAGATTTGTTCCAGCTCGTAGTGCAACGCGGGTTGGAGTACTCGGACGTAGAGGATTCCTTCGCGCAATGCGACCGGGGCTGAGTGCGCGGAGATGAAGTCGCCGACGATTTTTGACCAGGCGTCGATTACTTCGGTTTCGCGCAGGCGCTCGCGTAAGCCGAGGCGTTGCATCAGCTTTGGCATCAGGTCGGACGGAGATTGCCAACGGTCGGGTTGCAGTTTTCGCTCGGGTAAACCGCGCCACTCATTGATGACGGCGGCGCGAAGAGAAGGAGTCATGGAGTGGTGGAGTAATGGAGCCGTGGAATGACGGGATCAGTTTTCTGCACCTGCAATTAACCAGGCGAAGGAGCGGGCGAGATTTGTGGACTTTCGTCATGAGCTGGCGCACTCGCCGTACGGAAGCTTCGCCACCGTTCCAGCGGCATTGCGGCGATGGTCATCAAAGCGAGTTGGCTGATCATGTATCCGACCAGCCATGGGAATGCCTTTTGCATGAAGCCGTAGGAATGCAGCCCGACGCCTAACATGTTTACGCCGAACCACGAGAAACTGGTCACGATGTTGCCGAAGAGCGCCATGATCATCAGCCCGCGTTGCCGGATAAATCCGCCCCAGCGCGCATGCAAAATGATTGCGCACCAAAGGACGATCAGCACCGCGCCGTTTTCTTTCGGATCCCAACCCCAGAAACGGCCCCATGATTGATCGGCCCAGATTCCGCCGAGGACTGTGCCGACGAAACTGAACAGGGTTGCGAAACAAATCACACCGTAGGTCATGCGCCCAAGTGAATCGGCGGTTTGTTTTTTCAACGAGCGCGTGAAGACACCGCGCACGACGTAAATGATCGCAAGCATACCAGCGAGGAACATGGCGGAGTAACCGGTTGTAATCGCAACCACGTGAGTAGCGAGCCAAATGTTGGTATCGAGGACAGCCTGCAACATTTCGAGGGTGTCACCGCTACCGGCGAGATGGTGCGCGATGATTAAAGTGACAAAACCAATTGCGCCCGCGCACGCTGCGCCGA
>DASYSX010000221.1:0-20928 GCA_036002955.1 Candidatus Udaeobacter sp. | reverse complement strand
TTTTAAAAACCGCAGGTCATTCTGCGAAAAGAGCCGGATATCGGGAATTTCAAAGAGAATCATCGCCAGCCGATCCATGCCAAGCCCGAATGCATAGCCGCTCCACTTTTCGGGATCGTAAGCATTATCGCCACGCGCTTTGTTGACCGCTTCAAAAACGGCCGGATGCACCATGCCGCAACCGGCTACTTCGATCCACTGCTCGCCGCCTTTCAGCGCTTTTGATCGGACGTAAACCTCCAAACTTGGCTCGGTGAACGGGAAGAAATGCGGCCGAAATTGCACTTCAGTTTCGGAGCCAAAGAGTTCGCGCATGAAAAATTCGAGCTCGCCTTTTAAATCGGCGACGCTGACGCTTTCGTCGACATACAATCCTTCGATCTGATGAAACTGTGGGCTGTGCGTTGCGTCGAGTTCGTCGCGACGGTACGCTGCGCCTGAAGCGATGACGCGGATCGGAGGCGGCGCCGATTCCATAGCGCGGATTTGCACGGTGGAAGTGTGCGTTCGCAGAAGTCGGCCATCGGACAAATAAAACGTGTCCTGCTCGTTGCGGGCGGGATGGTCTGGTGGCGTATTCAGAGCATCGAAGCAGTACCACTCGGTTTCGATATCGGGACCTTCGGCGAGCGCGAAACCCATTCGTCTGAAAATCTGAATTCCACGTTCGTGCATCTGATGAAGCGGATGCAGAGAACCAGTGTGGTGTGGCATTCCCGGAAGCGAGATGTCGACGCTCGCCAGCGCGTCGGATTCTTTTTCAGCACGGACTTTTCCTCCGCGTTCGTCCAGCGCAGCAGTAACCGCGTGACGCGCCTGGTTGAGTAACTTACCAACGATCGGGCGTTCCTCTTTGCCGAGCGTTTTCATCCGCTCGCCCCATTCGGAGATGCTGCCGCTTTTTCCGAGATACTTTACGCGGACGGCTTCGAGCGATTTCTCATCGCGCGCGGCTTCAATCTTGTGCAGCGCATCATCGCGCAACTGTTCCAGCGGGTGCATGGATTTTCGGGATTCGTTAATTCGTTACGTCGTTGAATCGACACGTCGAATCTCGATTCACCAGTCGCGATGACGAATTACGCCGCCTTCTTTTTCGATTTCGCTTTGTCTTCCAGCGCGCTCTTCGCTTGATCAATAATCGATTTGAATGCGATTTCGTCGGTCACTGCGAGATCGGCGAGAATTTTGCGATCCAGTCCGATACCGGCAGCTTTCAATCCTTCGGCCAGGCGGCTATAAGTCATGCCGTTCGCGCGCGCGGCGGCGTTGAGACGCTGGATCCAAAGATACCGAAATGTGCGTTTGCGAGTTTTGCGGTCGCGATAGGCCCAAACCTGGGCCTTCATCACCGCGTCTTTGGCATAACGAAAAAGTTTTGAGCGGCGGCCGCGGTAGCCCTTCGCCTTTTTCAGCATTCGTTTCCGGCGCGCACGGCTTGCCGGCGCATTTGTAGCTCTTGGCATGTTGTTTTGCCCCGGGATATCTCGGGGCTCCTCGTTCAGTGAGCTGTTATTGGTTTATCGATCTTTCCGGCCTCGCTCACTGATTGATCCCACAGACGCGGGATAGGCGGAAAGATCGCGGGCCGGAAACTAAATGCTCAACACAAAATGACAACCGCTTTTCATCCGGCTTCTGGCATGCCTTCATCATTCGAGGATTGGAGGTTTGTCGCTAGTTTTCGCCAAATGACCCACGCGAGAAAGCCCACTGCCCCCCGCCGAGATGCGCGGCCGATGAGATCGAACTCATTCCTGCCTTTTGCTCGAGAGTGCCAATGATTTGGAACAGAAACCATAGAACGAAAACGAACCAGGCGGGCAATCGAATCCAATGAAACCAGACAAAACCCCAGCGCATCAGAAAAGCGAGTCGCAGCCGCGGAAAATTCAGTGCGTAAAACGTAATGACGCCGGCAATGCCGCCGCTGGCGCCAATGCAAGGTGTATGCGAACGCGGATCGAGAGCGATATGGGCCACATCACCGATGAAGGCTGCCAGCGCAATGAGCGCAACATAACGCAGTGGCCGCAGAAAGTTTTCCACTGCATGGCCGAATGCCAGCAGGAAATACATGTTTCCAGCCAAATGAATGATGCCTGCATGAAGAAAGAAAGATGTAACGAATGTGGCGCCATTGAGCCGTGTCGCCTCAGCTGGAATCAGTCCGAAGCGTTGAACAACTTCGCGCAAATTTGAAAATGCAAGGAGACTGGCGAAAATGATGGCGGCTGAAAGCAGCCATGTTGCCCACGGTCTTCGCTGCTCTTTTGGCTCATCGAATTCTACCGGCATTCCGAGGAACCCGGCGATCTGCTTCCAGGATTTCTCGGGCGCGGCGCTGTCAAGATCCGAGCCCTCGGCTTGTTTGGCCAATCGCTCCACTTCAGCGATCGCGAGCATCTCGCGCGCCGGTTGCGGGAGATCGGGATTCACTGGCTCCGGCTGGCTCGGAATGAGCGTATCCACTTCGTGAGCATCGAACCAGATGAAATGGCAGTGTTGGCAAACGTCGACATTGACTTCCGCCTGATCGGATAGGACAACTCCAATCATTGGCTGCCGGCAAGATGGACAAGACAGGCCGATGCGTCCCTCACCTCTCATCGCATGCAGCCAGAGTGGATTGATCGATTCTGGAGTGAAGCGTTTGCGCAGTAACTCGATCGTTACCGCGCGACCGCCGCAGATATCGCAACCGTAGAAAACACCGCCGGAAGTCCGCACCTCTTTAAGCGGCACGTTGCACCGCGGGCAGAGGAGCTCGGCGTTATCGGGCATATAGTCGAAGGCATCTCATAAGCGTCATTCCGATCGGAGTCGAGGAATCCCGTGACGGAACCTTCCGTAATGCTGCGGGATCCCTCGACTCCGCTCGGGATGACAGGCGTTGCTCCAGGCGAGGGCATAGACGCTGCGCCTTTGGCGCTAAAGACAGACACGGCGCTCCCGGAGCCAGCCAACCTTACTGTGGCAAACGCCCCGTCACCGGCATCGACGCAGTCCGTCTGTCCATAACGCGACGATGTGCGTTCACATCAGCAGCGGCTTTGAACCGACTCGCATTTGTCCCATGACTCACTCTCTTCGAATCGGGAATCCTGATCCTTCCGTCACGACCGGGATGGACGTCGTTGAGCAGCGCCAGCAATTCATCTGAGCTGCTAACATTGATTGTGGTGTCGATCGCTTTCCCTCCGCGAGTCGGTTTGGCTAACGACGTCACATGATTTGTGCTGTTGAATGGCGGCGCTTTCTCGATCGGTTGTGGATTGTTAGCTCCGGCGCCGGAAAATGTTCCGGTGGTCGAACCGTTGCCGCCGAAGCCAGTATAATTCGCGTTTGGAACTTCGCCGGTGAACCCGGTGTAAACATCTGCCGGCTTTGAGCCGCCGATCGTGACCACGACATTGTTGAAAATTGTGATTGTATTGGCCGCCAGAATCTTAGCGCTGTTGCCGCCAAGCGTAACATTCGAAATGAAATTCAGCTGACCGTTACTCCCTGGCGCGTAAAGTTTCAGCGTTGTATCAGCCGAGAGTGTGCCGCCACCGATTTTGAGCACGCCGTTAGCGCCAAATACCCCAGCTTTAAGGACGTCCGCGTGTGCGCTGGCATTATTGAATGTGATCGTTCCGTTGCCGTCGATGTAAGAAAGAAATGTTCCGCCGACATCATAGTTGCCACCGTTGAGATTGATCGCCGCCGTCTCTGCACCGTCGCTGCCGAGAATTTGGAAAGTCGCATCCCTCGCGACAGTAGCGCTCCCGGAGATGTTCATGTCTATGGTAGCGTTCCCGCCGATCGTTCCACTACTGCTGTTGTCGATCCTGGAATCGAGATTGCCGCCGACTGATAACGTATCCGCAGTGATATTGATTGCGGCATCGCCGCCGATTGAAGCGCCGCCGTAATTCAGGATTTGGGCAAACAAATCTCCGGTGGAAAGGCTGGCCGCGCTAACGTTAACTCTCGCATCTCCTCCAATCGTTCCGCCGCCCAAGCCCAAGTAATTGCCGTTGGCTATCCAGAACAAGACGCTGCCAGGCGCGCTGATATTCTGAGAGGCAGATACGTCTACGATGGCGTCGCCTCCCACAGTGCCGCTGGCATTTGGATAAATGGAGGCTTCAATAGCCATAAGATCCGTTCCGGGCGTTCCTGAATTGGCCGACGGTGTCGTAATGTTTTGTGCAGTCAGATTGACGATGGTATCGCCGTCGATACGCCCTCCGGTAAAATTGCCAGTGCTGCCGAAAATTGTATCTTCGACAGTCGCCAGGATTCCTTGTTGGGCTGTCAAATTGCCACTTGTTATCACTCTGTTAATGGCATCTCCTTGGATTCTTCCGCCCCCGTTCGCACTGATAAAAGTCTGAAAGAAGCCGCCTACCGAAATACTCGCGGCATTTATGTCAACGGTGCCAAGAGAACCTATCGTCCCTCCGCCATGACCGTCGTTAAGATTTGAGATGCCAAAGGCTGCATCGCCCGTGGTGGTGAGAGCGCCGCCGATGTCAAAACTAATATTGGCGCCTGAATTGATCGCGCCGGCATCGTGGTTGTTTATGAAGGCAAGGATGGAATTCGCCACGAACTCGCCATCGGTCACGACAGAAATATTTGCGTTGCCACCGATATGGCCTCCGCCGCTATTCAGGATTTGGAACGTGGCGTCGCCCACAATATTGATTTCGTTGGACGCGCCGACATTAATGAGCGCGTTCTCCCCGATGCGGCCAGCACCTTGATTGACGATCTGTACATCGAAATCATTGGCAGTGGAAATATTCGTGGCGCTAACCGCAATATTTGCGTCGCCGCTGATGCGGTCCCGGTTCGTGATAGCCAAACGAGAAGACTGAGTCGCCGAATTATTCGTGTAATCGCCCGCGACATCCAGTGTCAGATTGATTCCGCTGGCGATGCTGGCGCCCGGCAAAACGATCGCGTCTAACCTCACTCTGCCGTTGAGTAAGAGTGAACCGCCGAGTTGTAGCACCAAATCGTCACCGGTGATCGCATCGAGTTTGCCGACACTCATCGTGCCAGGGTTGGTGAGGTGAAGCGAGTCTTCTGCGACAAGCCCGAGAATCCCGATGTTGGAAATTGGAGAATTAATCGTGAGGTCGGACCCGGCGCCGCGCGCGTACATCACGAGCTCGTGGAGATCCTGAAAAGAGACGTCCGGCGTGAGATTGATTGAACCGTTGACAGTCGCCAGCAACAGCAGGTCAAGCCCCGTGAATTTCAACGTGCCCCCCGGTGGGCCGGAAGTAATTCCATCCACACCGATCAGGGCAAGGTTCGTCACGCCATTGCTGGTATCGATAGTCGGATCGCCGGTGAGCGATAGACTCTGGAATTTAAAAACGGCGATCGGCAGGTGGTTCGGGTCAGCAAAGAAAACATCATCGATGCGCAACGCCGTATCGAAAGCGGAGGTCGAACCGAAAGCCCAAAGCGAGAAGGGACCGTCTTTAGTCTGGCCGCGATAGATTTTCCCGTAATCGGTCACGTCATTGGTGGTAATCGACGGATCGGTTGTGATGACCGTTCCATTCGTGATTCGATAAGGAATGGGCGAAGAAATCACGGACGGCGTCCCGAACTTACTTGGAGTTGGAGGTGGCGGCGTCGGTGATACCGGGGGAGTTGGTGTTATTGGAGGAGTCGGTGATGCCGGCGGCGTTTGCGTTTCTTCAGCGACGATAGCCTGACTCGTCACGTTGACGATACGCGTCGGATCGAGCGGATTCGTCGTACTGGCCAGGAGGCTGCCGGCTAGTTGATTCTGTGATTCCAGCATGATCAAATTCATACTCGCCAATGGCTGGTCGAAGCCGGTGAAAAAGAGTGAGGTGCTTACTAACTTTGCGATGTCAAAAGTCGACACTTTCGAAAAGCTCTTGCCGTCAGCCGTAACCATTTTTCCAGGACCCAGCTCTACGGATTGACCATTGGGCAGATAAAGGTGAAACGTTCCTTCGAGGCAAAGCCACTTGCTGAGTTGAGGATGACTACTTGTGGCGGGATGAAATTCGGCGATGCCAGTGGTGCCCGTAATTGCGGCGGTGACTCCCACTGTTCTGATCGTCGCGCCGCCGCTTCCCTTGGGTACCTGAAAAAGAATCGCGCCGTCGATAAGATTCATTTCTCGGGTGCCTTCTTTGAAACTGAAAATCGTGTTGGCACCGAGGCGGGTGATGGTTAGGTCGGCGAACGTCAATTCGCTGCGCGACTGAGTGCCAGTGCGAATCGCGGTACCATGGCGGACAAGGTCGCTAGTTGTCGCCGGCCGCGGGGCCGCTTGTTCGAGTAGGAGTTTAACATCATTCACTACCTGAGTAACACGCGCTTCCTGCAATTGCGCTGCGTCTGCCAACTTAGGCATGGCGATTGTCCAAGTTAAGGCTGAGACAGTTAGGATGAATTTCGTGGGCAGGGTTCCTGCGAATATTTTCTTCATACTTGCTGGAGTGTTAGTTCATAAGCAGGGATCGACGTCGACATCGTAAGTTAAGGTGAGCGAGACTGGTAGCCGGCGTTTGTTAGTGGCTTTGGGGACGGAGTTGTAGATGGCGCCTCATTAACAAGGGTGACCTGTGTGCCGCGTCCCAGGATGACGAGATTGGAGGGAATGTACGTGCCTTTGGCTATCAGCTTCAGTTGCTTCTGTTCTTCTGCTTCGATCCGCCGTTGACTTGCGACAGGTTGAAAGTCACGGACCAGCAGGCAGGTCTTCATCTCCCTTGCGATATTGAAGTCCGCCGGTTCGGGAAGGGCGGTGACTTCGGGCTTGGTAATGAGAATTTGGCCGGGCTGGAGTAACAGCGATTCGCCCAGGCGATTCGTCAAATAACAGCGGACTGTGCCTTCCAAGACAAGCACCTTGACGTAGAATTGGCCATGACGCTCGATTATGCCGGTCGCGCCCGTGCTTGCGACGGCGATCGCACCCGTCTTAATCTTCAAGCGGTCAGCGCCTTTCGGTATCTGAAAGAGCACTGCACCTTCGCCGAGACCCATAGTGCGGGTTGCGTCGCTGATACTGATGCTGGTTTTCGCTCCGAGACGCGCGATCGTTTGGTCCGCGAATGTCAATTCGCTGCGTCCGGTTACGCCAGTATTGATAGCATCACCATCGCGAAGACTTTCACCGACTGCGACTCGGCGTGGCGCTGCCTGGGGTGAACCTAGCTTCACGTCTTTGACCACTTGTGTAACATGCGCTTCCTGCAATTGCGCAGCATTTAGACAGGTGCCGGTCAGGAAAAAACAAATGAGCAAATCGCGCGGCAAGATTTTCACCCTTCGCGCTGAAGAGGGAGAGCGATTTTTCACCGGGCGTTAGAACTTCAGGGTCAACGCTACGCCGCCGCCGATGTTAGCGACACTGTAATCGAAGACACTGTGATTTGATTGATTCCAGGCGAAAGAGCTAAGAGCGCTTAACGTGAGCCAGTCCCGCACCCGATAGTTTGCGCTCACCGAAAGTATTTCGTTCACATCGGTTCGATCGTCGGAATAATAATCGCGCACCACGAGCTGAAACCCGGCGTCGAGAGAAAAAGAGCGACTCAAAGCAACATCGTAGCTGCCGTAGAGTGAGTAGTTGTTGCGACGCGGTGATTCGGGATTGCCTTCAAAACTCAGATTCAAAGCAATGCCCGCCAGGAACTGTTGCGCACGGGCGATCCGAAACGGGAGTTCTGCGTTTAGGATGATGGAATGATCGACGAATATTTCGTCGAAGTTGTCGGTATCAGTCAGGCGATTGTAATCATAATACCCGCGAAGACTCAGGTTGTGGAACTGGGGCAGGTAATAATGCAAACCGGCGATGACATCGAGGCTGGCGAAATTGAGTTCCGTGAGTTGGTCGTAGAAGAAGAACTGCTGTATGACGCCGACTTGCGCGTATAAGGTATTTGTTATGCGCGGCTCATACATGAAAGTAACTCCGGGAGCGACCAGGACATCATCTTGTTCACCCTTGCTGACGAGCGCGGCATTGGATGTCCAGTAAACCGGAGAGTAAACAGAAATCGTGAACGGGTGATACTCTTCCGCCCGCTTTAAGATCTGCTGCTCGCCAATGTCTTTATCGTTCGGACTTGTGACTGGGTAACCTTCAGTTTCGCCACTGGGTGTAGCGCTTGCACCTGGATACGCCTGCCTGCCTAGCAACTGTGCGCGATTTTGCGCCGAGCCGGGCGGTGCCTGGCCTTGCATTGGGTGACCTCCGAGGATCACGATCGCTGCGCATACGAACAGAGATCGTCCCAAGCGAGGTTTCGATGAATTTTGCGAGCCAATCAAGCTTGTGTTTTTGTGAGGCTTTGGAATTTCCCAGTCAAGCAGAATTAACTAACTTCGAGCTGCATCGCTTTAAGGTTTTAAGATTCCAAAGTGTTGAACGAACTAATGATCAATGCGGGTGCCTATCCCGCTGGAATGAATTTTAAAATCCCGCAATAGAGGTATAATGCGCGCGTGAATTGGCTTGGTCGTTATCGGCTTTGGATCCTGGCGTCGATCTGCGTTTTTTGGACGGGTCTGATTTTTCTCGGGCATTTCCTGCCGACGACACCATTTCTTTCGGCGCCGTGGAGAGGCGAACAGAGTTTCGAGGACTTGCTTCGAAAAGAGGGCCGAAAAACTGCAACGCGTAACGATTTTGTTTTTCTAGGGCTAGACCAAAGCACATTGGAACTGCCGCCATTGGCGCCCGACGAAATCGCGAATAATCGCGCGTTTCAGGTGATGACAGAGCGTCCATTCCCGTGGTCGCGAGAAATCTGGGCTCTCCTGCTCGATCGTCTGTTTAGCGCGGGTGCGCGCCTGGTCATGTTCGACGTGATGTTTGACCAGCCGAAAGATGGCGATGCCGCGTTTCATGCCGCGCTCGATCGTTATCGCGACAAAGTAGTACTCGCCGCCAATTTCGATATGGGAAAGGCTGCGCAGGAAGTTACGCCGAACGATGCGTTAATTCCGCCGCCGCAACTCCAGGATGATCGCGTGGGGTTTGTGAATTTCTGGGCGGATCCGATCGACGGAAAAGTCCGCAGTGTACTTTATCATGTGACTAATCGGCAACTGGCCGGGTTGCCGCCGCATCCGAGCCAGGAGAGTTACGAATCTCTTTCCGGACGGGCTCTAACGAAAATCGGCCATGCGGGTGACGTCCCGCAGGATTTTGATGGCCATATGATTCGCTTTAGTGGGCCTGACGCATACGAACCGCGTCCGCTCTACGAAGTATTCGATCCAAAATTGTGGCATGCGAATTACGCTGATGGGGCGTTTTTCAAAGACAAGATCGTGATGGTTGGGGCGTCGGCACAGATATTGCACGACGTGGTCGATACACCGATGAGCCCCGCCACTTTGGGGCCTGGACTTCATTTGCAGGCAATGGCTGCCGCGCTCGGCCACGAATATTTGCAGCCTACGCCGCCGAAGGTCGCCTTAGCACTGGTGGGTGCAGCAGGGCTTGTCGCATGGTTGCTTGTTGCCTTCTTGCGCCGCCCGTTGCTTTGCGTCGGGGCACTTGTTGTACTTACGGGGACATATCTTGGAACGGCGCGATTGTTCTACGACAAAACAGGGCTGCTGCTGCTTACTGTTCCGGTGTTGTTGGCGCTGGTCCTCAGCGGATCGTTTTCCCTCGGATTCGAATACTTCCTCGAGCGGCTGGAGAAATTGCGCACCCGGCGCACGCTCGAACGCTACGTATCGAAAAATCTCGTCGCGGAAATCCTGGAAAATCCGGACAGCTACTACAGCTCGCTTCGTGGTGTGCGCGTGCCGGTAACGATCCTGTTCTCGGATTTGATTGGTTTTACCACGCTGGCGGAGAAAGCCGATCCCGAAGCGTTGGTCGCTCAGCTCAATGAGTATCTCTCAGGGATGACCTCTGAAATTTTCAGTAACGGCGGCACCCTCGACAAATTTATCGGCGACGCGATTATGGCCGTGTGGGGCAACGTGCGCAGTCTCGGCACTGCGCAAGACGCGAAATGCTGCGCGCGCGCGGCGTTGGGAATGCGCCGGCAGTTGAGTCAACTCAATCACAGCTGGCGCGAACAGGGCCGAATGGGATTGGGCATGGGCATTGGCGTCAACCACGGTGAAGTGATCGTTGGCAACATTGGTTCGCAGGAGCGAATGGATCCCACCGTGATAGGCGATGCCGTGAATCTGGCATCAAGGCTCGAAGCCCTCACGCGAACCTATGGCGTAGACATGCTGGTTGGAGCATCGGTTGCCGAACTCGTGCGTGACGAAGTTTATTTACGCTCGGTGGCTCGCGTGCAAGTGAAGGGCAAAACGAAACCGGTAGACGTTTTTACTTTCGTCGCTGCCCGTGGCGAAGAGACGGATCCGGAGTTTTTGAAATGGCTGGAAACGTATGAGGAATCGTTGGAGAAATTTCGTGCACGCGATTTTACCGACGCGAAAATCCTATTTTCACGTTTCCTGGAATTCTATCCAGACGATCTGCTGGCCAAGATGTATCTGCAACGCGCGCTGGAATACGAACAAGTTCCGCCCGACGACGCGTGGGAAGCGATCGAAGTCTTCAAAAAGAAATGATGGTTGCGCTGCGATCGTTATCCCGAGCCAAAGTCGAGGGATTCCGCGGCGAAAACGGAGAGTGACATCAACGGGATTCCGTCGACTTCAGTTCGCTGCGCTCAGGAAGACAGATGCGGCTAGCCAAACTCGCTAACGCGGCGTAGAAAACCCGCGTGAAAGAAGCGCCCAACAGTTTTCATTTCCTCGGAATTTGCGGGACAGCGATGGGCGCAGTCGCCGTCGCGTTGCACGAGCGCGGCTTTAAGGTCACCGGGTCGGACGCAAATGTTTACCCACCGATGTCTAGTTTCCTCGAGACCAAGGGAATCGCGCTCATGGAAGGTTATCGCGCGGAGAACACCCCGATGGATGCGGACGTGGTGGTGATTGGCAACGCGATGACGCGTGGCAACCCGGAAGTGGAGGCGGTGCTAAATCGAAAACTCCTGTATCTGTCGTTGCCAGAGGTGCTCAGGAATTTCTTCCTGCGCGGCCGCCATAATCTGGTCGTCACCGGAACCCATGGTAAAACAACGACGACGGCGTTGCTTGCTTGGATAATGGAAAAAGCTGGACGCAAACCGGGATTTCTCATCGGCGGCATTCCGAAAAATTTTGGAGAAGGCGCCCGCCTCAACGATTCAAGATATTTCGTGCTTGAGGGTGACGAGTACGACACTGCATTTTTCGACAAGCGCTCAAAGTTCGTTCATTACCTGCCGGAGCTCGTCATTGTGAACAACGTCGAGTTCGATCACGCGGACATCTTCAATAATCTCGATGAGATCAAGCTCAGCTTTCGGCGCTTGCTGAATATCGTTCCTCAAAACGGCATGATCGTCGTGAATGGCGACGATCCGAACGCCGTTGAGGTCGCTAAAGATTGCCTGGCGCAGATGGTCGAGGTCGGTTTCTCGAAAAACTGCGCGCAACGAATTCGAGATGTTTCTTACTCGGCCGGTGTTTCTCGATTTAAACTCGGTGACGACGTCTTCGAAATTCCGCTTATTGGCGAATTCAATGTTCATAACGCCGCGATGGCAGCAACCGCTGCGCGCTTTTATGATGTGCCGACAGAAGAAATCGCCAGCGCATTCACCAGTTTCCTGGGCATTGCACGGCGGCAGGAGCTTCGCGGCGAAGCTGGCGGCGTTAAAATAATCGACGATTTTGGGCATCATCCCACTGCAATCTCTCAAACATTGCAGGCGCTCCGCCATCGGTTTCGCGGGCAGCGGCTGTGGGCTCTATTCGAGCCTCGCTCGAACACGACTCGGCGTGCGGTGTTTCAGCAGCAACTCCCCGAAGCGCTCAAAATGGCCGACGGTGTATTTATCTCGCAGGTCGCGCGGATCGAACAGATCCCTGAAGACCAGCGCTTAAAACCGGAGCGAGTCGTTGCCGCGATCGCTGAGGCCGGCCGCCCGGCGTTCTACGAGCAGAATGCGAACGCAATTGTGGAGCGAATCATTCCGATGCTGCGGCCAAAAGACGTGGTCGTAGTTTTCAGCAACGGTGGCTTCGATAATATTCACGAGAAGCTTCTCGCGCGATTGCGCGCGTAAGTCAGGCATGTTGCCAGGTTAGTCACGCGGACGCCAGTCGGCGGACAGGAATTTCGGCTCGACGAGTCTAACCCGCCTAACTTACTGCGACGGAGCGGCGGACGTATGATCGTGAACAATGCGCCAGCCTTCTGACAGGCGTTTAAAGATGAGAGTGAATCGCCCGTGCGGCTCGTCGCTCGTGCGTTTTAGCCGCCAGCGACCGAGCACGACTGCTGCGTCAGGCGAAATCATAGTGACTTCAATCTCAGAGAAAGTAAGTATTCCCATCTTCGTTCGATCCGAATATTTCACCCGGTACCGGTCACGGACGGTTTCCCAACCGCGGCTGACTTCGTCTTGTGAGACAAAGACCGTCGTTGCCGACCGGGCGTAGCCATTCATGAATGCGTCAATGTCGCCGCGGTTCCAAGCATCCTGCTGGGCAGTGAGGACGGACCTAATTTCAGCGACTGAACTCGAAGCTTGTTCCGGCGCAGCACAAACCAGCGTGGCGATGAGGCTGTAGCAGGTGACGCGAAGCGTGAGTCTCGTTTGCAATAACACCGATCTCTTATAAGCTAGCACTCCCTGCCGCGTCCAGGGTTACAATTGAACACCGTTCCACAGAGGGAAATACGTTGACGGGTCTCATATATCTACTAGCGTCGGGCATCCAGCAAAAGAGGGCCTTGCATCGGCTTTTCTGCATCGTCACAGTCGGGCTTGCCAGCGCGACCGCAGCTCCCGCCCAAAGGGACTCCCAGCGTCCTGCGGTGCCAGCAGTTAAGCAAGTCAGTCCGCCAGCACAAGAGGATGCGCCTGCTGCTCCGCCGAATGCGCCGGCTACCGTACGACTGCAGTTCCCTAACAGCGATGTCGTCGACGTACTACATCTCTACGAGCAACTCACCGGCAAGAAGCTGGTGATGGATAATTTCGTGCAGGGCAAGGTCAACATCTTCATTGCCAAAGATGTGTCGCGCGAAGAGGCGATCAAAATCATTGAGATGAGCATGGCGCTCAACGGGATTTCACTCGTTCCAGCGGGTCGCGACATTGTTGATGTTGTCGGCGCCGGCCAGAATCCGCGCAAGGCGCCTGTTCCGATCATCTCCGACTTGGCCGATATTCCGGCGGGAAATCCTGTAGTTAGCTTTTTATTCCGGCTGCAGTACGCAGACCCGCAGGAGCTCCAACAGGTTTTAATGGCATATTTTCAGGGAAGCTCCGGCACGATCAACATTTTAGCGCTCCCAAAGTCTTCCAGTCTGCTTGTGACACAGAACGCTGACATTATTCGGCAACTTGCTGGGGTGATTGAACAGGTAGACGTGGCGCCGGCGGAGGTGGTGAGTGAGTTCATTAAGCTGGAACGCGCGGATGCCAGCAAAGTCGTCGACATGCTTAACGACATTTTCGAAAAAGGAGGCCAACCCAGTGGTCAACCAGGTGTTCGGGGCGTAAAGGTGCCGGGAGGTGTGCCACAGCCCATGCCTGTGGGTGACTCGGGCGGCGGCGGTATTCTTTCCGAAGAAGCAGTCATCGTTGGGAAAATTAAGATTACTCCCGATGTCCGCACAAACCGCATCCATATCGTGACGCGGCCGATCAACATGCCGTTTATCCGGCAATTGATCCACGAATTTGACGCCAACGTTGAATTTGCGAAGCCGGTCACTCGCTATCTGAAATACGTTTCGGCCGGCGACATTTTGCCGGTTCTCGTCCAAGCGTTAACGGAGCCGGGAACAGAACAAGGCGCGGGCGCTGGAGGACAGGGCGGACTTCCGGGCGTTGGCCCGTCGCCCGCCGGTCAATCGCAACAGCGGGGGGGGGCGGGTAATTCGCCGTTGACGAACAACTACAGCGGTAGCCAGAGTGGCACAGGCAGCTCTCTTAATATTTCCGAGGAGCTTTCCACTCAGCCTGTAGACACCGTGCCCAAGGCAGTCACCATCGGCAATTCCAAGCTGATCGCGGATCAACGGGCCAACTCAATCATTGTCCTTGCCAATCGCGAAGTGGTTACGAAGGTCGAAAAGATCCTCGACGAAATGGACGTCAAAGCCCCGCAGGTTTCGTTGAGCACGGTGATTGGACAATTGACCCTCAGCAATAACGAGGAATTCGGGGTCGATTGGTTTGCAAAGTACAACAAAAGGTTCGTGGGCACCTCGCGCAATAACGGTGTGTTTTCGACCAATGATCCGGGGATTCCTATCGCTGGTTCCTCCGTAGCTCCCAACAGCAGTGCCGCACCGGTTGTCGGCAATATTCTCGATCCAGCCAATCTGATTAACTTCAGCCAAATCATTCAAAACGTAGGCGGCGGAACTAATCTTTACCTGGCAGCTGGCAACGCGTTCGCGGCGATAGTGCATCTCCTGGAGTCCACGAATCGATTCAGAGTTATTTCCCGGCCAACGGTTTTCACGAGCAACAACAAGAAAGCGATTATCGCTTCCGGGCAGGAGGTTCCGGTTCCGGTAAACACCCTAAGCAACGTTAATAATGGTCTGATTGGGAACCAAAATGTGGCCTCAGTATCATCGAGCATCGAGTACAAGAAGGTAGTGTTGCAGCTTGAGGTCGTCCCGCTCATTAACTCCGAGAAGGAGGTGTCGCTCGATATTTTGCAAAAGATCGACAGCATTGTTCCAGGCGGCAATGTGAACATCAGCGGCAACTCGGTCCCGACGATCGACACGCGTTACATACGCACGAATGTTTCGGCGGGAAACGGATCCACGATTATCCTCGGTGGATTAATTGAAGACCAAAAGCAGAAGAACTATCAAGGCTTTCCTTATCTCTCGCGCATTCCTCTCCTTGGCGCGGCGTTTCGCTCCACAGCAAGTGGCAAGCAGCGTCGCGAATTAATCATTCTCATGTGTCCAGAGGTGACTTTGACGAAGCTGGATCTTTATCGACTGCGGCAGAAATGGGAGAACACTCATACACATTTTGGTCCGGAACTAGACCAGGCTGAGTGTCCAGACTGCCCCAAAGTGGAGACGGGCAAAGAGATAAACTTACCGCCGCCGGATCTTCCGGGAGATAAGGATCTGCATTAATTTTTGGAATTATGAAACGAATGACACTCGCGTTGATCATCGGTCTGGGCGCAGTCGTTGCACAAGCCGACGAGTTTGACATAGTGGATTACGGTATCTTCCGATCGACAGATCCTTTGGCGCAACGAGACGAATGGGGGCTCGTGCATCAGACGCCTCACGTGAAAGCTACAGATTTTGCCCCAAGATATGCCTGGCGGTGGGAGTACTATTTCAAGGCGCGTCAACAACTCCTGTTGGATCCGGCGTACGTTGGGTCGCTGCAAACCGCGTTGCATCGACTGGGGTATTATTGCGGACCCGTCGACGGCGTATTCACACCAGAAGTGAGCTATGCCATTGCACGGCTGCAGAAGAATTATTCGATGCGTGTGACCGGCAATCTTGATACCCCCGTGCGCCGGGCGTTACACATGCCGTAAGCCTGGCGGAATGAACGCAGCTCCCAGTCAGTCGCTTATTAATTTGCTGCTCGAAAGCGGTGTGGCTTCGACTGAAGAGGCGGCCGGATTAGCCACTAATCTCAACGGAGGTTCGTGGGTAAGTCAGGTGCTCGATTCGGGCAAGGTAGACGAACAACGGTTCCTCAGCGCAATCGGGAAGTTCTTCCGGGTGCCGATCGTCTCAATCGACGCAAAAAAAATCGATCGCACGACCTTATCGATTTTGCCGAGCCGTTTCGTTTTTCAACATCAGATCCTGCCGATCGAGTCGAAGGAAAATTCGGTGGTGCTCGCGACTTATGATCTTTTCAATTCGATCGGGCGCCAGCTTGCTGGGCAACTGCTGAAAAAACCCCCCGAGTGGGTGCTCGTCCCACGCGCGCAGCTTCTGCGCGCCATGAAAACTCTTTATGGCGTTGGCGCGGAGACGTTCGACGAGATTCTGAAGAACAGGGGTTCCATGGACGTGCTGGAGGATACCGAGACGGCGATTGAGTTGAATGCCGACGATCCTGAAGCGTCAGTGGTCAAATTTGTTAATCAGATCATTCGCGAAGCTATTGCGGAGCGCGCGACTGATATTCACGTTGAACCGCTGGAAAACGATCTGCGCATTCGATATCGGATCGATGGCATTTTACACGAAGTCGCTGTGCCACCGCAGTTGCGCGTCTTGCAGTCGGCGATCATCTCGCGTTTGAAAGTGATGTCACATATGGACATCGCCGAGCGACGGCTTCCACAGGACGGGCGGATGAATTTGCACGCGAGCAATGTGGAGATAGACGTGCGCGTGTCGACCATTCCAACTGTCAACGGCGAGTCAATCAGCTTGCGTTTGCTAAACCGCGGCGAACAGCACTTCAATTTCGAGCGACTCGATTTGGGCGATAGGCAGGAAGAGATCATTCGGAACCTCCTCACCCAACCGAACGGAATTATCCTGCTGACGGGTCCTACCGGCTGTGGGAAATCAACCTCGCTGTATTGTTTTCTCAGCAGCATCAATTCCGTGCAACGCCGCATCATTACGATTGAAGAACCGGTGGAATATCGAATCCCTGGTGTCTCGCAAATCGACGTGAAACCAGAGATTGATCTGACTTTCGCCAAAGGCCTGCGACACATTTTGCGACAAGACCCGAATGTGGTCATGGTCGGCGAAATTCGAGACGTGGAGACTGCGGACATTGCGATTCGTGCCGCGATGACGGGTCACCTTGTTTTCAGCACACTGCATACGAACGATGCCGTAGGTGGCATTACGCGTTTGCTCGACATGGACGTGGAACCATTTCTGCTCGCCTCCGTAGTGAAGTCGTTTATCGCCCAGCGGCTCGTGCGCACGATTTGCCCTGATTGCGCCGAAGAAGTTGATTATCCGCGCGATTACCTCGCCGAGATCAGTTTCCCTCTGAAGGAACTCGGCACTCGCTTCCAGCGCGGGGCCGGTTGCGATCAATGTCGCCATACCGGCTACCAGGGTCGCGCAGCGATTTATGAAGTCTGCGTTATCACGGAGCCGCTGCGAAAGCTGATCATGCGGAGGCGTGACGGCAGTGAGTTGAAGCAATGTGCTATTGCCGAAGGCATGGAGACATTGCGGCAGGATGGCTGGCGACGCGTGTCCCAGGGCAAAACAACTATCGAAGAAGTTGTTCGCGTTACACAGACTGACGAAGTAATGGCTGAAACCGCTGCAGAAGCGGAGCCAGTCGTGGCTACTGGAGCGGCAGCCTAAACGCGCTAAGCGCCTGGGTTTCTCCGTTCTATCATTCACCGCGCAATTCACGAATTGCCCTGGCGTAATTCTCGGAACGAAAAATCGACGTGCCGGCGACAAGCACGTTCGCGCCGTTTTCGACTGAAATTTGGGCGGTCTTTGGATTAATACCGCCATCCACCTCGATGTCGAACTTGTGCTCGCCCGAATGATTCCATATCGCTGCGCGCCTGACCTTTTGCATCTGATCATCGCGGAATGCTTGTCCGCCAAAACCCGGATGAACAGTCATGACGAGCAGCATATCGAACTTCCCGAGGTACGGTTCAATCATTTCCAATCGAGTCTCCGGATTTAAGGTGAGGCCGGCTCGGCAACCAACGTGTCGAATCTGGTGCAAGGTTTTCCCGACGTCGTGTTTGGCTTCTGGTTCCACGTGCACGGTGATTGAATTTGCGCCAGCTTTGACAAATCGCGGCACGTAGTGATCGGCATGCTCGATCATTAAATGTACATCGAGCGGAAGGCTTGTTTCTTTGCGTACGAGCTGCACAACGTCCGGTCCGAACGAAATGTTATCGACGAAATGGCCGTCCATGATGTCGCAATGAATCCAATCGGCGCCCGCTGCCTCGACGCGATGAATTTCCTCAGCGAGCCGCGAGAAATCTGCCGCAAGAATTGATGGTGCGATGATCACTTTTTCCATTGAGTGATGGACTAAAGGAGTAATGCACTGATGGCAAGCTCGTCAGCGCCAATAGTTCCATCGCTCCAAGATAAATACGCTTGACGGCGGGCTGCCCCTTCTCATGTTACCGCGTCTCAGCCGGCCGAATCGCGCCGCGTGAACGCGTTTGCTTCGAGCTGGACAGTGCTGCTAACAAATAATTCATGTTCAACGGATTTTTCGGCTGGCTATCCAGCGACATTGGGATCGATCTGGGCACGGCGAACACTCTTGTTTACGTAAAAGATCAGGGGATCGTTTTACGTGAGCCATCAGTGGTAGCCGTGCAGGCCGGCACCAACCGCGTACTGGCTGTGGGGGACGAAGCCAAGCGTATGTTGGGGCGCACACCGGCGAATATTGTTGCGGTGCGTCCGCTCAAGGACGGCGTGATCGCCGACTTCGAAGTTACCGAGGCGATGTTGCGGCATTTCATCACCAAGGTTCACAATCGCAAGGTGCGGGTGAAACCGCGTGTTGTTATTGCGGTCCCATCAGGAATTACGGAAGTGGAAAAGCGCGCAGTGCGTGAATCAGCTACGCACGCAGGCGCGCGTGAAGTGTATTTGATCGAGGAACCAATGGCGGCGGCAATCGGCGTCGGACTACCGGTGCAGGATCCTGCAGGTAACATGATCATCGATATTGGCGGCGGAACGACAGAAGTCGCTATCATTTCGCTTTCGGGAATTGTGTTTAGTCGGAGCGTACGCGTTGCCGGCGACGAGTTGGACGAGGCGATCGTGCAATACATGAAGCGCGCCTATAATTTGATGGTTGGTGAACGCACCGCTGAAGAAATCAAAATTAAAATCGGCTCAGCCTATCCGAGTGAAAAGGAAACAAGCGTCGAAGTTAAAGGGCGCGATCTGGTCGCTGGTCTGCCGAAGACATTGATGATCACGTCTCAGGAGGTGCGCGAAGCTTTGCTCGAACCGATCTCGACAATTGTCGATTCAGTGCGCATCACCTTGGAACGTTGTCCGCCCGAGCTTTCGGCAGACTTGGTTGATCGCGGGCTCGTGCTGGCCGGCGGCGGCGCGTTGCTGCGCGGATTTGACAAGCTTTTGAGTGAGGAAACCGGGTTGCCTGTCCATGTAGCGGAAGATCCGCTCAGCGCAGTGGCGGAGGGGACAGGCAAATGCCTCAATGAACTTAAATTTTTGCGTCAAGTGGCCTCAGCCGATCGCCAGTGGCGCCAATAACGCTGGACACCGGAAAGCGGAAACCGGAAAGCTCGTTAGGCGTCCGCCGGTGAGTTGTCGAGTAGCCAGTTGGCAACCGGCAGTCGGCAATCGCCAATTCCAATGAGCCGCACAAACATCATCGCGCTGCTGATTTTCGGCGCCGTTCTCGGGTATTTTCTGAGCTTCGGCCCGGATACGACGCAGAAATTCAAGGCTGGTGTCTATCGGCTGTTGGCGCCGTTTTTGACCGGTGGTTCTGGAATCAAAAAGCAGATTACCTCTGTGCGGTCAGGATTAAAGTCGCTCGACGAATTGGAGCACGAGAACGCTGCCTTAAACGTCGAAAATAGAGAACTGCGCGCAACCAACCAAGGCTTGCGCGATGTTGAGCGCGAGGTGAATCGCCTGCGCCACGCCCTCAATTATCGTGAGCGTTCGGTATTTAAATTAGTCGCAGCTGAAGTGATCGCCCGCGATTCGTCCAGTTGGTGGCGAACGCTCACCATAAATCGCGGCAAAAGAGATGCGATCGACACAGATATGCCGGTGGTAACCGACGTTGGCTTGGTCGGAAAAACGACCACCGTAAGCGACACGATTTCGATTGTTCTGTTGGTTTCTGATGAAAACTGCCGGATCGCGGCCTCAGTGGAAGGCAGCCGCGAACAGGGGATCGTTTCCGGCGAGCGCGTGACCGGCGCACTCACGCCGTTTCTGGATCTGAATTTTTTGTCAAAGCAAGCTGATTTGAAGCCCGGTCAGAAAGTTTATACTTCGGGAGTCGGCGGTGTCTTTCCTTCGGGATTGTTCATTGGCGCTGTGAAAAGTTTTCGTGTGCGCGAACTAGACGGTCAGGCGCAGCTAACACCTGCCGTGGAACTTTCTCATCTGGAGGACGTTTTTGTGGTAACGGGTCGAAGATGATTTTTTTCCTTGTTCTCTTGGGGTTAGTGCTGGTGGCGCAGATCGCCGAACTTTTAATCCCGGCACTCCCATGGCTTTACAACGCGCACATCTACATAGTGCCTGTGATTGTTTTCTACGGTGCAATGGCATTGCCTTTTCCCCTGATGTTGGCGTTGGCGTTCTTCGCCGGAGTTTTACTGGATGCACTTACCGTTCAGGTCATCGGCGGCAAGGTTGAAATCGCAGCCGGATCATCGATACTGCTCTACGGTGTGCTGGCAGGAATAATGCACGGTTTGCGACCACTTTTTGCCCGTGGTCGTTGGGAAGTACATTGTATCCTGAGCGGCGTTTTCACCTCAGTAATAGTTCTGGCGCAATTCCTCATGATTACGTTTCGCCGCGGCTCGCTTGTGTTTACGCGTGAAATCTGGTGGCAGATCGGCGGACCGGGCCTTATTGCTATGGCAATTGCCCCCATCTTTTTCTGGGGACTACAGTGGCTCGGGCAGATCACTGCGTACTCATACGGTCCTGAAAGGGGACAGGTAGAATGAGCAAGCGACGCCTGAATTCGCGTCTTCGGATTCAATTTCTCGGTCTTTTCATGCTGCTGGGTGTCGGGTCACTCGCTGTTCGACTTTGGTGGATACAAGTGGCGCACGGCCAGGAATGGACCTCACAGATTCGTGGCAGCTCCCAAGCGACGGTACGCATTCCGTCAGTGCGCG
>DASYSX010000220.1:0-28441 GCA_036002955.1 Candidatus Udaeobacter sp. | reverse complement strand
AGTTTATTCGCAGATCACCGGTCGAGATTTCCATGCACAGGTGCTAGATGGGATTGACGCCGCGATCGCAGCAGGGTTCGAGCAGATCAAGCTCAATGCAGTCCTTATGCGGGGCCGCAATGAAGATCAAGTGCTGCCGCTCATCGAATTCGCTGCAGCGCGAAACCTTCTGCTTCGCTTTATTGAATTGATGCCGGTGAGCACCACAGAAGTTCTAAGCGAGAGTAATTTTATCTCGGTAGCTGAAACGAAACGGCTAGTCGAATCGGCTTACGGGAGTCTCATTCCGGAGACGGAGTTTCGCACAAATGGTCCAGCCAGTTACTATCAGATTCCGGGACGCGCCCAACGCATAGGTTTTATCGGTGCGATGACGAAGATGCATTTCTGCGAGAGCTGCAACAAGCTGCGTCTCACGTGCGATGGGAAGTTGCGCCCGTGTTTAGGCAGCTATCTGGAGTTTGACGTCATGGAGCCGCTGCGCGCGGGCGCGAGCGATGAACAGCTCAAGCAGTTTTTTCTCAATGTGGTCGAACGGAAGCCGCAGGAACACGATTTCAGAAATAATTATCAGCCCAATCGCAAAATGGTTGCGATTGGGGGGTGAAAAGCCGGGTCACGTCGAGCGAAGTCGAGACACCCCGTTGCGTTACCTCTGTGACGCCGCGGGATTCCTCGACTTCGCTTCGCTACGTTCGGAATGACAGGCAATGAAATGAAACGATTGAGTCATATCTCTCCCGATGGTCGCGCGCAAATGGTTGATGTTTCAGCGAAGCCGCTCAGCAAACGAAGAGCTGTTGCATGCGGAAGTATTAGGCTCCAGCGAGAAACGCTCGATCTGATCGCAGGAGATCAAATCGCTAAAGGCAATGTCTTTGCCACCGCGCGCATTGCCGGAATCCAGGCCGCGAAGCAGACTGCACAACTCATTCCTCTTTGCCATACTCTGCCGCTCGGTGAGGTAAGTATACACATCGTCGCTTCGAAGGATGGTGCGGACGTTAAATGCACCGCGCAGACAATTGCGCAAACGGGAGTAGAGATGGAAGCGCTGGTCGGCGTCACCGTAGCATTGCTGACGATTTACGATATGTGCAAGGCAGTGGATAAAAATATGATCGTTTCGGACGTGCAATTGCTTGAGAAAACGAAAAGCACTTTGGCGGCTGCCTATGGCCGCCACAGCAAAAGAACGCGCCGCGTATAGCGACGCCGCTACAGGCATGCAAATACAAGTTGGTATCATTACGATTTCTGATCGCTCCAGTGCGGGTGAGTACGACGACTTGGGCGGCCCGGCCTTGAAGCAAGTCGCGCAAAAGATCGGCTGGCCCGTTTTAGCCGAAGCAATTGTGCCAGACGAGATCGCACGGATTCAGGAGACAATTCGATCCTTTGCCAGCCAAGGTTGCGGGTTAATTCTGACCACGGGCGGCACTGGTATCAGCCCGCGTGATGTTACGCCGGAAGCGATTCGGTCAATGATGCGAGTAGAATTGCCCGGGTTCGGAGAAGTCATGCGCGCCGAATCGATGAAGATTACGCCCAACGCGATTCTCTCACGCAACCTCGCCGCAGTCGTCGATCAGGCTCTTGTGATCGCGCTGCCAGGAAAGCCGAGTGGCGCTGTGGAATGTCTCAGCTTTGTGCAAGGGGCTATCCCGCATGGCGTCGCGGTCGCGCAAGGCACACCGACATCGTGCTGAAACTTTGGGCACTGATTAATTCGGCCAGATCAGTAGGCGCATCAACTCCGCGCCATAATTCGTGAGATGGGCGTTTGCTCCGCGACCACCGACTATATCGCGAGTCAGATAGGAACATTCCGCTGTGTTATTTTTAACGTAGCTTACCTCGGGCTGCACTACGCGTTTGTCGGATGATTCAATTCTCAAGGGAACGCCGGAACTCGCGAACGAGACTTGCCAGGACGATCCACTTCGCTTGCCTGCTGCAAGCATCCAAGGGTACAGTGTTGGCAAATCGAAGTGCTGCACCTTCGGTAACGTGATCTTATAGAACGTTTCTTCACCGGAGAGAAATTCCGAAATCGTAAGTGCCGGATTCTTTCGAAGAGCCAAATAGAGGCGCGCCACGTCGATACCGGCAAGGTTCATCCCGTTGTAGCGGCCATGACGATTGGCATCATTCCTAAAAAATGTGTTGTACCAGCTTTCGAATTGGCGACTGAACATCAGGCACAATTCCAGATGGAGATGGGCGCGTTCGCGGTTTATGCCGGTTCCGGTGTAACCCATCACTGCGATAGGTTGACCGCGCCTCACCGTCTGGCCGGGCTGCACTGCGATCGAGCTGAGATGAGCGTACAGGCTATAGTAACTCGAGCCGCCCCACCGATGCTCGATTACGATGTATTTACCATAGTTTGAGTAGCCAGCGACGGAGCTGACGTGCACAACCTCGCCATCTGCAATCGCGCGCACTTCGTCCTGCGGCTCGCCATTTGCATCCCGGTGCACGGACCGGATATCGATGCCTTCATGGAACCGCGTATAAACGAGGCCTCCACCAGTGCTTTTAGCATCACGGACAAAACCATATTGCCCGCCTTCCCATGGTGCCGCTTTCACCCCGTCATAGTCTCGATCGACAAACTGGTAAAAAGCGGGGCCGTCTCCTGAAAACAAAGCATCATTGTCCGTGGGCAGAACAAGGTCGAGAACCTGATTTTGTGCCGCTTCAATTGTTATCGCAGCAGAGAACAGGAGAGCGACAACAACTCCGGGAAACAATAGTCGCATGGAGGATGAACCTTAGCGCTTTGGTTGCCCGGGCATGCGCCACTGTTTCTTCATTAGCTCAACATCCGCGGCAGTGAGTCCTGCCGGAACGTAAATCTTTCCGTCCGATACTCGCTTGTCGATTTGTAATTCGGTGATCATTCTGCCGTTGATCAATACAAACAGAAAGCCGCCCCGGTGCTCGACGCTCAAGGTATCGAGTACGACGCGCCCGTGATCGTCGAGCTGAAACAATGCGCCAAAAGTTCCGTCCTTGGCTGGGTACGGAGAAAAGGCCATGACATCGTGCTCCGTAATCCAGGGCAGTTTTTCAATGGCGACATCTTTCCCCGAAGAGGTCGCTCCAGCGGGTATTGAGAACACATCAGTATCTTGACGGTTTGCTTGCGCATGGACGCGAAAAGTGCAGTGTCGTTCCTTCGCTACTGCATCAATCAGCGCAAAAGTCAGGCAAAATACGAATACACAAAGAGTTCTCATGCCGATCGACTGCGGAGACATTCGCGAGTTCATAAATGGTTTGACACCAATTTTGCAACCTAGAAAACATTTCCAGGCTGCTTAGGGCCTCATGAAGCGACGCCTTGTTTTGCTCGTTCTGATAGTTTTTGTGACCGGGGCGGTGGTCGCTCAGGATGTTACGCCCACGCCTACGCCACCGCGAAAACGGGGCTGGTTGAGCCGGATTCTTCATCCGTTTTCTCCCAATGTCGTTCCGCAATACAAAGATCCACGGCTGCGCGGGCTCGCCCTCGATCTGCAAATCTCTCCCCAAACGGTGAAGTTATCAGAAGTTCGCCAGCTGAGTGTGAAAGTAACACTGGCAAATCTATCGAAACGCCCCGTCGCACTCGATTTTCCCACAACTCAGCGCATTGAAATCTATCTCACGAATTCTGCCGGCGAAGTCCTGACAAAATGGTCTGAGAACCACGCCATCACAGAAAAAACTGGAACGATCTTGATTAACCCGTCCGAAAGGATCGAGTACAACGAAACCATCTCGACCCGCGAACTTACGCCCAATAAGGTTTTTGTGGCCGAAGTTTTCTTTCCTCAATTTCTAGAGTTGCGGATTCGGCAAAAATTCCTGGCAGTGCCCTGACGAAGCGACGGAGTAGTGGACTAATGGATTCTGAAGCGCTTCCAACACTCCAGCACTCCAATACTCCATTACTCCTCTTCTCCGACTACCACATGCACCCGCAGGGACATCGTGTGCAGCGATACACGCAGGAATTGCTCCAGCCCTGGGCGAATTCGGCGCGGAGCTTAGGGTTGAGAGATATTGCTTTTACCGATCATGATCGTTACCACCTCGGAATCGAGTTTGATGAACTCAATCGGTTGCGAGAACGAAATCCCGATTTACGGATCCGCGCCGGGATCGAGCTGGATAACGATCCTGTCCATTCACCGGCCGGGCACAAATGGATCGAAAAAAATTGGGACAAACTGGATTTCGTTCTCGGCTCGGTGCATTTTCTGGAGCGCGCCGATCAGATGTTCGACAGTGTACCGGATGGCGCCGGCCAATTCGAGCATAGGAACATCGACGAGATGTATGCCGATTACTTTCGCCGTGTGCGCCAAGTAATTGCGACTGGGTTGGTCGACGCTCTTGCCCACTTGGATTTGATCAAAATCCATGGACATCGTCCGACAGAAAACATCGGCACGTTTGTTGATGACACACTTGAATTTATTCGCGCACGCAATCTGGCGATTGAGCTTTCCACCGCCGGTTGGCGCAAACCAGTGAACGAGCTTTATCCGAGCGATCCGATCATCGAATCGGCGATCAAGAAGGAGATTCCTTTTACGACCGCCTCCGACGCGCACTCACACGTCCAACTTGGGGAAAATTTTGCCAGGCTAACGGACAAGATGGCGGAAATCGGCATTCGCAGAGTCTGCATTTTCGAAAAGCACAAAGGTGTCCAGGTGCCGCTACAACTTTAGATCGAGCTGCGATTCTCTGTCCGCAGAAAACGCCTGTTCGATTTCCAACGGCAGCGGCAAATCGAAGCCGAGCCGTTCCGCGAGACGTTGACATGTCTGTGGTGCAAATCCTTCAAAGTGATTGCCGGCAAATGCCCAGACACTTCGCACGTCTGCAAGATGGCGCTGAATTTTCAGCGACCAGCTTTCCAATGCGGCTTCGCGTTTCCACATCAATTTTTCGTAACGATGGATGTGGCCCCCATCGACGTCGTATTTGGTCACGTAATCCCCAAGCAAGCGCAGGTAAATAAAATCAGTGGTGCATGGGAGAAATTCGAAGGGCGCAAGGTTTCGTTCGTTGAGCGGAGTGGTATCGGCCCATACCCAGCAGACACGGTACTTTTCCACCAGCCGAATAAACTGGGGCCGATGCCAACCCGGATGGCGAAATTCAATGGCAAAGCGAAAATCCCGCGGCAATTGCGCGAGAAACTTGCGCAGCGCGTATTTTCCGTCTGCCGGTGTCAGCGAAGGCGGGAGCTGAATGAGGATGACGTGTAACTTTGGTCCGAGGAGCTCGATCGCGCGAAGGAACGAACTTAGCTCTGCGACGCAATCTCGGAGACGGCAAATGTGGGTGATTTGACGGGGAAGCTTGCAGGTAAACCGAAAGCTGGCGGGAGTCGTTTCGGCCCACCGACGAACCGTTGTTTCGGTTGGGGCAGCGTGAAATGTAGAATCCACTTCGACAGCCGGAAAATAGCCTGCATAAAATTCGAGCCGGTGCGAGTCCGGCAAATCGTCTGGATAAAAGACACCGCGCCAATTGTCGAAGCTCCATGCGCAGGAGCCGATGCGTATCTTCTGTTGATCCGTGAGATTCAAATGAATTCAAACAGTAATCGGTTTTGCCCCTGGAAAAAGCTTCTGCCCTAACGAATATGATCTGATTTGGGGCCTGATATTGCGCAGGTCCGATGTCTGTTGAAACTTGACTGGCAACGGAAGTTAATTACCCTGCGACACCCGAATGCAATTCCTTATTCGAGTCATTTTAATCCTGACAGCGGTACTGTTTTTTGTACCCGAACCGAGCGGAGCCTCGATCATTTTTAAACCGAACAAGACGGATTACGTACCACCGGGCGAGGAAGAAATAAACGGCAATGCGGCGGAGATCTATCAGACGGCGCAGACTGCCGAAAAGGAAAACAATCTTAAGCGCGCGATCAAAGCTTATAAGACTCTTGTCAAACGACACCCGAAAGACGCGCTGGCTCCTAACGCCCTTTTTCGGGCCGCTCAATTACAGGAACAGACACATCAATTCACTCCAGCAGCCGAATCATATCTCCAGTTAGTTGAAAAATACGCGAGCAACACACATTTTGACGAAGCGATCGAGGGACAATTTCGTGTTGGCGAGATTTATCTTAATGGGAAAAAATTGAAGGTGCTGGGCATTCCTATCGCGTCTGCCCTGGATCGAGCGGTAACGATTTTCGCAAATGTCGTCCGCACCGCGCCGTATGGAAGATACACTGCCCGAGCGCAGTTTAATATTGGCATGGCGCGTGAAAAGCAGGGAGCGAATGATGCAGCAGTCCAGGCTTATCAAGCCGTCGTTGACAAGTTTCCTAACGAACCCATCGCTGTCGATGCCCAGTATCAGATCGGTTACATTTGGTTCACGGCCTCGCAGCTAGGCACAAATGACGCCGCTGCAGCAAATAATGCGAAAACGGCCTTTCAGGATTTTCTTTTCCATTACCCCAAAAGCGAGAAAGCAGCACAGGCTCGCAAAGATCTCGACATCCTTGAGCACAAGCAGACAAACAATTCTTTCAAAGTCGCGAAATTCTACGACAAGCAAAAGTATTATCGCGCCGCGGTCATATACTATAACGAAGTGATTCGGCAGCAGCCTGGATCAGAGGAGAGCAACAAGGCTAAGAAAAGAATCGACCAACTACGCGCTAAATACGGCGACGCTGCATTGCAGCCGGCCATACCCGTTTCCGAGACCGCAAAGAAAAAACCTGAAACCCACGGAGCTAGAACTGCCGGAAGTGGATCAGCCAAGCCGGGCGCACCGAATAACGAAGCGCCCCTGCCTGCATCGGACGGCGAAAGTTCGCTTCCGCCGCCGGCTTCGCTCGCGCCGGATACCACTACTGCGCCTGAACCTCTGCCGCCTCTGCCGGGCACCGGCACAAGCTCCGATCCTTCGGGCGCTCCCGCAGCATCGTCCTCTCCCGAAGAGTCCGCCTTACCGGCGCCTTGAAAGCCTTACTAGCGACAATCCTTTGCCTTGCGATCTCCGGTTGCCTTGGATATCACGTCGGGCCGGTAAAGCCGTATTATCTCCGCGATATTCACAGCATCGCGGTCCCCACGTTTAAGAATCACACGCTGGTGCCGCGCATCGAAGTCTTAGTGACCGATACGCTGATTAAACAATTCCAACAGGATGGTACGTTTGTCATTACAAGCGACGACAAAGCGGACGCCACCTTGAGTGGAGAGATATCTCGCGTCAACCGCTTGCCGGCACGCTCGGTGCGCGGGAATGTGCTGGCCACAACAGAATTTAACCTCGCGCTAACCTTAAAGTATTCGCTAACTGCACGAGACGGCAAACCGCTCGCAGGCCCGGGCGAGGTAACCGGTAGCACCAGTTTCTTTGTCACCAGCGACGTAACAACAGACGAACGTCAAGCTTTGCCACTTGCCACCGAGGATCTCGCCACCCGATTAGTTACGCAACTAAGCGAGGGATGGTGATGAGAGGTGAAGAGAAGCTGTGGGTTATCCTCAATGAGAAGCTCGATAATCTGCGCGCTACCAATCGCCTGCCCCAGGCGATTCGGGTGGCCGAAACAGCCCTTGAAGTTGCCAGGCGTGCATTCAAAGGGAACCAGACGGCACTCGCCACCAGCTTTGAGAAACTAGGCCAACTGCTCGAACAAAAGGGAGATCACGCTGGAGCGGAATCGTATTTGCTGAAGGCGCACGCGATTCTCGAAAAGGGTAGCCCGCCAGACCACCGCGCCATCTACCGCTCGGCACGACGATTGGCTCTCTTGTTCGATAGCCTTGGTCAATCCGAAGAAGCCATCGATTTTTACCAAAAAGCAATAGCTGCTGGAACCGAGGTCGAAGACGTCCCCTATTCAGATATCGGAACCATGCTAAACAATGTCGCACTGATTCTCCGCAAATCCGGCCGCCAAAAGGCGGCCGAACCGTGTTACCTGCGCGCCTTGGAGATTTATGAGAAACAACTCGGACCTGACCACGCTGATGTGGCATCGGTGTTGAACAATCTGGCGGTATTTTACACTAACGAACGCCGATACACAGAAGCCGAGAAACTGCACCTTCGCGCCTTAGCGATCAGAGAGAACTTACAACCTCGGCCGACCGCCGATATCGCTCAGTCCAAATGCAATCTGGCGGTTGTCTATCATTCTCGCGGTGATTATGCGAAGGCGGCAGAACTTTATCAATCCTCACTCAAGAGCTGGGAACAAGTCGAGGACAAGCCTTCGAAGGATTACGAAATTGTCGTTTCCAATTATGCCGATCTCCTGCGTTCCCTTGGGCAAGCGCGCAAAGCACATCAGTTAGAGGTGCGCGCACGCAAGAAATTGGCGAGCTGAGTTATTCCCGCGGGATTGCTTCGATTCAGCTTGCAGCCACGCTGGCACACTCGCATTGTAAGTCCCCCGCTTTCTTGCTCGCGTGGCGGAACTGGCAGACGCGTACGGCTCAGGACCGTATGGGGCAACCCGTGGAGGTTCGAGTCCTCTCGCGAGCAGTTACTCTTGTCGTGCAGTCGACTCTCAGATCTACCGCAACGGCCCAATGTTAGTGGGGACTGCAGTTGCTTATTTCGAGCTGGCTTTCCTTCTGGCTGCCCAGCGAGCTTTCATTAGCTCGGAAAGTCTCTTCCGCCCGGCAGGTGTTAGCGCACCCTGTTTCCGGGTAGAAGTTTTCTGTTTTCCGCCCGCTTTCCTTCTTGCCGCCCAGCGCGCTTTCATTAGCTGGGAAAGCTTCCTTCGGCCAGCCGGTGTAAGCTGGCCTCTGCTTTTAGCAGGAGCTGCTGCTGCTGTTGCAGTGCCTCGCCTCTTTGCCCAACGAGCTCGGGCCGCCGCTGAAAGCTTCGCTCTTGTGGCAGGCGAGAAGAATCGCCCACTCGCAGTGGAAGCCGCGGGAGCCGTTGGCGTTTGAGGTCCCCCTCGCAAAAGAGAGGAAAGGCGTCGTTGCAGATTATCGATTTGCTGGCGAATTGAAATCGCTTCTTGTAGATCTTTAACAGATATGTCCATCCCGCTAGATAGCCGTAGTTGCTTAGTATGGCAATTAGTAATTTCGTGGTGAGTTCCCAGCCTTGTTCCTCAACGTTAGCTTGTTAGCTATGTCATGAGTCATAAGACGAAGTGCCTTAACAAATGCGCTGATGTTTCAGAGAGATTTCTGACATGAGTACCAAACCAGCGCACGTTCGCGAAATGTTCGGAGCGATTGCGACGCGCTACGATCTCGCGAACCACTTGCTTAGCTGCGGCATTGATTTCTACTGGCGAGCGCGCGCAGCTCAGATCGTCGAGGCCTGGCATCCGGCTACGATCGCTGATCTTGCGACCGGCACCGGAGATCTAGCGCTAGCACTACAAAAAAAATTGCCGCACGCTCAACTGACCGGTGTCGATTTTCTCCCGGAAATGCTTGAGCTTGCACGGCGCAAAGGGGTGCGGCGGGTGGTGCTTGCTGATGCGATGAAACTCCCGTTTGACGATGCGTCGTTCGACTGTGTGACTATCGCCTTTGGCCTGCGCAATCTGGAAAACTGCTCAGCCGCACTGACTGAAATGCGGCGCGTGCTTAACGCCAGGGGTCACCTGCTCGTGTTAGAATTCTCACTGCCAACAACGTCGGTCCTGCGCGCTGCTTACCGCTTTTACTTGCATCGGTGTCTGCCATTGCTTGGCTCGTTTCTAACACAAAAGAAAAGTGCCTATGACTATCTCGGCGATTCAATCGAAGAGTTTCCGAGTGGCAATGCAATGCGCGAACTGATGCAGGAAAACGGTTACGTGTCTGCCAGCTTTGAACGTTTGACCGGCGGGATCGTTACAATTTATACCGCTGCAAAATCGTAGGCATGATGTGACAAGCCAAACACGGAAAGTCCCTTGCCACCGCGCGCAAAGAGAGGTACAAAACTCGGCGTGATTGATTACATCCAAAAAGGTGGATTGTTGATGTGGCCCATTCTGGCCTGCAGCATTATCTCAATTGCTGTTTTTGCGGAGCGTCTTTTTTATTTTCATCGGGCGACCATCCATGTAGGCGAGTTCTTGAAAGGACTGTCGAACCTGATCCGTCGTCGCAATTTCGCTGAGGGTTTGCACGAGTCCGCCGGTACGACTGGGCCCGTGGCGCGAGTGATTCATGCTGCGCTAATCCGGCATGATGCGCCTCGGAGGGAATTACGCGATATCGTTCAGGAAGCGGCGCAACTGGAAGTCCCCAAGTTGGAGCGGTTTCTTCCCGTGCTTGCCACCATTGCTTTCCTGACGCCGTTGCTCGGGCTGCTTGGCACCGTTTCAGGGATGATCGATGCTTTCGGCACGATCGCCTCAAGCGGTGGTTATGCGACGGTGACGGAGCTTTCCGGTGGCGTTTATAAAAGTTTACTGACGACGGCGGCTGGGCTTGTCGTAGCGACACCAACATTTGTTGCCTACAGTTACCTTTCGTCTCGCGTAAATACCATGATGCATGACATGGAGCGCGCAGGCATTGAGATTGTCCACATGTTGGTCGAAAGCCGTCCAATTAGCGGCATCATCAGTTTCCAACAACCTGATGAGACGGTTCGTGAGATTGAAGCTCAGCGGGATCTTTGACGGCTAATCGGCTTTATTTGCTGGGTCGTTGAAGGCGAAAAACGTCATGGCATAACTGTGAAACTCAGCCGAACAACAAACTATAACTTCGGATGGCTTTTGATGATCGGGCTGGTCGATCTGGCTTTCCTGCTCTCTTTCTTTCTCTTGCTCAGTTCGAATTTTATCCTGCAACAAGGCATCTCAATCTCGATGCCGTTCTCGCGTTTTTCGCTCGGCCCGCAGAGCAATCAACAAATCATCAGTGTCACGGGCGGAGCAGTCCCCGCGATTTATTTTCAGGATCAGCGGGTCACCATGGAGCAGCTTGGGCCTTTACTCGATGCTGCCAAACGCAAGGACCAATCTGTTATTATCAAGGCTGACCGCTCTGTTTCGTATGAAACAGTCGCTGAAGTCACGAACGCTGCGCTCGAGCACGGCATCACGTCGGTTGCGCTCGCTGCAACTCCTCCACGATGAATAGCCTTGCTACGGAGATTGCAGCCGAACCACTTCTTTTCAGCTGGGATTTCCCTCGACGTCGAAAAACGATCCTCGCGGTTTTTCTAGTGCTGTCGTTGATGGCCCACGCCCTATGCTTTTATATTTTTCAAATTGTTTACCCGACTCCGGTCGCGCTTCTGCCGCCGCCGGGCCGCGTCACGTTTATTGCGTCGGACTCCGAAGAAGGCCGCTCGCTTCTGCGTTGGATTGATGCAGAAGATCCGGCGGTTGCTTTCACAACTCAGACTGCACCGGAAGCAAAGCTCGGCGCTTTGCCAAAGACTGAGCATCTGCCCTCCTATTCTGCAGTAAAACCAATTCTCAAAGAGCTCCCACCATTGAAACCGGATTTAAGGATTCCAACTTCCCAGCCACCGGGCCGCGTACATTCTGCTGCCCGGACAATGGCTTCAGCCAAAGGCATTCCCAGGACATACCTTTCTTTTTCCAAGGAACTCGATGAATTTGGCTCGCCGACCGTGCCACAAACTGGGTTCGCGATGTCGACTGAAGAAACACCTGCAACACTTCGGTTTCGCGTGGCAGTAAATGATTTGGGTGAAATTCGCTATTGCTTTCCGATTAACTCATCAGGTGATCCAGCGCTGGACGAACAGGCGCGCTTACAGGTCGTGCGAAGCCGTTTCTCACCAATCAGACAAACGGGCACCAAACCCGCCTCTTCGCTCGTTTGGGGTGTGGCTACAATTCAATGGGGCAGCGACGTTGCGCGCCCGCAGCAGGCACCGGCATCCACCGTCACGCCGTGATTCGCGTCAGTCTTGCTACTCTTGTCACGATTTATCTGCTGCTTTTTCTTGCGGCAGTGTTTCTATTCTGGATAGTGGGAGAATGGAACCGCCGGCGGCGAGAACGACGGTCTCTTCAGCACCGGTTGCGTTGCGTGATTTGCGCCTTCGAATTTGAGGATCGAACGGATGCTCTGCTTCCCCGGTGCCCACACTGCGGAAGTTTAAACGAACGATTCAGCATGGAGAACATTTAACATGGGAATGTGGATAGGCCGAAACCGCAAAGCTCGCGTGACTTACGGTTTCGATGAGATCGCGCTTGTGCCCGGGCGGGTGACGATCAACCCGAACGAAGTAGACATCACATTTCGTTTGCCTCGCAAAACCGCCGAACCCCTTGAGTTGAAGATTCCGATCCTCGCCAGCGCCATGGATGGAGTCGTTGACGTCGGCTTCGCCATCGCGATGAACAAATTGGGCGGTCTTGCCGTTTTGAACTTGGAAGGAGTGCAGACGCGCTACAAGAACCCGCAGGAAGTGCTGCAAAAAATCGTCGAGGCGAGTAAATCGGAGATTACCTCCTTGCTACAGCGAATTTACCAGGAACCCGTCCAGCAGGATCTCATCGCGGCGCGTGTGCGCCAAATCAAGGATGCCGGCGTTACAGCCGCAGTGAGTTCCATTCCTCAACGCGCAGCGGAATTTGGCAGGATCGCCCAAGAAGCCGGCGCGGACGTTTTCGTCGTGCAGAGCACGGTTTCTACCGTCCGTCACATTTCATCGGAGTACAAGTCGCTTGATCTTGAAAAATTTTGCCGCGAGATGCGTATTCCTGTGATCGTGGGGAACACAGTCGGCTACGATGTGACTTTCGAGATAATGGAGTGCGGGCCGGCTGCGGTCCTGGTTGGTGTCGGGCCCGGAGCTGCTTGCACTTCGCGTGGTGTACTCGGACTCGGGGTTCCACAGGTGACTGCCACCGTCGATTGCGCGGCAGCGCGAGACGCTTACTTCAAAAAAACTTCGCGGTACGTGCCGATTATAACCGACGGCGGCATGAGCAAAGGCGGTGACGTTTGTAAGGCGTTGGCTTGCGGCGCAGACGCAGTCATGGTGGGCAGCGCATTTGCCAAGGCACACGAAGCGCCAGGACGCGGCTACCATTGGGGCATGGCTACTCCGCACGCCAATCTTCCTCGTGGCACGCGCATCAAGGTGGGCGCGACCGGTTCATTGAAGCAAATTCTATTCGGCCCGGCCGAGGTTGACGATGGCAGCCAGAATCTCGTCGGCGCGATCACCACTTGCATGGGCAACGTGGGCGCACGCAATCTTCCTGAGTTCCAGCAAACTGAAATCATCATCGCGCCGTCGATCAGGACGGAAGGAAAACTCTTCCAGACTGTGCAAAACGTCGGCATGGGAACCAGCTGACGCTCGCACGTTTCAACTCAACTATATCGTCATGCCTGAGCGCAGAGTAGTTATCACCGGTATGGGTGTTATCACGCCGGTAGGCAACGACCTCGAAACGTTCTGGTCGAATCTAAAGAACGGCGTCAGCGGCATTCGGACGATCGACGCATTTGATACCACCGAATACGATTGCAAAATCGGCGGGCAAGTCCGCAATTTCGAGGTGAAACAGTTCTTCAAAAATCCAAAGGACGTACGGCGTACCGATCGCTTTACGCACCTTGCAATGGCCGCCGCAAAAATGGCAGTCGCGGACAGCGGAATCGATATCGAGAATTTGAAAGAACGCGACCGTTTCGGCGTAATCGTTAGCACTGGAATTGGTGGCCTGAAAACTTTGCAGGATCAGTTGCAAATCCTGTTGACGAGGGGACCTGGGCGAAACTCGCCTTTTACGATTCCAATGTTGATCAGTAACATGGCTGGCGGCGTGATCTCGATGGAGTTGGACCTGCGGGGGCCGAACCTCTGTATTGTTACCGCTTGCGCTACATCAAATAACGCCATCGGTGAATCCTGGCGGATCATCAAGTCTGGCGACGCCGATATCTTCCTCGCGGGGGGCGCCGAGGCGTCCATTGTTGAAATCGGCGTCGCAGGATTTTCAGCGATGAAGGCGCTTAGCACTCGAAACGATGAACCCGGGCGCGCCTCGCGCCCATTCGACCGGGACCGCGATGGTTTTGTGATGAGCGAAGGCTCAGGGGTCGTCGTCGTCGAAGAGCTGGAACACGCCCGGGCGCGCGGCGCAAAGATTTACTGTGAAATCACAGGATACGGAATCTCCGCTGATGCCTACCACATGACTGCGCCGCCTCCGGATGGCGAAGGCGCCGCGCGGGCCATGAAAATGGCGCTGAACCACGCGCGCGTCTCACCTGAGCAGGTTGATTACATAAACGCGCACGCTACTTCCACTGACATCGGCGATCTTTGCGAAACTCGCGCTATCAAGCAGATTTTCGGCGAATATGCAAACAAGGTCTCGATCAGTGCAACGAAATCGATGACCGGCCACTTGTTAGGCGGCGCCGGTGGAATAGAGATGGCCGCCTGCGCGCTGGCCATCCGCGACTCTGTGATTCCGCCGACCATCAATCTCGAAAATCCAGGCGAAGAATGCGATCTCGATTACACGCCTAATGTTGCCCGCGAAAAGAAAGTGCGGGTTGCACTCAATAATTCCTTTGGATTTGGCGGGCATAACGCGACCCTCGTCGCGAGCGCGTTTGAAGGTTAACATCCTCGCGGTGACCTGCGATTGCTACGCTGCATTCGCTTTGACTAGTCATTCGTCACTTGGCAGTGTTCACTATTCACTGTCGAATGCGGGCATAGCTTAATGGTAAAGTTCCAGCCTTCCAAGCTGGCCATGCGGGTTCGATTCCCGTTGCCCGCTTTTCCTTGTTCGCACGCAGCTTTTTAGGGATTGTTGACCCACTTGCGGCGCAGGTTGGTCGCTTCACGTCGGCGATTCGCGAAGAGTTTGGACTCACGCGCTGGACGCAAAGGCAATGTAATCGCGACTAGGGTGAAACTATCGTGAAGGCAACCTCGCTCGTGTCTGTCATCGATGGCGTCTCATGGTCGCGTATTCGCACCTTCGCCGTGGTCGTGGCAGGGCCGCGCACGTTCCACAAATACCACCCGGTGTCCTGTGCTTGGGTCACCATTCTTATCCACGTGGTGCCGTTGTCGGTGCTGTAATCAATGTCGACGGTGTTGCCGCTGGGGTTTTGTCGGCTCCAGTGGATGTTTTGATACTGCCCGATCGTCCACGAGTCTCCGCCGTTCGGCCTGAGCAGGGTGATGTACGGCCTGGGTTGAGCACTGCCCGGAGGAGTGCCCGTCTCCGCTAGTCCGAAGAAATTGAAGTTATAAGTGCCGGCGGGCAGAGGGTTGCCATGCGCATCGGTCAGATCGGCGTCAAGGAGGAGGCGTCCTGTATTCTGCTTGCCCAGTTGCCAGACCCGAAACGGCTTCCCGGTGTTCTTGTTACTGTCGACGCCGTTCGCGGAGACGAGCGTCCCTTGAAAGGTGCCCAAAGCATCGTCTCCCGTCACCCGGTAGAAGACCTTCGTCAGGTCGGCGCCAGAGTCGACGTAGGGGTGGAGCGGATAGCTCCAGCGGCCCCCGCGGGTGTAGGTGCCGGTCGGTGAAACCGGAATCGTCCCCGTTTCTTTATCGAACAGGTCGAACGTCAAACGCGAGACATTGCCGATCTTGAAAGTGCCATTGGCGGCGGGGTCGCCGCCCACTTGGTCGATACGCACGGTGGCACCCTCGGGAAGGTTGTGTTGACCCTCGCTGGTGATCCTGATCGGTGTGGTATTGCTGACGCTTCGGATGGCGTTGTAAAGGGTATCGCCGTTGGTCGAAGTCGCCGGACCCGAATATGGGAGCGAGACGTTTTTCACCGGACCATAGGGTGCCTGGATGCTCCATGGGTTCGTGTTGGTCAGGCCACCAGTCTCAGTAACGGTGAGCTGAAGTTGCGACGCCCCGCCGGCGCCGACATCGGCGGTGTCGTCATCCACGGAGAACCCGTAACCCGAGAATCCCAACTTTACATGAACGAACCAGACGAACGGATCGAGGTTGAAGACATTGAAGTCCTGTTTGCCGCGCTTGAGTGACGGATTGGGATACCAAACGACGTGTTTGTCGTTTTCGATCACATCCGGATATTTGGTGAAATCGCTCACTCCCCGCAGCACGGACTTGATCATGTCGCGGATCATCGACGTCACCAGATTGGCGTCGAACGACTTCTTCGCGTCATTGGTGAAGATGAATCCCATGTTGGCGCCGACAATGTCCTGCATGTATTTGGACACGCTGTCGTTGTTCGGGTGTCCGATCTGGTTCATCGAGGCCATGATCGAATAGACTTGCTGGGAGAATTCGTAGGGATCTTGCCACGGCGGCTCGTTGGAAAATTCGAATTTGTCACCGATCAATGGATATCCCGGGTCTCCTTCCTTGGTGGGGGTCCACAGCAGCGGATTCGAAGTCGGAGGCAGGAAGGTGAATGTCCCCCTAATGGAAGCGGTGTTCACTACCTGGCTCAGGATGACTGACTTTTTGTCGGTGGCGATTTGCAGGATCACAGCGTCGCCCTGGTGGCGACCCTCCTCGGTATCGGCGTTGTCCAGACCTGGGCCGGTTACGGCCATTCCCTGCACCAACTCGGGGTGCGCTTGGTTGAAAGTCAGCGTGGCCTCATTCTTCTCGATGGATGCGATGATCGGCGTCGGGACCGTGGGAGCGCCTGGCGTCTTGTCCTTCCAGTGCATCAGATAGTATTGCGCCCAGGAGTACCAGAGTTTGATCATGGCTTCGGAGGCATAGTCATCGACGGGCCGCTTGAACGTGAACGAGCATTCCGCGCTCGAGCCGACCAACGGTTTGCTCAAGGTGACCGTCCCCGCCGCTTTATCCACTTTGTCGACGGTAGTGCCATGCTGGATGGGATTGGGGATTTTGGGACACGTTGGGGCACACGCCGGCAGACACGCCTGGGAACAGTTCGGCGGGTTGCCCTCGACGAGGTAGCCCTTCGCAATAAAGGCGATCTCTTTGGGCTCGAGAAGGTTGAGGTGCAGGGTCGTGCTTCCCCGTTCATCCGGAGGCCCCCCCGCCCAGCCGACGCTGGCCTTGATCGGTGCGGTGCCGCCGCTCGAGAGCATGTACTTATCGTTCTGCCACTGTCCGTTGCCGTAACTGGTGGGCACCGCTTTGAGCGGGCTCTGCGCAAAAATATTGGCGCCGGACGGGATCTTGATGGGCGCGTCCGGGTCGTTGGTCGGGTTGGGAATGTTATAAAAGGGCCAGCCTTGCCTTTTGCTGCCGAAATACTCTCCGAGGAGCTCGTTGTCGCCCTTAGTGAATGCCCGGATCGCGGTCTGCAAGAAGTGGATCGTGTTGATGGCTCCGGTCCAACCGTAAATATCGGGATCCGACCCGGGGCCCCAGCCATTCCGGTTGGCATCCGGTCCAGTCCCGGATTTTTGGGGCACCACCCAGACGTCCGTTGCTTCCATCGCCAGCGGTAAATAGAGATTGTCGACATTGGAGACGTCGTAATTGATCAGCGTGACCAATTGATTGTCCGGAATTTCTCTGAAGGTTTTCGCCGTGATTTGCGGATTGACCAGGTAGCCGTGGTCGCGAATCGTCCACTCCGCGAGCTGATCCTCGGCATCGTCATTGGGAGCCTCGGCGATATTGGCCCGATACCACATCACGACGCCGTTCGGGATCGTGTCGCGGCTGGTTTGCGCATTAGCGATGGAGCGGTGCGCGGTAGGCCTGTATCTCAGGGGATTGGGGTCTGCGGTCGGGCTGAGATATTTGCCGTCCGTTCCAATCCCGATGCGGGCGCCATTCCAGAACACCAACGGAAGGCTCACGAGAATGCTTTCATTCCGTTTTAGACCGAAGTAAAATTGTCCGGCCTTCTCGTAGCCGATGTAACCGCGGTATTCCTTGTCTGGCAGGTCGTAAGGATCGTACAAGCCCCTCCCGGGATCAGTCACGAGGAGTTTCGAATTCGGATCCCGCATGATCGGATACACTGTGTTGGCCGTGTTATTCGTGATCCTCAGGGTCTTCATCGGGACCGCGTTACCATCCGCATCGACCCCATACGTCAAAAACTCCCGGGTATTCGAACCCGGTGCGGCGGGATTCGGATCAAAGGGCTGAATACCATCGTCGGTATGCCCTCCGCCACGTCCTGTCGGCATCAGGTACGTGGAATCTTCGGCGTTCGCAGCCGAAGGAGCGAGAAAGCAAGCAGCGGTGACAACGGCGGCCGCCACAACAATCGCTCGGTTGAGGACCATGTGTATCGAGATCTTTTGTTTCATTCTTTTCGTTAACGTTGGATTGTTGAACCGGATTAACTGTCATCCAGTTCCACGCGGAACCGGGTGTCATTTTCGCGAGGCGCTTTGGAATAGCGGCGTCACTTCGGCTGACTCGAGGCTCCAGTTGGATCTGGGGGATCGCGCTAAACGTTGTCTCAGCAAAGATCCGGTCCCTACGGCTTATTCAGCCCTGCCGAAGATGAGGTGAAACTGTCGGATAACGTAATCTTATCGGATACGCGTTTTATGTACACTACGGCGCATGTCAAGCACAGGTTTAACGCCGACGTGTTTTTAGCTTATCCAAAAAGCACCAGAACAAACTTAAGCTCAACCTTCCATGCAGCGTATCCGTTCTGATTGGTCGCACGAGCCCCGCGGAAACGGTTCATCAGAATACGAGCCGTAACATCGACCATTTGTTTTTCGAACAATTTTTGGGCACGCGCTACGTAATCTGCGCGATTCGTGCAAACTCCCTGATTTGCAATTTATCCTTTAATGCGAGTTCACGCATGTTTGTGACGGAATCACGCAAAGCCGGGAAAAGTTCAAAGTGGGTTCGATTCCCACGTTGTCCGCTCATTATTTAGCCCGTGTCTTTTTCGAACAATTCTGTCGATCTTAGCAGTTCTTCGATGGCATCGGCCTCTTTCTTAACCCCGCGTTGCAGGAGTCCAATCATTTCGACGCCCTGAGGCGATAAAGTTTCTTCGCGCAGTAAGACTTCGAGCCCAAGCAACAGCGGCCCCAATGGCTCACGGAGTACGTGCGTAATGCGCTGAACAAATTTTGCATTGCTATGTACGCTCGGTTCCAGTCCGGCGTTCAACGGACGCACAGCTTCTTGACGTTCCTCAACGAATTGGACGGTCGCCTCAACAATCAGGTTGTCGAAAAAACATTCCACAATTCGCCGCGCGGCATTCTGTGCGTCAAAATCGAAACGTCGTTCCTCAGCGGCGAAGCCTTCAGGCCAGGTGTCAATGAAGTTCCGACGAATGACACAGATCTCGCGGATTAATTCATCCAGCCTGTAACCTTGCCGCCAGCGCTTCCAGCCATGCGCCCTGGCATCGTGTTTCGCCTCTTGTTTGATTTCCTTGGCGTCGGGTTGTTTAAGCAGAGCCGCGAGCTCCGTACACAGCTCCGGGAGATGATCAAGAAGTTGTGTGTAGGTAAGGTTGTCTGAAGTCGAAATGTTTGGGTGCTGATCGACTGCAGCAACCCAGGATTGGAGAATTTGCTCCCTGTGGGCGAAAACAAAGTCGCCAAAACCAGCGACTGCTCCGACTGCAGATTTGCTCTGAGCGTAACGAGTGATGAAACGTAGCCCTCCTAATCTTCTTCGGAGATCGATACCTCCGCGGCCTTAGGCGAAAGTATTATACCCAAAAAAATTCCAAGCCGAAAGATCGGATCTTGCGTTTGCACCCGGGAATAAACGGCGGACGGCTGGCGCGCGGTCAATACTTACGGGGTAAGGAAAATCTTCCCTGTGTAAGGATCTTCTACTGGAGTTCCCGGCGGAAAGCCGAGGACTTGGATGTAGCCTGCGTCTGGCGCGAACGGACTGGTAACTAAACCCGGTTTACCGGCGACCGGAGTTCCATACGGCAAATCGCCTTTTTGGTCACCTTCGCTTGAGGCGGCCTTCGCCCAGCGGACGTCGGTCTGATTCTCCGGGAGTGGCGTTGGTTTGTCCGAAGTTTGACTATTCGAAGCATCGCTTGGCGTAATCTTTTTACGCCTATGCGCGCTCCGATGCGGGCGCGGCGTCTCTTTTGGGTTGGCGATCGCGCTCCGTAAGGTCCTGAAAAAATCCCGGAAAGGTCCTGCTTTTGCAGTGTCATTCACGGTCGATAGGAAAATTGACAACAAGATTACAAGCGCGTGGCGTTGTCGTTTCACCAAGACTGCTTCGTTCCACGCGCTTGTTATGCGTGCAAGGGGGACACATGATCGGGTCCCGCGAAGCCAGGGGAAAGCCGCAAGATTCGTGAAATCCTGCGGCTTTTATCGGTGATATTCCAGGATGCGTGTCAATCAACGACGACGCGATCAATTACCCGTGAATCGCCGGCGTTTGCGTAATAAACACGCACATGAGTGCCGGGTTTGATCGCGGTTTGGATGACTTCGCCATTCTTATTCACGACGTGCCCGCGCCCATTAAGGACATAGCTGCCGGGTGTGTTGAAACGATCCTCGCGAACAACAAGTGTTCTGGCCGGCTGATAATTAGCCGCCGAGCCGTCTTCACTTGTCATTTTGATGATCGTTCCGGTTACTGTTATTTCTTCAGTGGTAGTTGGTCTTTGCCCTTTACTCTTCGACTCTGGTTGCGCGAATGCTAGCGGCGCCAGCAGTGCGCAGCAGACGAGGACACTAATTGGTTTCTTCATGTTATGCCTCCTGTTGGTTGTACCTGACGGTTGGTTCTCCCTGTACAAAGGCATTGCGCAGCGCGCGCTGCAGGAAATTTACATTTCTGTAGTCGGTGGCTTATCTTCTCCAATCTTGAAAGAGGCCGTTAACGTGAAGACTCACGCGGGAAACGGGCAGGGTCGCAGCGATTTATTCCCTTCGACCCACTGGAGCGTGGTGCTCGCGGCAGGCAGTAGCCAGGCCGAACCGGAGATAGCCGGTGCCGCGTTGGCGGAGCTCTGTCAAATTTATTGGGCACCCCTGTACGGTTTCGTACGGAGCCGCGGGCACGCCATGCACGACGCACAGGATCTCACGCAGAGTTTCTTCGCCTACGTGCTCGAACATAAAGTTTACGCACGAGCCGACCGACAGAAGGGTAGGTTCCGTTCATTTCTGCTTGCCTCCTTGAAAAACTTCCTCGCGGACGCTGCCGATAGGAAACGGGCCCTTAAGCGCGGCGGTGCACAAGTTTTTCTGCCGCTGCACGAAGAGCAGGCACAGGATGCAGAGTCACTTTTCCAGACTCACAGTGGCATAAGCGACGAAGACCGGCTTTTCGATCGCAGTTGGGCTGAGGCGTTAGTTGCTACTGCGTTGGAACGGCTGTTGGCAGATTACAAACATGAGGGCAAAGAGCGGCTCTTCAATCAGCTAAGGATGTTTGTCGCCGGTGGAGCGGAGCCGCCGCCATCTTATGTTGAACTGGCGCATCGTTTGGGCATAGCTGAGTCGACGCTGCGCAGTCATGTCACCCGTCTTCGAGCGCGTTACCGAGAAGTACTGCGTGCGGAGGTGCGCCGAACAGTGGATAGCGAAGCCGAGGTAGATCAAGAATTGCGCGAGTTGCTCCACGTACTAACCGAATTGTAAAGAATGCGCCCCATGGGAAAAGCGCTGTCATCTGGCGTCGGCGTCTGCTTGATCTGCGGCAAGGCGTTGAACGCAAAAGGCGACTGCCTTGCTTGCTTGTTGCGGATGGGGTTAGACCATACAGCCGTCGAAAGTAAACCCGCTGTTGTAGCGTTCGGCGATTTCGAAGTTGAGCAACGCTCAGATGGTTCTTGCTGGGAACTCGGCCACGGCGCAATCGGCGTGACGTATCTTGCTGCAGATAAGATATTGCGCCGCCGGGTAGCTCTCAAAGTTATCGAGGTGCCTCCGGCAGCACGTGGCTCGCAGGCTGTGCGCGATCGCTTTCTACGTGAAGCCCGCGCGGCGGCTGCGTTACGCCATCCGAATGTAGCCGCTGTCTTCCAGTTTGGTACTTCGCCGGGTGCCAGCCACTGCTATTACGCGATGGAACTAGTCGAAGGCGAAACGTTAGCGGCGCGCGTGCGCCGGCATGGTCCGCTTAATACAAGAGAGGCTCTGGAAATTGCGATTCAAATTGCGCGGGCATTAGTGGCCGCTGCGGCCCACGGTCTAATCCATCGCGACCTGAAGCCGAGCAACATAATGCTAACAGGCGATTCGGAGGTGAAAGTCATCGATTTCGGCCTGGCCAAGGCCATTACCGATGCTGGTGGCGAGATGGATCTTACCCGGGGAGAATTCGTCGGCACACCCAGTTTCGCCAGCCCTGAGCAGTTTGGAGGAGGCCCGGTGGATGCGCGCTCCGACATCTATGCGCTCGGCGGTACGCTCTGGTTTGCGCTCACCGGTTTGGCACCACACCCAGGCAAGACGTTGGAAGACGTTCGCGCTCGTAAGAAACGCAATCGCTTGCCGATTGCGCAGTTGATCGCCAGAAAAGTTCCTGAACCGCTGGTAAAGGTGGTGCGTTCTACGCTTGCCGTTGATCCGGGGAAGCGGCCGGCGTCGGCCCGTGAAGTGATGGAAGCTTTGGAATTGTGTCGACGGAACCTTACTCGTCGTGTCGGTGTGGGTTCTGAGGAAGCTGCTCTGCGCAGCGAAGCGTTTTCCAGAGCGTTAACAAATGCCAAAGCGTGCGCAGGTGATCGCGAAAGTTTGCAGGCGCTTTTCGACAATGCTGTGAAGAAAGCGGCGGCCGTTTCGAAAAAACCGTTTAAACGGAACTGGGCTTACCTTCAAACGATGCTCCGCTTAATTCGCGCCTACCATCGCGGCGAATACGCTCAAGTTTCCGATGACGCGCTCGTCTGGATTATTGCAGCCCTGAACTATCTCGTGGACCCATTCGATTTGATTCCGGATAGCACGCCATTTCTCGGCTTGGTCGATGACGCACATGTTGTCGAACTGGTAACGGATAAAACTCGAAGAACGCTTGATGCATTCATGACGTGGGAAACAACAGTACGTTAGCGAAGCTCGCTAAAACGATTCGAAATCTCACTGCTGTGCGATTTCGTCCTGCAAACCGCCTTCACGTTAATAATTTCAGGACTGCGCCAGCTTTAGACGGAATCGGCAAATCCTGACCGACAATGAATTCACGCAGCGCAGCCATTAGCCATTCGCGCGATGAGGTGGCTTCCTCGATGGTAATGTAAGTCCTCTCGCCTTTCTCTTTCAAACTGTAGCGCAAGATCTCGACCTCGATCGGTTCGTTTTCCCCCAGCAATTCGACTCGGGCGCGGACCCGTTTGTTTTTCGTGTCGATCAAAAGTTCAGTCATTTGTCCGATCGAGCGCAGCTTTGAATTGATCGCGACTCGCGCCGTGAAAGCCAGAGTCGCATCTTTGGAACGATGAAGAACATCTCGCAGTCGCTTCGTAGCAGGCGCTCCTGGACAGTTTACAATTCGCTTCGGCAGCTATTGATCCGGCGCGAGCAGCTCGCGATTTCGCCACGCGTAGCCGACCCCCGAATAGAGCGTCAATGCAACCGTAACCCAGACCAACACTGGACCGGCTTGGTCCCATGCCCGCAACCACCATGTTGACGTCTCATTCGCATAATGGAGTTCAGCGATCGAAAGGAGAGCGAGGAAGAAAACAATGGTAACGATTTGCCACGACGTTTTTTGTTTGCCCAGACTCTCTGCAGGCAGAATCCGCCCCTTGGCGCTCGCCATCATTCGTAGGCCCGTGATCAAAAAATCGCGCGCCACAACAGTCGTCGCCGCCCATGCTGGCACCGCTTTCAGAGGAACCAGCGAAATGAACGCTGCAGCCACCATGATTTTATCCACCAGCGGATCCATTAATTTGCCGAAGTTCGTGATGACTCCGTAACGTCGCGCGATTTCGCCGTCGATGAAGTCAGTGAGACCGGCAATCAAAAAAATTACTAGCGCGGCGGTGCGCGCATAGTGCCAGGACGAACTCAGCAACAAAACAAAGAGCACCGTCAACGCGAGCCGGCTCAGAGTCAGTCGGTTCGCCCAATTCATACTGTAGCCGCCTCACTGCGCGAGGTGTGGTGATAAGTCTCGGGTTTAAACCGTGGTCGTTTCCAGATCGGCACTTTTTTCTTCAGTTCGTCTATGATCCATTGGCTTGCACGAAAGCCTTCGCTTCGATGTGGACTCGCCACTCGCACAAACAGCGATGGTTCTCCTACTGCGATAAATCCAATTCGATGATGAATGATGACGAGCTTAAGCCCAAATCGCTCTGCCGTCTGATCGGCGATTCGTTTCAACTGGTGCTCGGCCATTTCCCGATGCGCATCATAATCGATTCCGTCGATTTCACGGCCATCTTCAAGTGAGCGGACTACGCCCCAAAAATCAACAACCGCGCCAGCGCCGGCGATATCGCTCACCCGCGCCGCGAGCGCTTCGAGCGTTACCGAAATTTCACAAACGACATTTGCCATGCGTTTAAACTGCTCGTTACAGTGAATGATTCTGAGTTGAGCAGCTACAAAGGAGATACAAAAATGAACACGAATCAATGTGATATTGGCCTGATCGGCCTTGGTGTGATGGGCGAAAATCTCGTTCTGAACATGGAATCGAAAGGTTTTTCGGTCGCGGTGTTCAATCGCACTACTGAGGTCACTGAAAAATTTGTCGCTGAACGCGGGAGCGAAAAAAACATTCAGCCTACCCGTACACTGGAGGAATTTGTTGGAGCGCTGAAAAAGCCTCGTGTCGCCATGATGATGGTGAAAGCAGGCCCGCCCGTCGACTCCGTAATCGGACAACTGGCGCCGTTGCTTGAGAAAGGTGATGTCATCATCGACGGCGGAAATTCCCTGTTTACAGACACGCAGCGCCGCGAACGAGAATTGCAGAACACAGGAATTCACTTCGTAGGCATGGGCGTATCGGGCGGCGAAGAAGGCGCACTCAAGGGGCCGTCGCTTATGCCAGGTGGTTCGCGAGAGTCCTGGGAAATCATCGCGCCAATTTTCCGCAAGATTGCTGCCCAAGTCGATGGCGAACCGTGCTGTCGCTACATGGGACCTGACGGCGCCGGTCATTACGTGAAGATGGTGCACAACGGCATTGAGTACGGTGATATCCAACTGATTTGTGAGGCGTACGCTATTTTGAAGGACATCCTGGGAATGGATGCGGCGCAACTCGCAGACACTTTTGCAGAGTGGAACAAAGGCGAGCTCGAGAGTTATTTGATCGAAATCACATCGCAGATTTTCCGAAAGATGGATCCGGAAACAGGCAAGCCACTGGTTGACGTCATCCTCGACAAAGCGGGCCAAAAAGGAACCGGCATCTGGACGCTTCAAGCTGCCATCAAGCAATACGTCGTAATTTCCACGATTAATGCTGCAGTCGAAGCTCGCGTGATTTCATCGCGAAAAGAAGAACGCGTCGCGGCGTCGGAAATTCTGCCGCAACCGCGAGCCCGAACCTTTAAGGGCAATCGCGACCGTTTCGTCGACGCCGTGCGTGACGCGCTTTATGCGTCCAAAATTATTTCGTACGCTCAGGGAATGGAGCTGCTTCGCTCCGGAAGCACGACGTACGAATGGAACTTGAGCCTCAGCGACATCGCTACGATTTGGCGGGGCGGCTGCATCATTCGCGCCAAGTTTCTCAATCGAATCGTCGAGGCATATCGGCGTAATCCAGCGCTGCAAAATCTTCTGCTCGATCGGTATTTCACCAGGGCCATCAAAAAAGCGCAGCCGAAATGGCGTCTCGTTGTCTCGACCGCTATCAAGTTCGGCATACCTGTCCCCGCGTTTTCTGCGTCGTTGGCGTACTACGACAGTTATCGCTCCGCTCGTCTTCCAGCGAATCTCCTGCAAGCGCAACGCGATTTCTTTGGTGCGCACACCTACGAGCGCATCGACAAGCCCGGCGTCTTCCACACCGAATGGCTGGAGACTGAACAAAAGCCAGCTGAAAAACCGGCGGAACCGAAAACACACGAGCCGCATCACGCAGGGGAGTAGCCATTCTTCGACCGGCACGCGATCGGCGTGACGGAAATTGGGAGGCTGGCAACATTTGTTCTCCGGAAGTAAAACCCCCTTCGGCAAAATGAAACCATTTGGGACCGGACCGACTGCGCGATTTCTCCGCCTGATTCGATTTTCCCATACAATTTTTGCCCTCCCGTTTGCTCTTGCAGCGCTGATCGTGGCGGCGAACGGCTGGCCTTCGTCGAGAATTCTTTTGCTTGTCATCGTCTGCATGGTATTCGCGCGCACAGCAGCCATGCTTTTCAACCGGATCGTTGACTGGTCCCTCGATCAACGGAACCCGCGCACGGCGTCGCGACACTTGCTCGTATCAAAATTCTCGGCTGTGATTTTACTGGTCCTTGTTTCTGCCGGGTTTCTGGTAACCGCGTCAGCAATTAATCGGCTGACCTGTCTCCTAGCGCCCGTAGCCCTGGCGTTGATTTTTTTCTATTCCGTTACGAAACGGTTCACTAGCGCGACGCATTTTTTTCTTGGCTTGGCACTCGCCATTGCTCCAATCGGTGCGTGGATCGCGCAAACAGGAACGATTGATCTTGCGCCGATCGTACTTGCAGCGGGCGTACTTTGCTGGGTGGCAGGATTCGATCTGATCTATGCCACGCAGGACTATGATTTTGATCGGCGCGAAGGGATTCGATCGTTGGTGGTGAAATTTGGGATCACTCGCAGCTTGCGTCTCGCGCAGCTACTACATCTGCTGACCTTTGTGGCGCTCATCGCCTTTGGATTCGTCGCCAAGCTCGGCCCACTCTACTATTGGTCGCTGCCTCTCATCGCGGCGGCGCTTGTTTATGAGCACAAAACCGAAAAACGCGATCTGGCTGGAATCAATCGCGCATTTTTCCAGAGCAATGCGTTTGTAAGCGCAGTGTTCTTGCTTGCGGTGTGCGTCGATCGGCTGATCAGGTAGGGGCGATTGACCTCAATCGCCACGGCGGTTCGGGTGAACCGCGCTACCTACATCGCGTTCAACATCGCGACGCGTCGTTCGTGGCGGCCGCCATCGAAAGCAGTCTCAAGCCAAATCCGGACAATTTTTAACGCCAGGTCTTCAGGAATCAGACGTTCACCCATCGAGAGCACGTTCGCGTCATTGTGGTGTCGTGAGAGTTGGGCCGATTCTTCGTTCCAGCAAAGCGCACAACGCACACCGTGCACCTTGTTCGCTACCATCGCTTCACCATTGCCTGAACCGCCAAAGACAATGCCGCGGTCGCACTCGCCGCGCGCTACTGCTTCTGCTGCAGGACGAATGAAAAGCGGATAATCCACCGGTTCTTCGCCGAACGTGCCGCAGTCCTTCACCTCGTGTCCGAGCGAGCCGAGCAGTTCTTTTACCTTCTCCTTGTAACGGAAACCGGCGTGATCTGAGCCCAGGGAAATTTTCATCAGACACGAATTACACGAATTGGGGCGACTTTCACACTTTTGTCATCCTGAGCGAAGTGAAACCAGTCGAAGGACCTCGTGAAGTTACTTTTCGGTTTCGCCACGGGATTCCTCGACTTCGCTCTGAATGACAAAATTCTTACCCGCCGTGCAATTTCGCCAGTTCGCTCCAGAGTTCACGTTCGCGTTCAGTCAGCTTTTTCGGGATGTTGATTTGAACGACAACATAGAGATCCCCGCGTTTCCCCGAGACTCCGGGCAGGCCGCGCTCGCGCAAACGAAAACGCTGTCCGCCTTGTGTGCCTGGCGGAACTTTCAATCGCACTTTGCCTTCGAGAGTAGGCACGAGCAGTTCGCCGCCCAGTACCACCTGCCACGGCTCGATTCTCTCTTCGTGAATCAAGTCGCTGCCTTCGACTGAAAAATCCGGATGCTTGGCCAAACGCACGCGAAGAAAAAGATCGCCGCTTTTTCCGCCACCGGCTCCCGCTTCACCCTGACCGCGTAAACGGATCCGCTGGCCTTCGCGGACGCCGCGGGGAATTTTGACCTGATACTGCTCCACCTTGTCCGAACCTGCACGCCGTAGCGACACGGTCCTCGTAGAACCGTGGAGCGCTTCCTCGAGTGTGACCATGATATCCGCTTCTACGTCGGCGCCGCGTTCGGCTGTGGCAGCGCGTCCGCCGAATCCGCCGAACGCGGAGCGACCGCGTCCGCCGCCAAAAAACGCTTCGAAGAAATCGCTGAATCCAGTTCCGCCGAACTCGAACTCAACTCCGCCTCCGCCGTCGCCGCCCCATTGATGAAACCCGCCGCCCGGTTGCTGGCCTTGCCACTGTGGCGGCGGCTGAAAACCGCCGCCCGGCCGGTTCCAATCCGCGCCGAGCTGATCGTATTTCTTCCGCTTTTCCTGATCGCTCAGAACCTCGTACGCTTCGTTGATTTCCTTAAATTTTTCTTCGGCGGCCTTTTTGTCCTTGGCTACGTCCGGGTGATACTTACGCGCGAGCTTTCGAAAAGCGCTGCGAATCTCATCCTCGCTCGCCGTTTTTGGCACCCCGAGTGTCTCGTAATAATCTCGAAAT
>DASYSX010000219.1:0-1863 GCA_036002955.1 Candidatus Udaeobacter sp. | reverse complement strand
ATTATAACGAAGTTTTTGAATGTTCAGCGCGGTTGATTGTCTATTGCTACCCAACAATGCCGCCGGTCAGCTACTTCTCATGCAAAAGGTGAAATCGCACAAAGCTAAAAGGCAAAGTAGCTGCGCGGCCGATCTGATTGCTTGTAGTCGGCTGTCGAAGGCGCGAAGCGGGTCGATTTCGTCCTGTCGTCTTGCGCCGCGGGCTGAGTTCTGCGAATGTCTTAAACCTCTTTTTTAACAATGAGATCATCTTTGCGACGGTCACTTACACTTTGTGCGATCCTTTTTACCGCCGCGCTCGCGGCTCAGCCGGCACCGGCGAGTACGAGAGAAACGGTGGCAATGTCCGTGGGCCGACTCCTGGAAGAAGGCCATTACACGCGGCAAAAACTAAACGAAGAGGTTTCGAAGAAATTCCTCCAGACGTATCTGGAGATGCTCGATTACAGCCATCTCTTTTTCACGCAGGAAGACATTGATTCTATCACCAAGAAGTATGCGAGCGCGATGGCCGGAGACGTTCTTATGGGAACGCTTAAGCCCGGCTACGAGATTTACGCGCTATACACGAAGCGCATTGACGAACGCGTGGCGAAAATAAAAGAGCTGTTGAAACAGCCGATCGATTTCAAAAGCAACGCGACGGTCGAATTGAGCCGTCAGAAATCGCCATGGCCGAAAAATGAGGCGGAAGCCGATCAACTCTGGCGCGGTCGGATCGCAAACGAACTGCTTCAGGAGCATTTAAGCGAGCATCCAATCGAACCCGCGCCGCAACTCGTCTCTCGGCGATATGAACGTTTGGACAAGAATGTTCACGAGCAGGATAAGGACGAGCAGATGAAACTCTATCTCGATGCGCTCGCCCAGGCTTACGATCCGCACTCAGAATACCTGAGCAAAGCGGACATGAAAAATTTCAGCATTAACATGGGCCTCTCGCTTGTGGGCATCGGGGCGATGCTTCGCTCCGAAGACGGCTACGCCAAAATTGAAAGTCTCGTGCCCGGTGGACCGGCGCAAACGGACGGGCGCCTGAAGGTCGGCGATCGCATCAGTGCAGTTGCACAGGGGCCCGCGGAATATGTCGATGTTCGCGAGATGCGACTCGACAAAGTCGTCGAAATGATTCGCGGAAAGAAAGGCACTCGCGTGCGTTTGCTTGTTATTCCCTCCGATGCTGCCGATCCGTCGCACAGAAAAAATGTCGATCTGGTGCGTGATGAAATTAAGCTAAAAGATCAGGAAGCCCGCGCCGATATCATTCTTAGGAAAGACGAGAATGGCGAACCGATAAAACTCGGCTGGTTGACCCTGCCTTCTTTCTATGCGGACATGGACAGGCATCAGAAGAGCACCACGCGCGATGTGCTGGCGTTACTCAAGCGGCTGAAGAAAGAAAACATCAGCGGACTGGTTGTCGATCTGCGTAAAAATGGCGGCGGTTCACTGGAAGAAGCGCTGTCGCTGACGGGCCTGTTTTTGAAATCAGGTCCGATCGTTCAAACGAAAGATTATAACGGGACGACGAGGATCTCGTCCGATCCGGATTCGGGCATCGCCTACTCCGGGCCAATGGTTGTGCTTACCAGCCGGCAAAGCGCGTCTGCCAGCGAGATTTTCGCCGCTGCGCTCCAGGATTATGGCCGCGCGGTAATCGTCGGCGATAAGAACACGTTCGGTAAAGGCACCGTGCAAACGATCCTTCCAATTGGCCGCTTCGCCTCGTTGCTGGGCAATCACACCGATGAAGACGGCGCGTTGAAGTTAACCATCCAAAAATTTTATCGCGTCGCTGGCGGTTCTACACAGCTCCACGGCGTGGCTTCCGATATTGTTGTGCCGAGCTTGAGCGATCTTCCC
>DASYSX010000218.1:0-5867 GCA_036002955.1 Candidatus Udaeobacter sp. | reverse complement strand
GTTGACCAGGCCATAAGTGTAATCGAAGGCCGGTGAGCCGATTTCATAGAGGTTCACTTCATAATTGAGCGTCGGCGTGGCGCTGGTTTCGCCAAAGTAGGTGGTGCGATACTCCACCCTGAAAACGCGGTTAGGAGCGGTTCCGGTGGTAGTGGTGAAGATGCCACACCCTGTGCATCCGCTTACAGTATCGGTGCGCTGGTCGCGGTAGAAGGGCATCGTCTGGTACGTAGCGGTAGGCACGGGCAGGCAACTGCCGGCAAAGGCGTTGTTGTTGGTACCAAAGGCGAAGATGCCGTTGGACCCCACCGTAGCACTCGTGAAGGTCTGATCATACAGGGTCACCGAGAACGGAAGTGAAATGACTGTGACGCAGTCATCGCAATGGTTTCCAGTGTCGGTGGTTCCCGGCACCAGCGTTCCTGTCCCCGATGTGAATGTGTAGCTCGGTGTGCAGCTTGCCGTTGCCGTAGCCGTAGGCGTCGGCGTAGGTGTACCGCCACCGCCTATTGTTCCGTTAATCCTATAAACTTGGTCGGGTCCGCCAGCAGTCGGAATGCAGGTCAGCTTAGGAACCCAAGTGGGCCCGCACGCTAGGCCACCGCCTGGATTCTGCCAGGCCGCAGGAGAATTGGATAGCGCAGTGCGGTCAGTCCAGCCCCACTCGCCCTGTGTAGCGAAAGTCATGTTGGCTTGGATCTCGATCCAGTATGTGCCGGCAGGAAGGACTGCGGCAGGACTCAAATTGACCGTAAAGGTCGAGCCTACCTGTGTGACTGGCCGGTGCACAGTGCTGTAAACCTGCGCGCCAGGAAGAACTCCGCTATTGCTGTAAATAAACACATTCCAATCGGTAGCGGGTCCAGCACCGTTAAAGTATATCCCATCGGCGTCGATCGATTGCACATTCCAAGTCTGACCTGCTGGCACCACAAAGTCGTCAGCCAGATCCGAACTGAAAGTCGGGAAATCCGTGAAGGTCGCCGACAAACTGGCAGTGGTCGAAGCGTTGTTGTACTGATCGTAAAGCACGACCTGTGGAAGGTGTGGGACAGGCGGAAGCCGAAACGATGGAACCCCCATCGGACCGCTCGAACCTTTGGGAAACTGCGACTGGTCGTTTGCAGAAATTTTCGGCAACTGCGCTTGAGCGGCACTCACTCCTATTGCGCCGGTGACAGCCGGGGCTTTATGCTCTTTGGCTGCTCCATCTGGCTTGGGCGCTGATGTCGTAGTCCCGCGACTGCGGGATTGCGCCAGCGCAAATGGAATTGCGCAGACAGCAAGAAGAAGCAGCAGATAAAACGCCCCTCGAATAAGGTGTGCTTTGATGGTGGGATTAATTTGTTTTTTCATGGGAGTTGTCCGTTTTGATGTGAAATGTTCGCGCAAAAATCCGATGAGAGTATCGGGGAACGAACATCATGGGAGCACGGTTTTAGCGGAAACCGCAGAAGAAAGTCAAGACTTTTTCTAACAATTTTTCACCAATCGCCTAACCGCTTTATTAGAAGAGTTCGGAGGCTCCAGCGGACACCTAAAATGCAGAGGACGTGTTTAGGTCGGCCTGTTTGAGTCGAGGGAGGCATGTTCGCCAAATTCTTTGGAGCGCGGACGCTTCGTGAGCGAAACACAAAGCTTTTCGAATCGGAAAGTCATGGCTGCAGGGAGCCGCGCGAAGTCTCTCGCCACCTCTAACATTCTAACAAGTCCAGGGAGGCGGACTAGGCGTCGGGCGTGTCCTCACTAGGATGTAGCTCCAGGCGCAGGTGTAGGCGAGATTGAGCCGCACGGCAAGTTAAATGCACATCGTCCACGAACATGCCAGTGAGGACACCACAGGCATCCTGATGCACCAGGAACCACCGTCTGGCTAACCCAGGATTGGCAGTTGCCGTACTAATGGAAAGTGGTTGAAGGACGTTGCCGTTGTTATCGGGTGACTGTGGTAAGCCTCCTGCCAGTCGAAATAGATGTGGCAGTAGTTCGATCCCAATGCCAGGCGAACTACAGGCGGGGTGCCGGCGTCTGACGCGGCCTGGGCGTTGGTGTAGTCCTCTGCGGCGGCGCTGGCGTCGCAGTTCCAACAGCTAGTGTCCCAACCAGACGATATAGTTGGTCCGGTCCATTTTGGGTTGGACGGCAGGAAGTCTTGCGCCCCCAAGTAGGACAATTCGCCCCAAAGCCGCCGCCAGGGTTTTGCCAGGCTGCTCCAGAGTTTGATATAACCAGTCGGTTGCCCCAGAACCATTCACCCGAGCTAGTGAAATCTTCCCGCGCCTGCACCGACACCCAGTGAGTACCGTGACCGAGCATGACCGGAGTGGTCAACGTGATTACAAAAGTAATGAATCCGCTATATGGGTTAGCGAGCCGGCTTGCAACTAACGTCCCTGGCAGCGTGCCGCTATCTGCATAGAAAAAAACATGGAACGAATCGGGCGGGACGGGAGGTTCGCTAAATTCGCCGATGACATCCACTTCAGTGATATTCCAAATCTGGCCTTCTGGCACGACGAAATCGTCAGCAGCGAAGCTGTCATAATTGTCGAATTCGGGTTCGTAGTCCTGCGATGTGATGACCCCATTGGACGGAGGGGGTGGCGGCGTGGGCGCAGGGTTGTTCGTCTGATCGTAGAGGATAATAGTCGATGCGGACCGGCGTGGAGGGATAACAGATACGGCAATCGCGGGTGCGGCAGCTGCATTCGGGGTTGTGAGAAACTCCGACGCAGGTGATGCCTTGGTCCTGCTTCGCGTGGCGACGTTTCGCTGCGCTAACGCGAATGGAATCGCGCATGCGACTAAAAGCAGAAGCAAATAAAATGCGCCTCGAAGAAGATACGCCTCAATAGTTCGGTTAATTTGCCTCTTCATTGTCGTGGTTGCTTTCTACGGTGAGGTAAATGCGGTGGCACTCGTACGTCCGTTTTAACCAAGCCTGCCACAAACCATCAACACTTTCTGAATACATCCGGCGTGTCTGCCATCGGCACTCCCGATACGACGACAGGCAAACTACCAGGCCTATTGGAGCGCCGGGGATACGTCAGTGCTGGATACCAAGCTACGAGAGGCAGAATGCCTGTGTTATACGGCGGCTTCATCACGTGTCTCCTCATCAAGGACAGCGATCGCACGATCGTACAAGGCTTTCGCGTCTGCGTGAGAATTACCAACGGCGGTCATCCCTGTCCTTCCCAGCTCGCCCAGGGCGCTCATCATGTGAAAAACCACGCCTGTCTGGCGGAATTGGCCAAAATGCAGGTGATGCCGCACGACAATATCGAACAGGTCGTCCGGAGTAAGCGTTCGATAACGCGGTGACTCAACATGATCGCTAGCCACGAAAAATTTCTGCTGACCATTCGGAGCGGTGAAGATGCCAGTCTCCGTGTCGTAAGTTCCATCGGTAAGAAATTGCAGCGTCAAAAACGGATGTGTTGTGCCGCCTTTTCTTAAGTTAATCTCAATCGCGTAGGGCTCCCACGTTCCGTCCTTGGCGCGCACTACCACAAAATCGAGCGCGAAGCGCCCAAGCACACCTTCCCTGGCTAAACGCCTGCCTACCTTTGCAGCTTCGCGAGTAATCAAAGGAGCGTAAGCCGTATCAGCCGGGAAAACGCAGCCGAGATAGCTTTGCCCCGTCTGGCCGCCTAAGAGCTGATCGTGCGTTGATAACAGTTCGACCTTGCCGAGTGGTGTGACCCGAAGCTGGACACTCGGGCTTCTGAACTCTTCTCCCATGATCCGTTCCTCGACGACTCCCTTGCGCTCCTGCAGTTTCTTCATGTAACTCTCATAAGTAGCTTCTTGTGACTCGAACTTCATGGAAGGCAGTCGATGGTCTAACATGGCTATCTCCTTCGAGTCACCGGGCGCAGGGAGCCCTGTTAAATCAATTACCGCGTTGCCCTCGCCGGAGACGCCTTCATTCAGTTTTACCATTACCTGCTTGATCGAAGGCTTGGTCCTCCGCATCTGTGCGATCGCGTTGACGAGGTCTTCCTTACTGCCGATATCTTCGCGACCCAAAGGATACGGAACATTTTCATCCATGAAAATTTTGCGGCACCCGCTCTTTGTTCCCAGCGGGAAAAACTTTGGATCCGCTCCGTACATCGGAATGCCGAGGCGCAAAGCCAATTCTTTCTCCCGGTTCGTGGTGTTAAACGGAACAAGGTGCGCCCGATTAGGATCGATGATTAACGAGCGAATGTGCTCGATCAGTCGCGGCCGCTCTAACAGTTTCTCACTGAGCGGGCGCGCAGAACCGTCCATCGGTGTAGGTAGGAAAAGTCGCTGCCGCGCTTGGCTCGAGATGACGCCGGGAAGAAGATCGAGGTAGTAATCGATGATGCTTGGCAGAATCGTTCGCGACGTCACGTAGATCAGACGCGCCCGCGGCTGCCGTAGCAGCAGTAATAGAAATAAGAACCGTTCCTCGTACGCCTGGATCACTGCGCCCGAGTCAATCGCGTCGATCGACATCGAGGGTACGACCACGATGGTTTGCGGATCTTGATTCAATCGCTCGATTGATTTCCACAACGGCACCAGTTTCTTCTGGAGCCGATCAAACTCGGTCTGTGAATCGGGAACGGATGGATTCATTTTGTAAGTCGGAAGTATTCGCGAACAAATGCACCAAGCGCAAGGTGGAACGCGTTGTCCCTGGTCGCCCTAGCCCTTGGCGAAGGCGGCTCAACGCAGTGCAATCGTGCGGCTCTGCCGCCTGATAGCCGCGCCCTCAGCGATTAGCTTGGGCATCGTCTTCGAAGAAGCCGATCTGCCTGAGAAATCTGTGTTATCTTCGTCGCCCAAATGAATATCCGCGATGAGTTCTACCACCGCGGATTCCTCGACGAGAGGTGCTCGCTGATTCGGGCTCAAAGAGTGCCGTGTACACGTAGGAAAAGTTTTCCAACTTCAATCTTGGAATTTTCTGACCGATGAAGCGTTCAATGGCCTGCAAGGCGGGCAGCTCCTGTCCGCTCGTAAGCGTGAAGGCGTCGCCGACATTTTGCGCGCGCCCCGTGCGCCCGATCCGGTGAACGTAATCCTCCGGATGCTCAGGCACGTCATAGTTGATCACGTGACTTACACCTGCGATGTCGAGCCCGCGCGATGCGATATCGGTCGCGACCATCACTTCGTATTTACCGCTCTTGAAGCCTTCGAGCGCTTCGATCCGTTCTCGCTGTGTCCGATTGGAATGCAACACCGCCACCGCGTGCTTACCCTGCTTTAATTGGTGTGCTATCCGATCTGCGCCGTACTTGGTTCTGCAGAAAATCAGCGCGCTATCGAAATTCGTTCGCTCAAGCAAAGCCATTAGCAGATCGAATTTTTGTTCAGCGGCGACGGGATAAACGGCGTGAGTGACTGTTTCCGCAGGCGAACGGCGCACGCCAATTTCCACTAACTCAGGATCGCGCAGCACCCATGCCGACAGACGTTCGATCTCCGGAGGCAACGTAGCCGAAAACAGCAAAGTTTGACGTTTTGTTGAGATCTTCTCAACGATCCGGCGCACGTCAGGCAGGAAACCCATGTCCAACATCCGGTCCACTTCATCGAGGACGAGAATTTTTATCTCTTTGAGACTCATCGCGCGCTGCTCGAGCAGATCCAGCAAGCGCCCCGGTGTTGCCACCAGAATGTCCAGACCGCGGTTTAGCGCATCACGCTGTTTCCCGTAACCCACGCCGCCATGCACCAGTCCCACCTGCAAATCTGTGAAACGGCCATAATCACGAAACGCCGTCTCCACTTGCGCGGCCAGTTCGCGCGTGGGCTCTAACACGAGACAACGCAAGGCGCCATGCTTAGCCAGCAATGTCAGAATGGGTAAAGCGAAGGCCGCG
>DASYSX010000217.1:0-7717 GCA_036002955.1 Candidatus Udaeobacter sp. | reverse complement strand
TACGTCAGCAATCGCATGGCTGATCGTCGGTACCATTTTGGCGATGGTCGTCTCCTTCAAGTTGCACTCACCCGATCTGTTCGGGGACATCAGTTTTATCACGTGGGGACGGCTGCGTCCGGCTCACATGAACGTGATGGTTTACGGCTGGGCATCGATGGCCGGAATGGGCACGGCCGTTTGGTTGATGGCAAGATTGTGCCGGTCGACGTTGCGGTTTCCACTGTTGATCGCTGCCGGCGCTGTGTTTTGGAATGTGGGCGTGCTAATAGGCGTGGGCGCAATCCTGCTCGGCGATAGCACTGGTTTTCAATGGCTCGAATTTCCTCGGTACGTGGCAGTCATTCTATTTGTCGCTTACACCCTCATGGCTTCCTGGGCGGTGCTCATGTTTCGGCATAGGCGCGGGGAACAAATTTATATCACTCAATGGTATCTGCTCGGCGCGTTCCTCTGGTTTCCGTGGCTCTATGCCGCCGGACAGTTGATGCTTTTTGTTGTCCCCGTGCAGGGCGTTTTGCAATCGGCAGTGACTTGGTGGTATGCCAACAATCTGCTGTTTCTCTGGTTCGGCGCCATAGCTCTCGGCACCGCCTATTACATGATTCCGAAAGTGATCGGTCGTCCGGTTTACAGTTATCACCTGGCAACCATCGGCTTCTGGACATACGCGCTTTTTTCAAGCTGGACCGGCATGACGCGATTGATCGATGGTCCCTTTCCGGCGTGGATGGTTACGGCCAGCATCGCCGCGACGATTCTGACGATAATTCCTGTCGCCACAGTTGGGCTGAATCATCATTTAACCATGCAGGGATATTTCCCGCTGCTGCGCTACAGCCCCACGCTGCGCTTTACCGTCTTCGGCGCCATGTCTTACACGGTCTTTAGTGTCATCGGCGTGTTGATCTCGCTCCGGTCGGTTGCGGCTTATGTGAATTTCAGCCAGGTCAGCATCGCGTATACGCATCTTGGCCTGTATGCGTTTTTCACGATGACGATTTTCGGTTCGATGTACTACATCGTGCCGCGATTGGTTGGCCGCGAATGGCGTTACGGATCATTGATCAAACTGCATTTCTGGGCATCGGCCTATGGCATCGGACTGATGACACTTATGTTGCTTGTCGGCGGCTTCACGCAAGGCGCGAACTTGGAAAACCCGGCGCTACCATTCAGCGAAAGCATCGAAACAGTGTTGCCATATCTTCGCGGACGCAGCATTGCCGGCATTTTGCTGACCGTGTCGCATTTTATTTTCGCGTATCACTTCGGTCTGATGCTTCTGGGATTGGGCCGCACATCAACCGTCCCGACATTTCTCAACCCCGTGGAAGCCGAGACATCCGGAGGTCACTAATGAAAGGAGTCACTTCCCTGCTTCTTCAACCAAGGAGCGGCGGTCTCCAGACCGCCGAACTAAAGCGCACATGAAAGGCCTTGCTCCTCTTTTCTTGGGAATTTTCGGCACGTTCGCATTTTCGTGGCTCGGACTCACGGTCATTCCAACCTGGCAAATCGGACATCTCAATCCTGAATCCGACGAAGAGGGAACGGACATTTATCCACGTCCGCAATCCGGAATGTTTAAACAGGGGGAACACGTTTACGCAGCAAACGGCTGCGTCTATTGCCATAGTCAACAAGTCCGCGCCGATTACATTGCCGACGATATCGAGAGAAAATGGGGCACTCGCCGCAGCACGCCGCGCGATTACATTTTTGATCGTCCAGTCTTTCTAGGAAAAATGCGAATGGGCCAGGACCTCGCAAACATTGGCGCGCGCGCACCCGCGCCCGAGGAATCTCCGGCGCCTGCACAAGCAGCTTCACCTGCGTCTGCAGCACAAGGAGCGGCGGTCTCCAGCTCCTCCGTCGAAGCCTCGGCGAAGGCGGGTGGGCCGTCTTCACCGGCGAGTTCGCCTGCATCGTCGCCCGCCGCATCCCCCGGAAGCTCGCCTGCGAGCGCGGCTTCGCCAAATGCATCACCTCCGCCGGGACAGCGCACCGGCGTTGCTTCGCCGTCACCCGGACAAATGGCAAACACTACTCCCGGTGGAAGCAGTCCTGTAGCACCCAGCGGACAAACTCCCGGCGCGCCATGGCCGATCCAGACAGCGGGTCTGCCCCCGATGTATTCTGCCGCGTGGCATCATGTGCATCTTTACGCGCCGCGCAGTATCAATCCCGATTCGAACATGCCGTCGTACCGATTCCTCTACGAAAAACGACGCATTGGGGGAGAGCGTTCTGCAGATGCGTTGCAACTTTCGGGTTCCGATGCACCACCGGAAGGATGGGAAGTTATTCCGACGTACGATGCGAAATGTGTCGTGGCTTATTTAATGGGGCTTAATCAATCTCATCCGTTGAAAGAAGTCAGATCGGTCGGGGCCGCACCTGCAACCGGTGGAGCTCCCGCGCCAGCGGTCCAGGGTGCTTCGGCCGCTCCAGCAGCCGGAGGATCGCCTGCTGCCCCCAAGAAATAAGGCAATGAACGACGAACCGAAAACGCCGCTGCGCACAGGGCAGGGAATGGATTACGGCGAGCAAGCTGACGTGCAACAGGTGCACGCCGCTGTGCAGCGCGAGAAACGCGAACCGCGCGTGGGCGCCGAGCCGTTGTCAATCTGGCTGATCGCGATCTATGGCCTGGCGATTTTCTTTGGCGGCGCGTACCTCGGCCGTTACTCGGGAAATTTCATCACCGGCGGCCTGGATCCAATGGGTTCGCCGCCCGCGCCGAAGAAAGCAGTCGCAGGCGGACCAGGCGGCGGCGAGCAAGCTGAACTTTCGCCGCACGACCGAGGCAAAAAGATTTTTGCGGCAAATTGTCAGACCTGCCACCAAGCCAACGGTCTTGGCGTGGCAGGCCAATATCCGCCACTCGCCGGTTCCGAATTTACGAATGGGGGCTCGCGGCGAATGGGCATGATCGTGCTCAAAGGTTTGCAAGGCCCTGTCACAGTTAAAGGCCAACAGTTCGGCAGTGCGGTCATGCAACCGTGGGACAAAACTTTGACCGACGCAAAAATTGCTGATGTCATGACATACGAGCGAAGCGAGTGGGGGAATAACGCCAGTCCCGTTACAGCCGAACAAATCGCCGCGTTACGCAAAGAACTGGCCAATCATCCCGAATCATTCGTCGAGCACGATATCCTCGCAGCCCCTGACGAAGATCTTCCAGGTGGTCCAGCAAGCGCAGGCGGCGGACCGCCGAAACCCGGCGAAGCCGCAAAACCCGCCGCGCCACCAAAACCATAGGTAGTCTTCGATCTGGGGAGCGCACGCGACTCGCGTGCTGGTTTCCGCGTCTCGGCGAAACAATTTTTTGTGTCGCGCGATCCTACCGCTTTCGTTGCTTAGCGCTTCGTAACTAAAACTTCTGATGGCTGCAACTTATGCCTGATGCGATGACTTCTGTCCCCGGAAGCTGATTGTCGATTTGATCGAGCAAGCGTTGCGCGACTTGGAGCGATAGACCGTCTTTTTCTGCGGGCGTGGCTAAAGGCTGGGCAAGACGGCAGGCATCGTTAGTATCCGGAACCGGTGACGCCTGTCTCATCCTCACGCCCGACAAACCCGCGGCTGGCTTTGATCGCGATCGCGGCGGTGTTTGCAATTCTGAACATGGATATCACCACGGTCAACGTGGCGTTGGTTACCCTGGGCAAAGATCTGCACGCGGATTTGGAAGATCTTCAGTGGGGACTCAACAGTTACATGCTGGCGTTCGCCGCGCTGATCGTAGCGGCGGGGCGGCTCGCTGATGTTTTTGGCCGACGCCGTTGTTTGCTCGCAGGTGCAATTGTATTTGCGATCGCGTCACTCTTGTGCGGAATCGCCCCGACGCTTTCGGTGCTGGTTATCGGACGCGTATTACAAGGCGCGGGCGGAGCGCTCATGTTGCCGGCGGGTATGGCCATCATCTCGAGTGTTTATAACGCAGAAGAGCGCGCGGCCGCTATGGGGATATTGGTGGGTATCGCCGGCGTAGCGCAATCGATCGGGCCGCTGGTGGGTGGATTCCTTACCGCAGAGGTGAGCTGGCGATTGGTTTTTTTGATTAATCTGCCGCTCATCGTCGTGATCATGATCATCGCGTTGCGCGCCATTCAGGATTCGCGCGACGAGAATGCTTCGCACCGAATTGATATCGCGGGCGTAGTTGTTCTCGGGACAGCGTTAACGAGTTTCCTTATCGGCCTGGATCTCCTTCAGGGAAGCGATCGCAATCCGCCGCTGGCGCTCGGACTGATCGTTCTGTCGCTCGCCTTGCTGGCGGTCTTCGTAATCATCGAACGCTGCACCACTAATCCCATCGTTGACGGCAAGCTCCTTCAGATACCGGCGTTTTTCTGTTCCTGCGTGGCCAGTTGCTTCCTTGGATTCGTCTTCTTTCTTTTCCTGTTCATGGTCGCGGTTTATTTGCAGGAGGAATTTGGTTACAGCGCGTTGAGCGCGGGAATCGGCCTGGTTCCGTTCAGTCTTGTTCTTGCCGTAACTGGAGTCATGTCCGGACGCCTAACGAGACGTTTTAAACTGCCGACATTGCTAGTCGTAACTTGCGTGTCGATGGCGCTGGGACTGGCGATCCTGTCATTTGTTCCGGTATCGTGCGGATACAGTGGGATGGTGATTCCATTTCTCCTGATTGCCGCCGGGGCTGGGCCCGGATTTACATTGCTAAATACCGTTGGTCTCGCCGCGGTTTCGCCGGAGCGCTTCGGTCAGGCAACGGGAATGATCTACATGTTTCGATTCGGCGGAGGTGCGATTGGCGTCGCCGCCGCGAGCGAACTTCACGGTGCCTTTTTCCAGCGCCATCTCGCTTTCAGATTATCTGAGACGTCATTGTCATTCGCACAACAGAAGCTCTTGGAACAGCCCGGCGCAGTCGAACGAATCGGAAATATCGATGCCGGCCTGGTCGGAAGTCAGGTCGAACTGGTCCGGCAGGCGTTTCACGAGTCATTCGCGGCGGCGTTCACCGGCACGTTGCGTCTGAACCTGATCTGGCCCATTGCGATCGCAATTTTGGTGGCAATAGCGTTAAGAAGTAAGGAAGCAAAAACGGGTCACATTTAAAAAGAGAAGTAGGAATTAAGAAGTTCGCCACGCCGAACGGAGCCGCAGGGATGCGAGCGAAATAGATGGGTTAAGCCAAGAGGCCGAATGGAGCGGGAGCGAGTAAGTCAATCCGTCCGACTGGAGGATTGGAGGTGCGAAGTCAGACGACAGAAGTCAGAGAAAAGATTTCAGGAATCGACGTACTTCATCGTGGTTGCCGATGGTGTGAAAGTAGAGCAACCCCGGTGATTCCAACGTAAACATCAATCGCAGTCCGCTCCCGATTCGGCATTCGTAAAACGTTGAGCCGGCTCCCCTTGGGGGAGAGGTCGCGAATGCCAGTGCCGGAATGCAGATGCGGGTTACCGAAATTCTCTTGAACCCGCTGGATTAGCCTGCCCACGCGGGCGCGATCACGCTTGGGCCAACTACGAAGTTCGGCTCGCAGATCTTCGTCGAGATAAGAGCTATAAAGCCTCTTCGATCGAGCCTCGGAACTCGCTGCCGCGTCCGCTGCGGATCTCTTCTTTGGCTTTGGCATGCAGATTCTGAGCGATCTTTCTCATCTCGCGGGCATTAAGGCCGTAGGCATTTCGCGCCAATATGTACTTGGGCAGAGTAGCGACAGTTTTAGCAAATCGTCGTTCCAATTCATCGATCTTCTTCCGGAGAATCATCGCAGCGCGAACGCGCTCCGCGGTTATTGATCTACGATTCAGTGTAAGCGGCATGGCATTTTACATTATTTGGTCACAGCTTAAGCGCAATCGCCTTGGCTAAAGCTCGTCGTAGATGGCATCCTCGGGGTTGTTCCAGAACTCGAATGCGGGCTCGGCAACTTTGAGCCAGGCGACATCGTCCGGCTGAATTTTCAGATGCGCCGGCAAATCGTGAAGAAGCCGCATTTGGTCGCGCACATCCAAATGCTCGATTGCTTGGCTGATTTCCTGAACCGTACTCACGCGGGTAATTTTCGCCGGAATTTTTCCGATGAGAAGTCGGAAGAAAGGCATTTGGATTTTTATGTTCGTGCTTGTTTTGGATTTCGATATTCGGACTTCGAATTTTGCTCGCCCGGAGTTAGACGCGATCATGCGATCGCCTCGGCGAGCAGTTCCGCCATATGCGTGGGGTGCTTGTCCGTTAGGTCGCTGATTTGATGGCGGCAACTTGTCCCTGATGCGATTACTTCCGTGTCGGCGGCTGACCCCGAAAGCGTTCGGGGTTGATTGTCGATTTGGTCGAGCAAACGTTGCGCGACTTGGAGCGATAGATCGTATTTTTCTGCGAGCGCGCCGAATGCGCCTGCCATTCCGCAGCACGCTGTGTCCAATACAGTAGCTTTTCTTCCAGGCAAACGTTCGGCCAGCGTGGCCATGAATGCCGGATTGAGAATCGATTTGGCATGGCAATGCGGGTGGATGAGGATCTCGCGACTGCGAGACTCGTCTTTAAATCGAAGTGCCTCCGGTTCCTTTGCCAGTAAATCGGCCACGAATTTCTCGAACAGGAAACAGCGTGCTGCGATGTTTTCGGCGTTTTCGATTTTCAGCTCGCGATAATCCTCCACAAACATCGACCAGCAGGAGGGTTCGAGGAAAATTATCGGTAGGGCGTGACCGCCGGGCGCGCCTCTCGATGAAAGAAGGTCGATGTTGTGTTTGGCGAGTTTTGCGGCGGCATCGAGGTTTCCCTGGCTAAATGCAGGTCGTCCGCAGCAGCGCCGATGTTTCACGAGCGCAACTTCGAATCCAAGCGCTTCCAGTACTTTCACCGCAGCAATGCCGATGTGCGGCTCGTGATACCGCACAAATGTGTCGTCCCAAAGAATGACGGGGCCTCGGTTCCAAAGGAGCGGTGGTTTGTAACCGCCGGGGCGATCTGGAGATCGCCCTTCCTTGTTAGTGGCGTCTGACACAGACGCCGTACAATGTCTGCGAAACCATTTGTCGAAGCGTTCACTCGCGTAATGCGGCAACGAGCGTCGTGCGGAGATTCCGATCGCCTTCTCCATTGCGATACGTGCTAACTTAGAACCGAGAAGTTGATTCGTTAGGCGGGGTAGAAGACAACCGAGTTTGCCTAACAAATCGACATTGCTCAGAATACGTTCGCGCAAAGGCAGGCCATCGCGGCGCCATCGCGCGTGAAGCATCTCCGCTTTAAGCAGCGCCAAGTTAACGTTCGAGGGACATTCCGGCGTGCAACCTTTGCACGACAGACAATTGCTCAGCGCGGCGTCAAGTTCGGCGGATTTCAGTGGGTCGCCAAGGAGTGACGGCTTCCCAGCCGTCATGTTTCGACCCGGAAAGCCTTCGGGGTCGTTCCTTGAGAGCCGCCCCTCGAGCGCAGCCCGAATGATATTGGCGCGGCCGCGTGTGGACATCACTTCATCATGTGTCGCGATGAAGGTCGGGCACATGATGCCGCTTTGTTTAAGGCAGCCGCCGCAGCCGTTGCATTGTTCGAGGTTGCCGGTGAACGACCGGTCTTTGAATGCAAACGCGAGCACTGGCTGAAATGGTAGCTCAAGCGGACGAGTAAAATTTTCTCGCAGATGATTGTCGATGGTGGTAGGGACGCCGCGCTGCGGCGTCCGGACATCGCAGCGCGATGTCCCTACCTCGAAAATTTTTCCAGGGTT
>DASYSX010000216.1:0-6386 GCA_036002955.1 Candidatus Udaeobacter sp. | reverse complement strand
TGTAGTATCCGGAATAAACGTAAACCTTTGCCCATCGGTACTGACGCCTGCATTCTTGAGCGCTTCAGCTACGGCGTAGAGCTGATCGTGGGAAGTGGTGATAACATATTGATCCTCCTCGATTGTCAACTCCTCCGCGCCAGCTTCCAAAGCAATTTCGAGCAGTCGATCTTCGTCAATGCTCGAGCGCGGAACCGTGATCTGCCCTTTCCGGTGGAACATGTACGAGACGCTGCCACTGGTGGCGAGGTTGCCACTATGTTGGGTGAAAATTCTGCGTACTTCCGCTCCTGTGCGGTTTCTATTGTCTGTCGCGGTCTCTACAATGACAGCCACGCCTCCAGGCGCGTAACCTTCATACGTTATTTCGGCGAGTTGTTCGCCATCTTTGCCTTCGCCCGTGCCGCGTTTGATGGCACGCTCGATATTGTCACTCGGCATGCTCTGGGCGCGAGCCGCCAGAATGGCGCTGCGCAGACGCGGATTGCCGTTTGGATCGCCGCCGCCGGTTTTTGCCGCGAGGGTGATTTCCTTGGATAATTTGCTGAAGATCTTGCCGCGCTTGACGTCGATCGCGCCCTTAAAACGTTTGACCTTCGACCATTTACTATGTCCCGCCATAGGTGCGGAGTTATTTTAACCTGAAAACTTGCGAGTTGTGTTCACCTCGCGAGAGAAATGACTTGCGAGGGAGAGAAATTTACCGCGCCAATTAATCGCACGGAAACTTATTTGGTCAATCGCCGCTCGGCGTTCGCCGGCGCGTCAGCGAATGGCCGTGTCGATGCTCATGTCAACGCGCACCGTCTGATTTGAAATGATCGTGAATGGTTGCGGTTTCGCGCGGACGTGGCCCTTAGGTCGCCGGCCTTGAACATCAAGAACGTAATTACCCGGTGGCAGCGCGACCCGATATTGTCCGCTCTCATTCGCTGTGACCCGCGTGATTTCTTTCTCCCCGTCTCGACTCAGGATGATCAATGGATAATCGGCGTAATTCTCAGCGGTGATTTTAGATGGTGTTTCATCCGCTAGTTCGACCTCTTTCGGCGAGACAATTTTCAGATGTCCTTCCACAAAACCTGTCGGCGCGGCATTAATCGATGCGCCCCCGGCCAACAGTAAAAAGACGCAGGCGAAAATCAGGTGCTTGATGACAGATGACACTGCAAAAAAAAATGGGCGGGATAGATTTCACTATCCCGCCCAAAGACTAACCCAAGTTTATGGCAATGTCAGTTGCCAGGCGCTGCGCCCGTGCGTCGCAGCGTAGAGCTTTCGCGCACTCGGCACGATCGTAAGTCCTGCAACTTCGACGTTGGGAAGACCAGTGCCAGCAGGAATCCAACTCGTGGAACCATTGGCTAATCTCAGAACGCCCCAATCATTCGACACATAGAGATCGCCTGTGACTGAATCATACGCGATGCCCGTCGCCGGAAAATCTGGGAACGCTCCCATTCCCGACCCGTCGAGACTTGTCCAAGTCGCGCTTGGCACACCTGGATCAAATGTCACAGAGAAGACGTGTCCCGGAGTCGTTGGATCCAACGAGCTATAGCTTGAATACGAGATCCAAGCATGATTCGAATCCGCTGGATCGACAACAATGCCGCTGATAAAGCGGCCGGGGCTGTTCGCAGCTAGCGAATCGAGCCGTGTATAAGTAACGCTTGTATTTGTCGTGTCGGCATTTTTGGAGATAAAGACGCGTCCCGTCGTCGTCGCTGCCCACAAGGTTGCTGTGTCGGAACTCGCGCGCCCGAGCGCTGCCACGTTCCCACCGGAACGAGTCGTTCCACGGTAATCTGCCGCGGACACTGTCAGCCTCGTCGCGCCAGTTGGCCCGATGGCAACGAAGTCGCCACACGCCGGATTATTGCCCGCAGTAAAAAACTCAGGACAGTTTGCTTCGAGAAACGCTTGGTTGCCAGCCCAATCCTGCGTCCGCCAGACGCTCAGAGAGCCTTGGAAGATTGTTCCCGCAGCGGCTGGATTCGGATCGGCAATGATGGGCGCGTAAAACTGCGCACCTTCGCCGCTGGCTGCGATCGGCCCACTCGCGATGACCCACTTCACTGGGTCGCCATTCTGGAAGTTAACATCGTGGAAATTTGACGTGAATGAGTTGAAACGTCGAGACGAGTTGGTAACGCTGAATCCGGATTGCCCGCCGTCGCCATATATAATCTGTGGCCACACCACAGCGGAGCCGGTGGTCTCAAATGTCCCGTTATCCTGCGTGCCGCCCTGAAGATGCTTGGGATTATCCGCAGCAACTGACAAGCTCTGGAACTGCAGGGTGGAGAGGGTTTTGTTCAGGTTATAAAGGTATGCTGGCACCGCCGATAGTAACTGCTGACAAGTTGCAAGGCTCGCCCCGCTGAGACCGCGGGCGGTACACTGAGATGAGATGTCCTCGAAAGTTCCCCCCGAACGCGTGAGACCCCCATCGCCACCGAAGATTGCTGAGTCCGTGTTAGGTACCTCCACGATCGCGTGACTATCTGGGTGCTGACCGTTCGGCGCGATCGGATTCGGCTGACAGCAAGTGCCGGGTGGAGTTGGATTCGTAGTAGCATCCCAAGTCATGTCGGTAAAGGTGACACCGGCGTTTGAGGATCGCAGGAATGCACGGCCATTGTTCCGTCCGCCGTAAAAGCTGTAGTCATATGCACCGCCCAAGTACACGACATCCGGTTTTCCCGGTGGAGAATAAACCACGTTGTCGTACCAGCATTGGCTGGTGCAGTAGTTTAGTGTTTGGTTCGGTGCCGACGACGCCTGTTGTAGTGCTGTCAGGTCGGTGAAGCTCGCGTTGGTCGCCGTGACGGCATCGTCAGTTCGGTAGAGCCGGGCCGCGTTCGTCCCGGCGTTTCCATCTCCAACGTACATTCGGGTAAATCCTCCTGCAATTGGTGCAACAGCGAACGACGCCCGATCTGTATTTTGCGTCGCATTGAGTGCGTTCTTCATCTGGGTCCAACTGCCACCGCCATCGCTGGAGCGCCAGACCCCGCCATTAACGTTGTTGGGGCAGACATTGTTCGAGGGGAACGGAGCGGCGTAGACTATGCTCGCTGAATGCGGGTCAAGCGCGACGGCATGGACGCCACGCGTCGACCCAAAACTTGCCTGGATGATTCCCGCGTCACCCGGAAGGTCCGGGTTCACGCAAACGTCCTGGTAATTAAGCAACGTAAAATTCGCTCCGCCGTCGGTGGACTTCCAAAAGCCATAGGGCGGCAGACCGGGAGCAAGCGTAACGACGCCGCCGCTCGAGACGGAGCTAATGCCGCGCGCAGCGCGAACAGAGCCAACGTAAATGGTATTCACATTGTTCGGGTCGATGATCACCGAACCGATAGCCCGCCCGTCGAAAGCCGGACCGCTATAGGCAGGTGCTGTCCGCGTGCCGCCATGCCCAACGGCGCAAGTGCAGTCCACTCCTGAACCGGCGGGCACACTCGTGTTTGCGGCGAGATGTATCCATGTGTCGCCGCCATCAGTTGATTTGTAAATCCCAAAGCCTGCCTCGGAATCCGCCGACGCATTCGGCTCACCGGTTCCAGCATAAAGCGTGTTATGCGCCGCGTCGTAGGTCAACGTCCCGATCGCATTTGTCGCGAAGCTGCCGGAAATAAATGTCCAAGAAACCCCATTGCCGGAAAGTGCCTTGTCCGTACGCCAGACCCCGCCGCCTGCTGCTGCCGCCCAAACGCGGCACTTCCGCGTACTGCAGCTCGGGTCGATGGCGAGCGCGGTGATTCGGCCGGAGGTGGTGTAAGCCGCACCACTGAAGGTCAGAACATCAGGAAAATTGGCCGTGCTGGGTCCCGCAAGAGTCCAGCCACCTAGCGGATTGACACCTCTTCCTGGGGCCCTTGCCATGACATTGGCCCAAGCTCTATGAGCGTTCCGCGTCAATGCAAATGGGACGTAGGCAGCAGGATAAGCGCGATTCGCGTACGCTTGTTCAGCTGCGGCCGTTGGCCCGCCGTCCTGTTCAGGACCAGGCATAGCTATTTTGTTTCTGAACAGTTGAGTGTGATTTTGATTGAATTTATTGATCCTGCTATTGCTGTCCGATTTCGCCCATAACCGGCTTGATGGTTTCACCGCGACGAAGGCCATTGCGGCAGCGGCTGCGAGAAGAACACTCGCGCTTGTGATGCGCGCGAGTGAGAAGAAACGAGTTCGACTAAACGAAGGTGGAGTTTTCATATATTTTTTTGTGCTGCAGTTCGGATAGTTTTGTGAGTCCGAACCAAGGAATCCAAAACTTGTCAGCGTTAGAAAAAAGCCGTCAACCCATTTAAGCTTACATTTTTGTCATGCTGAAGAGTCTGGACCTCGATCGCGCATATGGCGCTGCCCCTGGGCGAAGCTGGAATTAATGAGATTCCAAATGAGTCAGCGGTGCTTAGCGCGATGCAGAGCAGCATCGGTGACAAGACCGGACTTTATATTTTTCTGGGTCTCGGCGTTGGCAAAAACGCAACCCGCGAGGAAAAGAGCGGCGATGAAACAGATGCAACAAAGAATAGCCGCGAACCCTTCCGGCATTCTCATGTATCATCCGCCTGGCCGGCCGTTCGCGTTTGGCAAAGCGCTCGCTGTCGAGTTCAGCACCGAAGTGTTCCAGGCAATTGTGGTGATTTGGCTTTTGACGCAGACAAACGTTAGCAGCTTTCCTGGCCGGGTAGGCTTCGTTCTGATGGCCGGAATTCTGGCCTCGATAACAACCAACGTTTCGTAATGGAACTGGTACGGCTTTCCCGGCGTGTACACAGCCAGTTATATAGCGATCGAGCTTATCGGTTTCGTTCTCGTTGGAGATGTTGCCGCGCTCATACTACGAAGGCGTAAATCTACAGGCTGAAACTTCTGTCATTCAGTACGTGATCAGAGGTTAAGAGCGCGCACTGTCAATGCCGGCCGACCGTTTAAAATGCCGTATGTCGCCTCTGCGCTTCCATCGCTCGTTTTAAAACGTCGCTCTCTGCCGGTGTTGACGGGCACCCATGTTGCACGGGAATTTGCCTTCAGGAACTTCGTAATTTCCTTTTCGGAAAGATCGGTGCCGTTTGTGCGCGTGTAGCTTTCCAAAACGCTGCGGCTGTTAGCAAAGGTAACCATGTAGAGATACCGACCCTTGGTGTAGACAACACTTACCTTTCCGTCGTCCCGCAGGCGTCGTTGAACGATCGTTCCATATGCATCTTCAATCACTTCACTGTTGGCGCCGAGATTTGCCGACGCCGACGTTGCGATTAAGCACAAGGCGAGAATCAGTGTGATCGACTGCGTCTTACGTTTCATTGTAACATCTGGCAGGAGTCGGCAATCGGACTGCTGTCTTCGAATCCTAACGTCGGAAATATCTCTTCCTTTTGCAAACGGCGCCATAGAGGAATAGGGTCAATCTCGCCGCAAGCACGAGTGAAGAACCAGAAATAATTCCACGACTGCGCATGGCAAAGAAAAGCAAAGCTAGGCGGCGCGCCGTGCAACTCGAGGTTCGTGAATCCGACGTCCACGGCCGGGGTGTTTATACCACGGAATTCATTCCCAAAGGGACCCGCATCATCGAATACACAGGTGAACGCGTCTCATGGGAAGCCGCTCCCGACGACAAAGACGATCCACACACTTTCAACTTCGGTCTGGAAAACGGCGATGTAATAAATCCAGAAATTGGCGGCAATGACGCTCGCTGGATCAATCATTCCTGCGATCCAAACTGCGAAACGGTCGAGGAAGACGACCGAATCTTCGTCGATGCGCTGCGCGACATTCACCCGGGCGAGGAACTTCTTTATGATTATCACATGGAGTTGGACGAACCGATCACCGAATCAGCCAAGAAGAAGTTCGCGTGTTATTGTGGCGCCTCGAATTGCCGCGGCACAATGGTTGAGCTCCCGGAATCCTGCGGATAGGCAAAACCTATCGCGCCTAGACGAATAAAGTCTTTCAATCTGCTTCCCGACTGTGGCCGGTTAAGGCATGGAAACTAGAATACCGATAGGACAGCGCATCTCACGCTTCCTCGAGGAACGATATGTCCACAGGGCGCAACCTCATTATCTACCTGAGCTCGCCGCCTTTGGCGTCATCCTGATCCTCGCCGTTTGGCCCACATTATCGATGGTAGCGACGGCGTTGGAGACGATGAGATAGCATTAGTCTTTCACGTCACCAGCTGTCGACGAATCATCGCCTGACAATAAAGCTGCGGCCTCTCTATGGAAGGCTGCCGCCGCTTTGCTCTGAAAGCGTAGCGGGTTGTGAAGAAAATTAAGTTCCCGCTCGGGGACAGGCGGAGCGAAAGGCAGACTAACGCATCCAGGGGTTCCTTGATGCTTCACCATCATCTGGGGGAC
>DASYSX010000215.1:0-14350 GCA_036002955.1 Candidatus Udaeobacter sp. | reverse complement strand
CCAAAGATTTCGAATGGTCGCGTCGTGCCGCGCCCTTCGGAAATATTCGTGCCTTCGAACAGACACATTCCGGGGTAAACCATGGCGGTGTCGAGCGTAGGCATGTTGGGGGATGGCATGACCCATGGCAGACCTGTTTGGTCAAACCACATCGCGCGCTCCCAGTTTTTCATCGGCAGGACGGACAGTTCACAATTCGGAAATGTTTCGTCGCGAAATTGTTGTGCCAGTTCGCCAATTGTGCGGCTATGCCGAACGGGAATGGGATGCATGCCGACGAACGATTTATAATTCAGGTCAAGCACCGGCCCTTCAATCGTTACGCCGTTGATCGGGTTTGGCCGGTCTAACACAACGACTGGGATGCCGGATTTCTCGCAAGCACGCATCGACAGATACATCGTCCAAATAAAAGTGTAATAACGCGAGCCGACATCCTGAAGATCGACCAATAAAACATCGAGGCCTTGCAGCATTTCTGACGTCGGCTCACGATGGTCGCCGTAAAGGCTGTAGACCGGGATGTGCAAATGCGGATGCTCGTAACTCGTCCATTCCACCATGTTGTCCTGCGTCTGGCCCAGAAATCCGTGTTGAGGGCCAAAGAAGGCGGCGAGGCGAAACAAATCGCCACTGTGTCGTTCCAAGATTCGCGATGCGTGTTCAAGCTTCGAGGAAACGGAAGCCGGGTGAATGAGCGCACCGATGCGCGCGCCGCGAAATTTGTTAGGCCAAAGTGCTGGTAAATGATCGAGCGGCAGTTGGACGGGCACGCGCCTCTTCTACCATGCCGAGAAAGGTCTCGCGAGACCCAAGGAGTGACGGCTTTCCAGCCGTCAAATTTGAAATCGACGGCTGCCCAAGCCGTCGTTCCTTGAAGCCCGAGCACCAAAGACTATCGCAATCGCGATCAGGGTAATTACAGCACACATCTTTGCGAACAATTCGCCGTGCCGCACATAGAACGTCAGCTCTTGCTCGGTCGGCACTTTGATCTCGCCGGTCAGTACGCCTTCGGTGAATGTGCTGCCCGTGTCATCCCGGAGCATCTGAGTCACGCGGCCAAATTGATTGATGAAACAGGTCACGCCAGTATTCGCCGCGCGAATCATTGGCCTACGTGTTTCTGCGCACCGAAAGATTGCATTCGCCAGGTGCTGATGTGACCCGGCGGACCTCTGAAACCATCCATCATTTGTCACGTCTACGATCAGGTTCGCACCGGGACTTGTTTCGTTAGGCAGGACAAATTGTCTGGTGAGCTCGCCAATTGTGTCTTCGAAACAGATCAGCGGCGCCACGTGGATCTCACTGTTGGTCAAAGTGAAGACGGTGGGTTCTTTTCCTGCTTTGAAATCGGCCGGCACCTGGTTGCCTACAATTTGCGCAAGCAGCGGCACTGTGTGGCGACCGGGAACGTATTCGCCAAAAGCCACCAGGTGGATTTTTCGATACACCTGGACGTGTTCGCCGCCATCGGAAACAAGCAGCGCCGCGTTGTAAACGTCTTGCTGATCTACATCAATTGTTCCCAACAAAAGGTCCGTGTCTGCCGACGCGGCTAAATCCATGACAAATTTGTAGCTCTCCTGGTCTGCGAGAACTGGACCTGGCATCGAACTCTCCGGCCAAACCAACAGATCGGGCGGGGGATTTGAGCGCAGAGCGATTTCGCTCAAGCGCCGGAATTGATCGAAAATCCTCCTGGTGAACTGCGGATCGAACTTTTGAGTTTGCGGAACGTTTGATTGCACCGCGGCAACGCGAAGCGGTTTCGTCGGCGGCGAAATCTGAGTCGCGCGAAGTCCGAAAATCAGAACGCCTACAATAGCTGCCATTGTGACGGTGAAATCAAAATGTGGTCGCATCACGCGCGTGCGCGCTTCGACCACCAAACGATACGCGGTCGTGAGAACGATCACGTTGGCGAACGCAACCAGGAACGACAACCCGGCAACGCCGGTGAGTTCTGTGATTTGAATTAACGGCCAATAATCGTGTAGTGCGACACCGAGGTTATTCCAACCAAAGCCGGAGAAGACCCAACCGCGCAACCATTCAACTGTGGTCCATGCCGCCGCGAGGACGAAAGCGAGTCGGAGGTTGTTCGTGGATTTTACCCAGGGCGACGGCGCTGGCGTAGCCGTGGTTCGGGCTTGAGCGAGCATCTCGCCCCATTTGCCACTGCCAGCTGATTTCCTCCTGCCTGCTCGTGGACGCAGCAAACCGCAAAACCACGCCCAGATCGCGAAATAAAGCGCCATGTAAAACTCAAGAACAAACCAACCGAGAACCGTGACCGTCGTAAGCCACGAGAATACGATCCAGAAAAACGTCAGGCCGGCGACGTAACCGAGAAGCAAGTTTCGAAGCCAGGGGTAACGTGACTCCGCGCCGGAGAACCAAATTGCAGCGATAAGTGGGGTCAGCGCGATCCAGCAGAACCACGTCAGGTTGAATGGCGCAAAACAAGCGGCGTAAAGAATCCCGCTACAGATTGCAGCCAACCATGGCCAAAGCTTTGTGATTGCTTTCATTGGCTCTGCTGTTTCCAAATCCAACGCGCCTACATTCAACGGAGCGACGGCTTGGGCAGCCGTCGATTTCACATTGACGGCTGGGTAGCCGTCACTCCGTATCACATCGTGTCATTCCGAGCGGCGTCGAGGAATCTTTGGTCGTTTCCTGGTGGCGGCATCAAAATCAATGATCCGAGGTATTTCGCTTCGCTCAACATGACATCACGTTGCAAGCCGCGACTCGGCACCCGTTCGTAGCCATTTCCAGAGACTTTCCAAGTGTTTTTCAACTTCCGCTTTGATTCTGTCGAGGGCTTCTCCGGTGAATTTTTCACTTTCCGGCCGGCGGCGCGCAAAAAGGTAATACTTTATTTTTGGCTCTGTGCCTGACGGGCGCACAGCGATGCGTGTGCCGTCTTCCAGCTCAAGCATTAACATTTTCGTTTTTGGAATGAGATCGCCTTCCACGTCTCTGACCTCATCCGTTTCGAAACTTTTGAAGCTCGCCACTTTCAATCGGCATATTTCGCGGACCGGATCGGTCGTATATGACTTCATCAGCCTGGCGATCTTGTTTGCTCCCTCTGCGCCCTCGAAAACGAGCGAACTGGTTTTCTCCGCAAAATAACCGAACTGCGAATAAATTTCGTCGAGTAACTCATCGACTGTTTGTCCACGCGATTTCGCGTAAGCGGCTACCTCACAAAACATGATTACTGCGCCGTTCCCATCTTTGTCGCGAACAAAATCAGCGCCGCTGTAACCGTAGCTTTCTTCCCCGCCGAAAATGTAAAATGAAGAGTATGCGAGCCGAAGCCGGCGCGTTTCGCTCTCAGCAAGATCGGCATAACTCCGTCGCAGATGTTCGGGAATCGCACCCTCGTACTTTGCCAGCTTCGCGCCGATATACTTGAAACCAGTCAACGTTTCCACGCAGCGCACGCCGTAATGCCCGGCGATGGCATTCTGCAGATCGGTGGTGACGAAAGTTTTAATGATCACCGCGCGCGCTGCGTTTGTCTTGTTGAGCACGCCTTTGTCGAACAGCGTCTTGATTCTATACCACGCCAGCAGCGAACCAATTTGGTTTCCGGTCAGCAATTTCATCTTGCCGTCTCTGCTTCGGACGGCTACCCCCATACGATCGCAGTCCGGATCAGTCGCGGCGACCAAATCCGCATTCTCTTTTTCAGCAAGGTTGATCGCCATGGTTAACGCTTCGCCGTATTCTGGGTTCGGCGACTTCACCGTTGGGAAGCGGCCGTCGAAACAATCCTGCTCCGGCACGACTTTGAAATTGAAACCGAGCCGGTTCAGCATTGGTCTGATAATTACGCTGCCGGTTCCATGCAATGGCGTGTAAACAATTCGCAGCGATTTCGCCTCGCGAATCATTCGCGGATCGCAGATCAAGGTTTCGAGCCGGTGCATGTAAACCTGGTCGATATTCTTTCCAATAATCGTCACTTTTCCTTGTTGCTCTTTAGACAGCGGCACGAACGACTCGGTTGTGATCGCGTTCACTTTGGCAATAATCCCCCTGGCGTGTGGATCGATTACCTGCGCGCCGTCGCCGAAATAAACTTTGTAGCCGTTGTCGTGCGGCGGGTTATGGCTGGCGGTGATTACGATCCCTGCGTTCGCGCGCAAATACCGAACGGCAAACGAAAGCTCCGGGACAGACCGCGGGCCATCGAACACAAAAGCGTCGCAACCATTTTCGGCGGCGACTTTCGCCGCCAACTGGGCGAACTCTTTAGAAAAAAATCGCGGATCATGCGCGATCACGAGTTTTGGTTTCGTCGAAATTCCCTCGCGCCGGGTCCAGTCCTGCAGGTAGGCAACAAGTCCTCGCGTTGCGCGGTTGATGTTAAAGAAATTCATCGCGTTTGTGCCAACGCATGGGAATTCCGGCCGCTCCCCTTCGCCCGCGTTCCCGCGTTCCGTGGTCGTTACGATTTCCCCGATGGTGCGCCCGCGCAGCCCGCCCGTGCCAAATGCGAGCGTCTGGTAAAAACGATCGTTGAGTTCCTGCCACTCAGCGGCATCGACGAGTTCCTTGACCGATCGAAAATAGACGTCTGACGCTGCGCCTTCGAGGAGTGTCCGAATATTCTTTGCCGACGATTCGATCAGTTGCCCCTGAGCAACGGCCTGTTTGATCGTCGGGTTTAGTTCTTCAATATCAGCTGGCATCGCTGGAAACTCTTCCGTCATCTGCTGTTGTAGGGCAAGCGCTGCGCTTGCGTGGCAATTTGGCAAGTGAGCGAGCGTGCTACAGTCACGCCGCGATCGCTGCTCGATACACGAGCGTTGCTGCAGCGATATCCTCCACAGCCATACCTAACGATTTAAAGATGGTTGTTTCATTTGCCAGCGCCGCGACTTTGGCGGCCAACACTTCACCCAGTTCCGCATAGATCGTCGCGCCGGAAAGAATCACGTCACCTGACTCACGCAATGCGCCTTCGCGAGAATCGACAAACACGACATTTTTTTGCATCGCTTCATCGTCAAGTTCGCGCCAGTCCGGCCGACACGCGCCGATCGCGTTCACATGACAGCCGGCTTTCAACCAGTCTCCCTTGAGCACTGGCGTTTTAGAATTGGTCACAGTTACGATCACATCGGCGTCGCTCACGGCTTCTTCAGCAGACATCGCTGAGGCGCCAATTTCCTGTGCAAACCGCTTTGCGTGTTCAAGCGTGGGACTCCACACACGAATTTCCTCAAATTGCCTAACGAGCCGCAGCGCTTCCACATGGCTGCACGCTTGCACTCCGCTTCCGAGAATCGCGAGGATTTTAGCATTAGGCGATGCTAACAGTTTCGTCGCAGCTGCAGATGCAGCGGCGGTTCGCATCTCGGTGATCAATCGACCGTCCATTATTGCGAGTGGCGTTCCTGTTTGTGGATCGACAAGAAAAATCGTCGCCATATGCGTTGGGATTCCGCGCTCCGCGTTGGGCGGGTAGAACGTTACGGCTTTCAATCCGAGTCCATCCGGAGTGAGCGCCGGCATCAAACCGAAGAATCCTCCAGGCGGATCAATTGATATGATCGAGCGAACCGGCTGAGTCACTCTGCCCGCAGAGAAATCAATCAGCGCTTTCTCCATTGCCGGAATCAGCTCGGTCATCCGCAGATGCTCTCGAACTTGTTCTTCGTTCAGGAAAAGCGGCTGATCAGTTTTCATTCGTAACCACGGATTGCACGGATGACACAGATGGAAAACAATAAAGTGATCTCGCGCACGTCATTCCGAGCGGAGTCGAGGAATCCCGTGGCATAACTATAAGTAACTTTGCGGGATGTCTCGACTTCGCTCGACATGACGGAGCATTTAGAAAATGCCCATCCGTGCTATTCGTGTCATTCGTGGCTGAAAGACTGCAAACGCGCTGTGTGATCGCCGGCGGTGGACCAGCGGGAATCATGGTTGGCTACTTGCTCGCGCGAGCGGGTGTGCCGGTGATCGTTTTGGAAAAACATGCCGATTTCTTTCGCGATTTTCGCGGCGACACCATTCATCCGTCTACGCTTGAGCTGATGTACGAGCTCGGGTTGCTGGAGGAGTTTCTAAAGCAGCCGCATCAGGAAGTCCGCGAACTACGCGCAGTCATCAATGGTCAGACTGTGCCAATCGCCAATTTCACGAAGCTGCCCACGCGCTGCAAATTCATCGCTTTCATGCCGCAGTGGGATTTTCTCAATTTCCTGTCCATGCACGCCAAAAGATTCCCGAGTTTCCAATTACTGATGGAGCATGAAGTGATTGATCTGACGTTCGATGAACGGCGCGTGACCGGCGTGCGTGTGAAAACTCCACGGGGCGAACTGGAAATTCGCGCCGACCTGATCATTGGCGCAGACGGACGGCACTCGATCGTTCAGACGCGTGCTGGGCTGGAGCGCCAAGACTTCGGCGCCCCGATCGACGTGCTCTGGATGCGGATCTCGAAGAAGCTTGACGATCCTCAGCAAACATTCGGCTTCTTTCAACAAGGCAAATTGCTCGTGTTACTCGACCGCGGCGACTATTGGCAGTGCGGCTTTGTAATTCCCAAGGGCGGCTTCGATGAGATTAAAGCATGTGGTCTGCAGCAACTTCAAAACGACATCGTCGGCTTCGCCGGATTTCTCCGCGACCGCGTGGCAGAGCTCGATGATTGGGCGAAAATCAAATTGCTGACCGTCCAAATTAATCGCCTTCGTGATTGGTGCTGCGACGGGCTGCTTTGCATCGGCGATTCTGCTCACGCAATGTCACCAGCAGGCGGCGTAGGCATCAATCTCGCTATTCAGGATGCCGTCGCGACTGCCAATCTGCTCGCGGGAAAATTGCAAATTGGTCCGGCTTCCCTGGACGATCTGCGCAAAGTGCAGGCGCGCCGCGAATGGCCGACGCGGATCATTCAAGCAATGCAGGTCTTTATTCATCGACGTGTGGTGACTGGTCGTACGTCGGATCGCAAAGCGTCGTTGCCCTTTGTCTTTCGCTTGCTGAAATGGTTTCCAATTTTGCGACAGATTCCCGCTCGATTCATCGGAATCGGACCGCGTCCCGAGCATTTTCACAGCCCGAGCGCTGAATGAGAAATATTCTGGTACATCTTCCATCGTCGTGTCCTCTAATGTTCCGCTCCCTTTCGGTAGTTCTGTGACGTCACGCGCGCTGAGCGCGTTGGAATTCTGCTTCGGCGGTTTCATTGTGATTGGGCATAATGTCTTTCACATCGTGCCTAACGAAGTGATCGTCCTTTCTGTGCTGGGATTCATTTCAATGCGGCTACGTGACGGCGGCTGGTTTGCAATGGGATTTAAACGACCGGCATCATGGCGACGCATTCTTCTAATTGCGCTTGTCGCTGCGATCTTGCGCATCTTGCTTGGGCAATTTCTAATCGAACCTGTCACTGACTTGTTCTGGTCGAAGCCGAGCCCACCGGCATTGGCAAACGAGATCACCCGGAACGTGAAGATTGCGTTCGTTGGTTTGTTGCTCGTATGGACGTTTGCCGCTTTCGGCGAAGAGATCGTGTACCGCGGATATCTCCTGACGCGTGCCGCTGATGTCGGAAAGCGATCCGAACTCGCTTATTGGATTGGGATCGTGCTTGTTTCGATCTTGTTTGGGTACGGGCATTATTACAAAGGTGCAGCCGGTGTGATCGATTCCGGCGTTGCAGGAGTGATCCTGGGATCTGCTTACATGCTTGCCGGTCGCAACCTGTGGGCCAGCATTTTCGCTCACGGATTCATTGACACGTTCGCGGTTATCGACGCCTTTTTCGGATGGTCGAATTAGCAGGATCAGTCAACCTCGATACGATCCGCACAGCGCACGAACGGATTCGACCATACATTCATCGCACGCCCGTGCTGACGAATTCGTGGCTGAACGACGCGTGCGGAGCGTCCCTGTTTTTTAAGTGCGAAAATTTTCAGAAGGTCGGTGCGTTCAAAGCGCGAGGTGCGACCAATGCGGTTTTTGCGCTTGCTGACGAAACTGCGCGACGCGGTGTGGCAACGCATTCTTCCGGTAATCACGGTGCTGCCGTGGCGCGTGCGGCGAAATTGCGAGGAATCCCGGCGCATATCGTGATGCCGTCAAACTCGGCGAAAGTAAAGATCCGCGCAGTGGAAGGTTACAGTGCGCAGGTTGTCTTTTGCGAACCAACAGAGGAGTCGCGTGAGATCAAATGCGCAGAGGTGATCAATAAAACCGGCGCAATGTTGATTCACTCATTTGAAAATGAACACGTGATAGCGGGGCAGGGGACAGCAGCAATGGAACTGCTGGAAGACATTCCCAATCTTGATGTGATTATGTGTCCGGTCGGCGGTGGCGGTCTGTTGTCGGGCACAGCGATCGCTGCGAAATCGATGCGGCCGCAGATAAAAGTGATCGCAGTCGAGCCGGAGAATGCCGATGATGCGGCGCAATCGTTTCGTGCTGGACGCCGACTTGTGACTGAAAAGAAGTTCACCATCGCCGATGGGCTGCGCACAAATGTCGGGCAACCAAACTTTGTGATCATTCAGCAATACGTCGACGATGTAGTCACAGTAAGCGAGGAAGCCATCATTTCGGCGCTGCGCGCGATTTGGGAGACGATGAAGATTGTGATCGAGCCATCAGCGGCAGTTCCGTATGCGGCGATTCGAGAAGGTAAGATCGACATAAGTGGCGCCAGCATCGGTATCATTCTCACCGGTGGCAATGTCGATCTGGATGCATTGCCGTGGTAGGGACATCGCGCTGCGATGTCCGGACGGCGCAAGGCGCCGTCCCTACCAAACTCAGCAGACGAGCAGTAGCATGAGCACGACCACGAAAAGGGGATGATGAGTTACCTCCTGTTTTTCCTAGCCACTGTTCTGGCGGGAACAATTAACGCATTGGCCGGTGGCGGCGGATTAATCACGTTTCCCTTGCTAATGCTCGTCGTAACACCGGTGACCGCCGACGCCACCAGCGCAATCGCTCTGTTCTTTGCCTACCCCACGGCTGTGTGGCGCACCCGGGACCAGTTGGCAGGTGTCCTTCATCGCGGATGGTTATGGCTGCTTTTGATTCCAAGTGTGATCGGCGGTTTGATCGGAGCTGTGTTGCTCAGCCGGATGGGTAATCGCAACTTTATTCAGTTAGTACCGTGGTTGGTGTTAGTGGCCACGGTTATCATTGTGCTGCGGCCGATCCTGGTTCGACGCGACGAAAGTGGAAGCGTGCATCCGGACATCAGGCTGGCGTTGTGGCCTGTCGCAATTGCGGGCATTTTCCTGGTGGGATTGTACGGCGGTTACTTCGGCTCCGGGATTGGAATTCTCATGATCGGCGCGCTGAGTTTTATCTCGCGGGGAGATATCCGGCACGTGGTCGCGCTCAAGAACTTCCTCACTCTTTGTATGCGAGGCGTGGCAGTCCTGGTGCTCATCCTCGAAGGTGATGTGAACTGGAATTACGGTGTGCCGATGGCGATCGGTGGTCTCGTTGGCGGCTATCTTGGCGGAATGATATCGCATCGCTCAAACCCGACATTGGTCCGATCGCTCGTTATCGCTATTGGTTCCGCGGCGTCAGTCTATTACTTCTGGCAGTTGTACGGCGCGGTCGTGGTTCGATCGGGCGCCGAATAGACGGAGCGAAGCTGTCAGCTTCCCCTACAGGGTCATCTCTCCACCGAACAGATCTTCTAAACTTCAGTCGCGGCCCAGAACTTTGCGAAAGCGCGCGGCCAACTTCGGTCGATAACACTGTTGCGAGCGGAGTTTGCCATCCGCTCCCGTAGCTTTTGATCGATCACAAGAGCTCGAATCGCGTCCGTGAAGTCTTCGACGTTATGCGATTTGGTGATCAGACCATTTGCGTTGTGCGCTACTAATTCCTTCGGGCCGCCGGAATCGGAAACGACAACGGGCAATCCGGAAGCCTGTGCTTCGAGAATCACGTTGCCGAAAGTGTCGGTGGTGCTGGGAAAAACAAAGATATCGGCGGATGCATATGCGGTAGCCAATTCCGTGCCTCTGAGATAACCGGTAAAAAACGCATCGGGCAAAGATTTCTCGAGTGCTTCGGAATATGGGCCGTGACCGACGACAAAAAGTCGAACAGGGAGTCTTTCTTTGCGCAGACGGCGATAAGCGTCGGCCAACACGTCGAGGTCTTTTTCTCGTGAAATTCGGCCGACGTAGAGCAGGCGAAGCTCGCCGTTCGATGCTCCAAATTTTTCAAAAAACGCCGAATCGCGTCGCGCCGGATGAAACAGTTCGGTGTCGAGGCCGCGCGGCAAAATCTTCAGTTTTGCCGGATCGAATCCCCGTTTAATCCAGCTTTGTTTGTACTCTTCGGAATTGACGAAAACAGTGTCGACCTGCCCATAGAACCAATGCATGTATCCCCACGCAACGCTTTCAAGAAAACTATCCTCGGTCAGGATGCGGATGTATTGAGGAAAATCGGTGTGATAAATGCCGCTTGTTTGGAGGTTGAGCATTTTTGCCGCGAGCAGCGCGGTTAAACCAACCGGACCAGGCGTGCTGATGATGATCTCAGTGAATCGTTCGCGCTGGACGTAATCGAGCATCTGCAGAATCGGTGGGAAACTCAGTTTCTGCAGTTCGTATTCAGGCAACTCGAATTCGCCGATAGGCGGGAAATTTTTGATTGGGATATCGGAAATTTGAGGATTGCTTCGTGAAGCCACAACGACCAATTCCTTTTCCGCGGCCGCTCCGGCGGCGGTCATTTTGCGAATCGTCGTAGCTACGCCGTTCACGTCCTCCAAGGTGTCGGTGAACCAGGCACGCTTGTGATTTTGTAACGCAACCGGAATTTCGCCGGTCAGTTCTTTAAACAAATTCCGCAGCCATTTGCGCGACGGGGCCTGGCTGTGAAACCCGTAAATGTACGGCGTCAGGATAACGAGGATGGGAGCAATCGCGCTGAGAGCCTGCACGCTCTCTACCATGTTGCCGCTGCTGAGTTGCTGCACAAATCGATTGAAGAAGCGAAACGCGAGTTGCTCGGCGACCATGTTCGCCATCAGAAATGTGCGGCGCTCTGGTTCGCTGACCTTGTCCAATTGCGTGGCCAGTTTTGCCTTTACCTCCGGCCGCGCGAAATAGCCCGAAAGTTCTTTCCAAAGCGAGACGTTTGCGGGTTTCGCGAAATCGAAAATCTTCCCGGACAGAACACCTTGCACGATGAATTCCGTTTTCTCCTTGAGTGTGAACTCCGTCGGAGCACGCCCCTCCATGAAACGCGAAAACATTTTCTCCAGCAGGGCCCCACTGGGCCCCAGCTTTTCGTGGAAACGGTCCTGGATGAAACAGGCAACGGTGTTGTAGAAGCCATGTGACAGAATTAGTGGCGTCCCGCCCTGGCCGCGTGGTGTGCAATGACCATTTCGAACCGATTTCAGGAATTCTTCGACGGACTTCGCAGCCGGCGTTTCCGTAAAAGCAGAGGCGGCAAATTGCCCTCCGTGATCGTCGGAGCCGCCCACCAGGATTTTTTTCCATGGTTCCGCGTGCGCAGGCGCCACGCCGTGACGATTTGCAAACTCCTCGATCTGCTCTGGTGTTAATTGCTTGAAAAGATTTTGTGCCAGATCGCTGAGGAGGGCATCACGCAAACCGTTGATACCCTCAAAATGTTTAAATAGAAGGATGAGTTGCTCGAGGTGCATTGCCTCGAGTTTGCCGTTCACGCTGTACAAGGGATGCGCGACTGCGTGAGCGATTTGTGCACGCTGCAAGTACCGCTGCAGATCGAAGATGTTTTCGCGCGCCCCTTCGATATCGCGATGCTGCTGTTCCGAAATGCCCCACACTAAAATGTGCAGCTTGCAGGCGTCGTGCGGAAAGTAAGTAGTGACCTGCTCGCTGATGAAGGTCTGAGGCAGGTGCGCAATTTCGAGGCAGCCATCGATCGAGTCGTGATCGGTAATGGTAACGTAATCCATCCCACGTTTGCGCAGCTGCTCATACAACTGTTTCGGATCGGAGTAGCTGTCGGGAAAATCGAATCGACGGAAGAGCCATTCCTCCGAGCGCGCACTATGCCGCGAGTGGATATGTAAATCGCACCTGCTCACGTTACATTCCTCTCTTCGACCGTTGTTCAGCGATCCAATCCTGATATGTCGTAGCGGTTCGCGCGCTTTTTGTTGCTGCGATGAAGCCGAGAATCTGTTTCCAAATGGTAGCCTGCGAATAATCGGGCGGATGAATGCTTATCCGCAAGAGCGGCTTGGTTCTCAGCAAACCGAACAGCGCCGCGTTCCAACTGCGACTAAGCGCGCGCCGCCAGGTATTATGAACACTGTAAACAAGCGTTCTGGCCGCGAACGTAGATTCCGAGCGGAGATCATATACCGTGCGCAGGCGTGTCGTGTATTCCAATTCCGCATCACGGACGGCTTGCTCTGCTTCATTTCCCAGTAACCATGCCGGCGCGATGAAACCGCATGGGTTAAGTCCGAGCGCACGGAATTCATCTCGTGCTGTCGTGATGCGCCGCAAAGCTTCTTCGTAGGGTAAATCGTAAAATTCGCCTTCGTTCTGCGTATAAAATCTGGTCATGAATTTGTCGCGCAAAGTTTCTTTACCATGAGGCGGGCGTTCGTGAAAAAAACCGTGGATCACGATTTCGTGCCCATCCGCCTCCAAGGCTCGGAGCCAAGTCACGAATTCGCGGTACTTGGCCAACGGGCCCTCGTGGTGATAATTCGGCACCACAAGAATGGAACAAACGCGCACGCCGTGCGCGCTCAATTCCGAAATAATTGTACTTGCGATTCGCTGAGTGCGAGGGGCGACATCGTGCAGAGACACGACGACGGAATCCGCCGCCGCGGCTGCGGTGGCGACGAGCGGAAGGAACTCCGTTGCCGCAATTGTACTCATATCCAAATTTTCTGTCGTCGAGCAGCTTTGAACAAGGTAAAAAGCTGTAACACGTTGTCATTCCGAGCAAAGTCAGGGAATCCCGCGGCGGAACCCACGAGTCTTTTCCACGGGATCCTTCGACTTCGCTGCGCTAGCCTCAGGATGACGTCGCGGGAGAACCCATGTTTACGATTTCCCGAAACTCCGGTTCGGCCAGAGGCATGACTGATAAACGCGATTGGCGAATTAACGGTATTTCTCTCAAGCGTGAATTGCTCTTGATCTCGCGAAGAGTAACAGGTCGTCCCAGCGGTTTAATTGCCGCAAGATCGACGGCCGACCAATCGCCTTCCTTTGCCGTCGAATCCGGATAGGCAGTCCGTCTGACCCTGGCAATTCCGACTACACTTTTTTCGTCACCGGTATGATAGAAAAGGACTTCATCGCCGGTTCGCATTTTGCGAAGATTATTTCGTGCAGAGAAATTGCGCACGCCGGTCCAGCTAGTCTTGCCATCGGCAAGAAAATCAGACCACGAATAGGAAGACGGCTCTTGCTTCACCAGCCAGAATTGTTTCATGCGTGAATCAATCGCAGAGCAGACCGGGCAGCAAATGTCGTTGCTGTTGTAGTGTCGCTGTCCTCAACGCAAGCTCCCCCTTTGCAATCATTCCGCTGAAGACAGCGGACGCTACAGCCAATGCGTTCGACATTCGCTCGAGTTTATTTCACAATCGGCAAATGCCGCGACTGCCGTTCATCACGTTCGAAGGATCAGAAGGAAGCGGAAAGTCCACACAAGCCGACCGGCTGGCCGCGCGCCTTCAGCGGTGCGGCATCCCATGTATCCTCACGCGGGAACCCGGGGGCACGTTGATCGGCGAAAGTATTCGCGAGCTTTTGCAATTTGCCCCGCATAACAAAAACATGACACCAGAGACTGAATTGCTGCTGTTTGAGGCTAGTCGCAGCCAGCTCGTGCGCGAGGTGATCACACCAGCCCTTGAACGCGGTGTATGTGTGATCGCAGATCGTTTCTCTGATTCCACGACTGTATATCAAGGAGCGGCACGCAAATTGGATCGTGAGATGATCGAGAGTTTGAATGCGTTCGCGGTCGGCGATTGCATTCCCGACGTCACTTTCGCGCTCGATGTCGACGCTGCGACTGCTGAGTTGCGCATGCGGCGTGAGCCACGCAAAGCGGATCGTATGGAACAACAACCCGCTGATTTTTACGAGCGTGTTCGCGAAGGATATCGTGAACTTGCAGCGGGCGAAGCCAAACGGTTCGTCATGATTGACGCCTCCGGCGATGTCGAAGAGATCGAAAAACAGATTTGGGAAACGCTTTGTTCTCGTTTTCGTGTATTAGCAAAGATATCATTTCCTTGAAATGGCTTTTGCCCGTGGGACTGCACTGGAATTTTTGCGACGCG
>DASYSX010000214.1:0-6140 GCA_036002955.1 Candidatus Udaeobacter sp. | reverse complement strand
CACCAAAATTATTTGCTCGCCAACAAGGCGACGAATGAGTTCTATCAGCGTTCGATTCGAGCCCCCCAAAGGTGAGCACTACTCATCTCTCCATTCTAATCGCCGCGCTTGCCGCGCTGGCGATGGAGGATCGTGTCTGTGCCGATGAGCAAACTGCGGCGCAAAAGACAGACACGAGTTTCATAGCGGAGGGCATTAGCTCGAACCCAGGCGCAGTCGATATTCGCACAGGCACAGGTGAGTTGGCCGAAACGATCGAGAGACTAGTTAGCTTGCCTCGAGACACGGGAGTTTTCCTGGGAGGCGTGTGGGTTGCTGATGCAAATTACCTGCTTACCGGCGGCGCCGATCCGGGGAAGTGGAGCTTCAACAGGCTCCTTATTCTCGGAGCTGGCCTTGATGCGGAGAAATTAGTTGGCTGGCCAGGCGGTCGCTTCGGCGTCGAGTTTCTTCAGTTCAACGGTGAGCACACAAATCGACAAGCTGGCAGCGTGCAGGGCTACAATTCCTTGCCTGGCCCGGACCCGCTGCACCGTTCAGAGCTCTACCAGCTTTGGTGGCGGCAGGAGCTTTTCGATCGGAAGTTTATCCTGCGATTCGGCAAAGTTGCGCCGACAGACGATTTCAACAATGTGCTGCGTCCAGTGCCTGTGCAGGATCAGCATCTCGCGATCCCAGCGGTTTCCGGATTGCTATACACGCCGGTCTTTATTAACCCTACGCTCCTTGGCGCCATGCCGGGGTATTACAACACGGCTTACGGTGTTACTGCCACGTTCAGTCCAGTAAAAAACATCTACCTCTCCTACGGGGTTTACGATGGCAATATTGCTAATCACGTTCAGACCGGCCTGCATGGCGCCCCGAACTTCAACGGCTATTACTTTCATGTTGGAGAAGCGGGCGGTGCCTGGGAAGTAGCGGGACTGCCGGGATCATTTGGGATTGGCGGCTGGCACCAGACCGGACAGCTCAGCACCAACTCCGCGAATGTAATTACTGAAAATGGAGCGTCCGGTTTTTATCTGTTCGGTTCGCAACGATTTTGGCGCGCGCGTCCAACGATCGATAACAGCGGCATCAGCGGGTTCATGCAATTTGGCGTTAACAATTCAGACACGCTTCCGATCGATCATTATTGCGGTGCCGGCCTGACAGAATTCGGTTTGGTTCCACACCGGGCTAAAGATTCCGCTGGTGTCGGGGTGGCATGGTCAGCATTGAATCAAAATATCTTTAAACGCGATAGTGAATTCATGTTCCAGGCTTACTATCAGGCGCACATCACTCACGGCGCATTTTTTGAACCGGCGATCTCATATATTCCTAACCCGGGTGCGAATCCCAGCCTCGATGCAGCTTTAGCATTGACTTTAAGGGTCATTTGTCTGTTCTAATGCGGTCGTTCCCCCCAAGATGAGTAATTCTTCACCATCGGCTAGCGCCGCAATCCTCCTCGCAAAATTCCAGCTGCGGCGAGAGGCAGAAAACGATTTCGCCGCGTGGCAGGCCAGAGCTCTCACGCACGCGGCGGGTTTCGAGGGATTTCTCAATTCTGAAATCACTCCCTCGGGCGAGGGCTTGTCGTGGACTGTGCTGCTGCGCTTCGTTGATTCGGCACATCTCGAGGCATGGAGGAAATCCGAAACGTGGCGCCGCCTCCTCGAAGATGCCGCACCATTGCTCGCAGAAAAATCTTCAATCGAAGTTGAAGTAAAAGAAAGCGAATCCGATAGCGGTGTGGTTGAAGTGATTATTACCCAGGTAAAGCCAGGCAAGGAAGCTGCCTATCGAGAATGGGAAACAAAAATTCAGCAGGCACAGTCGAAATTTCCCGGGTACCGCGGCTCCTATGTCCAGCCTCCTGTTGCGGGCGAGCTGGGATGGACAACGTTGATGCGCTTCGACACGACGGAACAACTCGACAGATGGCTCAAATCTCCAGAGCGAGCTGCATTAGTCAAAGAGGCGGAGCCGCTGGTTGACTACGCGCATTTACAGCAGATGGGAACTTCCTTCCCCGGATGGTTTCCTACGGATCCAAAAACCGGCAAAGGCCCGCCAAATTGGAAGGCCGCGATGCTCGTGTTACTGGGCCTCTTTCCCATCGTGATGCTCGAAACGCGGTTTCTCAGTCCCCGGCTCGCCGGCGTGAATTCGTCATTGGGAATGTTCATTGGCAATGTCATTAGCGTCGCACTAACCACATATTTAACGATGCCGCTATTCATCAAAACTCTCGGCTGGTGGCTGTTTCCAAAATCCGATGCCTCAAAGGTCGCTGTGAATGCCTCTGGAACCGCATTGATCTTTTTGCTTTACGCGATCGAAGTGGCCGCGCTGTGGTATCTCTTGTAACAAAGGAATAACTCGATAGCTGCTGTAAGTCTCACAGTAATCAATGCAAGCTAAATGCGAATGCGTGCTTTACCAAAAGAGCCACCGGCAAACTGCGCGCCATATCTAAAAGCAAATACAAAGTACGACTATGCCTGAAATCACCATCGAGCTTAACGAAGGAAGATCGATCGAACAGAAGCGCGCGTTGTGCAAAGGAATTACCCAAGTTGTGGTCGAGACCTGCAAGGTCCCAGCCGATCGGGTGGTAATTACGATTCATGAGACACAACTCGTGAACAAGGCTGTCGGCGGCGTGCTGTTCGCTGATCACCTCCCTACGGTGTAGGCGCACGCAAAAAGGATGAGTCATGAACGGAGAAAATTCATTTTCGCGCCGTGGCTTTGTGAAGGGCACCGCTGCGGCGGCCGGTGGCCTGTTACTTGGCCGCAGCGGTCGCGCAGAGACTCCGAAAGGCGCGCCCATGGACATTGACGCGCTGAAGAAAGCCTGCAAAGGCGTCGTCGCCGCTCAGGGCGATGCGAACTTCACCGAATTGATCCACGGCAACCTATGGAATCGGCTGATTCCCAGCCGCGCGCCGCAGATCGTGATTCGAGTCAAGGACGAGCAGGACGTCATTGCCGCGATTCATTTCGCGCGGGAAAACAAATGGAAAGTCGTGGTCCGCGGCGGCGGTCACAATTGGTGCCAGCCCACGCTGCGAAATGGCGGCTTGCTCATCGACCTGAGCGAACTGAACAAGGTTATTTCGATCGATGTGGCGGCCCGCAAGGCCGTCGTGCAGCCGGTCATCAGCAACCGAGACATTCAAAAGGTTCTCAACAACAAAGGCCTCGCCTATCCCAGCGGGCACTGCCCGCAGGTCAAGCTTAGCGGCTATCTGCTCGGCGGCGGCATGGCGTGGAACCAGGGCGTCTGGGGCTCAGGCACGGAAAGCATCGAGGCCATCGAGCTTGTCACCGCGGAGGGAAAACTCATCACGGCGAGCAAGGACGAGCACGCGGAATATTTCTGGGCCGCGCGCGGATCGGGTTCCGGATTTTTCGGTGTCGTCACGCGATACCATCTCAAGCTGTATCCGCTGCCCAAGGCGATTCACGGCAGCACCTATTATTATTCAATGGACGACGCCGCAGCGGTCGGGACCTGGCTCGGGGAAAATGCCGCGAAAATTTCGCCTGCTGTCGAACTCAGCCTTTTTCTGCGCGAAGCTCCCACCGATCTCAAGAAAAAGACCGCCGCGCAAGGCGGCAAGGTCGCCATGGTGACAGGAGCGGCTTTCGCTGATTCTCCGGAAGAGGCCAAGGCCATGCTGAAGCCGCTGGAAGACTGCCCGCTCCGGCCCCGATGCCTCTCGAGTTCGTTCGCCACTCCAACTGTTTTTGAGCAACTGTTCGACGCGTCGGGAGCGCTTTGGCCCGAGGGATTACGCAATCGCGTGGAGGCCACTTTTTCAAATACTTCGCCGGGCGACCTCGTGAAGGCGGTGGGCGATCACATGACGAAATGCCCGTCTCCGATCACCGTCATTCTCTTCACCATTTTCACCGGCCCTAACGTTCCGGCCGTTCATCCGGACGCGGCTTATTCCATGAGCTCGCGGGTTTACGGCGGACCCTGGACGATGTGGAAAGACGCCGCAGACGACGCGACGAACAGCCAGTGGCATGACGAATGCACCGCGTTGCTCAGGCCCTTCAACATCGGCTATTACGTCGGTGAATCGGACACCGTCCACAGGCCGTCGGACGCCGTCCAATCCCTCTCGCCGGAAAACTGGAAACGGCTGGCCGATCTGCGCGACAAATACGATCCGGACGGCGTGTTCTTTGGCTACTTCGACGGTCTCATCGACCCAAAGCCGTCATGATCCAGCGATTTCCATTCCGCGTTTATTATCTGGTTGCAATCTTTTGGAGATTTGTGTGATATGAAGTAGCACGCGGACGAATTCGTCTGTTCCCCTTTCGTCAAGAACACAACAAAACCACCCCCATTTCCCCCGCAGACAAACCCCACAATCAACATAGAAAACACAAACACATGAGCACTACAGATATTGAAAGTAACGAGTATAAAAAACAATTCCTCCACGAGGCCACCCGGCTAGCCATCGAATCCGTCGAGAAAGGATGGGGCGGACCGTTTGGAGCCGTCATTGTTAGGGACGGCAAGATCATCGGCCGCGGCCAGAACCGGGTCCTTCTAACCGGAATCCCCGTTTTTCATGCCGAGGTGACCGCCATCATGGACGCCTGCGGCCGGATCAATTCCAAAGCGCTTCTCGGCTCGGATTATTATGAGGGAAATCTCAAGATGATTCCGCGTCCCGAAGGGTCGCCCGATCCAGTTCCCGAACGCGCGCAGATGCTCAAAGGCTGCGATCTCTACGTGAATGGCGCGCCCTGCCCGATGTGCATGAGCGCCATCTATTGGGCGCGCATTGATCGAGTGTATTTCGGCACAAGACTTTCGGACACCAGCAAGATCGGTTTTGACGACGAGTTTCAATACATCGATTTCAAACTGCCGTGGGAAGAGCGAAAAGCCATCAAATGCTTTCCTGATTTCGAGCGCGAATTTGCGCTGAAGGCTTGTGAAGCGTGGCAAAACAAACAAGATCGCCATCCGTATTAAGCGTGCGCAATAGCGCAGTCGGGCGGACCGACTCCAATTTTGATGCGATTCGGTGCCGGATGGTCTGGCAAAAGCACATTCCAGATCGTTCTCCAGAGGGCATCGTTACAGTCGCCTCTGTTTGAAAGAAACTGAGTTAACTGCCTCGGCAACCTTGCGCCCGTGATTCACTCCCGGCGTCCGGGAACAACCACAGACGATTCCGCAACGATATGATTCAGCCGGCATTTTTCAAGGGACATCGAGCCAAAGCTGAATCGCTCGAAACTCGGTAACGTTAACGGCGCTTTGATTTCGTCTTCTTCTCCGGTTGCAATGCCCAATCTGAAACTTAGAGTCTGAATCTTCGCCGGGGTCTTAGCTCAGTTGGTAGAGCGCCTCAATGGCATTGAGGAGGTCAGGGGTTCGAATCCCCTAGGCTCCACTTCATTTTTGATCATCAATTTGCGCAGCGACCGCGAAGGCCAGGAGTGCGAGGGCGACTTTCATTCGGCCGGTATTCAATCAAGTAGCACGCTTGAGCCGGACCTCCTCTTCGACACTTTCACTCTTTAGCAGTCGTATATTTTTTTTGCGGCCGTGAGCAGAAAACTCGCAGCACATGACCTGGCTGACTGGAGAGGAATTTGTTTAGATGTAATCTCATATCCCTGTAGGCGTCGTCCTACATGTTAGTCTGTTAAGTCACTTCATTTATACTTTGCCGTTGCGCTGGTCTAACTGCTGTTAAGCGTCCACAAGTAACAAGTGCGTTACTTTTCCTGAACAGCTCTGACACTTGATTGCTGCGATGTTACTGTCATGAAGACACCAGTCGATCGTACAGCAAACGGCTCTAGTAGCGACGACAATCGCCCTCTAGAGGATAACTTGGACAACAAAAAACCCCGGAAACGATTTATTAGCCGTCGTTCTTTCTTGAGTAAAACGATCGCCCTGGGAGCAGGAACCGTCGGCGCAGGACTGTTGAGCAGCGTCCGAGCCGCAGAGGCAGGTTCCAGTCTTTCACCAGGAGACGCGGCACTCCTTCGCTTCCCAGCGGCTTTGGAGATACTCGAGGCCGACTTTTGGATCCAATACAACGAACTAGGCGGCATCCCGGACCACGAAGTCCCAGGCGGCCATGGCAATTCAGACTATA
>DASYSX010000213.1:0-4494 GCA_036002955.1 Candidatus Udaeobacter sp. | reverse complement strand
GTAACTCGCCAACCGTCGCGTCGATATCGTCACACATCACAGTGATCGAGTGGTGACGCGGGTAGTCGTACGATTTGCCTTCCCATTCGCTGTGCGTCGGATGCACGCCCATCTCGCTCGGTCCCGATTTGAAGATGAGCCCATTGTCATCGAAATCTTCGGCCACATACTTCCAGCCGAGCACGTCGCGCAAAAACGCCCGCGTTGCCTGAGCGTCATCGGAGTACATCAAGGTGTGAATTGAGGTGATCATAATATAGCAACTTCTACGGAAGCTTGATCGCGAGGAGGAGCAAGACTAGGTGTGCAAGCGTTGAACTTCCATAAGACAAATGCCAGCGCGCTTATGCGACAGTCGGTATTCCTTCAAGTCGCTACTTTCGGAGCGCTCAAGCTCTTACCATAGAAGCCTGACCGGTCGAAGCAGCAAGGGCGGCGCTTCCCACTCGCTAGCATCGAACAGGCATTTTTGATCCGGCGCACGCGGGTTTCTTCCCGCTTGGCAGAGGTGATCCACTGGATCCAATCGCGGCGCGCGACAGGCGTGATATCCAACCACAATTTTCTCGCCTTCGGGGCGGCGGCGGCGAGAGCTTTTCGCAGGTCTGCCGGCAGTTCTGGTTCCGGTTCGTGTGCGGTGGGTGCGATCTCTAACGTAACAAAGTCACCTGCAGCTGCGCGCGCAGCTTCGCTCAGCTTTCGGTCCACTTTGAGCCAGTGGCTCTTTTGCCCGTCCGGTTCGAGCGTGGCTTGAAACGCGACGCCATTGAGTGTGCCTTCGATCGCCGTCATCCCCCGCGAGGGAAGCTTCGCACTAGCATTCTTTGGCACGACAAGAAAAGTCCATGAGCCAACCTTCTCGCTCTGATCGGCCCGAGGGCGGGCCGGCTCCATTGCCGGGCGGCAGAGTTTCGCTTTGAAGCGGATCCTAGCTTTGGTCATTTGCCTGGCGTTCCAGCGAAAAATGGATGTTGGCGACGTCAGTCATTCAATCCCTTTCCTTTGAGAATTTGCAGCAAACATTTTTCAACCCTCACCTCCCGGGTTTTCGATTGTTTGGCGGCAGAAAAATAAAGGAGGTACCCTCGTTGCCGACCCGGCGTCAATGCATCAAAGGCAGTTTTCAAGTCAGGAGATTCATCCAATCTGTTTTGGAATTCTTCAGGGACTCCGAATTCTGAAGTCTTTTTATAAGACACTTCCAAACCCGCTTTTTCTACTTCAATAGCTTCCCTGATGTAGGCTTTCAAGATGGGTTTCATCTGCACGATTTCTCGAACATTGGTGAACCGAATCTGACGCGCCGCCTGCACATTCTCCGTTTGTTGGACCAGAATACCCCTGGGATCCTTTAACAAGGCACCTTTCATAAACAGAAGCGCGCAGTATTCCTTAAATCCATGTATTAGAACCACGTTATTTTTCTGATAGGTGTAACAAGGCTTACCCCACTTCAATTCTTCGGTCAGACCAGAATCGAGACAGATCATTCTTAATTTCTCGAATTCTTCCCGCCACTTTTCGGCTTTCCTCAAAAATGCATCAACATTGCGGTTCCTAATTTCTCTTTTGTCTTTGGCAGCCATGGTCGGCAATCGTGTTGTGCTGCGTGGTGAAGTGCTCACGCAAAAAGGATAACGTGTAAGCGTCTCGCTTCTGTAAATCGCGATCAATCTCCGACACACGTTCATGACAAAAATCCTGCGTGCCATCGACGAACTCTGCGATCGCTTCAGCGAGAGTACGGCGTGCGCGACTGATACGGGAGAGTTCATCATGCTCCAACAGCTTTACAGGATGTGAGCTAGGAGCATTGACCTCCGCCGGCCCATAGTGCTCGACCAAATACTCAAAGGATCTTTTCAGACGCGCGTAGTCAAAATCAGGAGACATGACAGGCTCTTCTGGTTAGGCGTCAGCCGAAGTATCGAAAATCAGAAACGAGTCGGTCCAGCGCATCGAGATAAGGCCGCACTGCTTCTAACTCTACATGGATTGATGTGTCCCAATCGACGGAAAATGTGATCAAAAGACCGTGAATGACTGTCCAGTAGGTGCGATTGCTTATTATCTGCTTATCTCTATCTACGAACCGAGTGGTAACGAGCCAACGGTGACCATTGACTTCACGGTACTCCACCACCACGGATCCGCTTCCGGACTCGAGTATATCGTAGGTATCTTTTGACCGGTGTGATCTCGACGCGAGTCTGTCTGTGGTGAGACTTGCATCGTGAACTCGGCGGATAAAGCCGCTAAAAAGAACTCGTCTGCTACTAAGAAGGAATGGAGTTCGCAGTTTGTAGAAGGCGCGCTTCCATTTTCCAGGTGCGAGGGGAGTCGAGCCCTCGCCCCGAATCTCCGCGCTACCCCCAATCGCTTGAAAATGATACTGAAATGTTATGCCGTTGATGACGTATGTGGCGGCAGTTGCTCGGTAGCCCCCAAGATGGCGGTTCACAACGCTTTTGCGCCAATGGCCGGCCGCGTCGGCTTCGTAATAGGTGACTGTCTCGCTGCACCCACAAAGCAGAAGTGCCAGAAGATACTGCGACGATAGCAAACGTGTCACAGGCCTAACGAGAATTAGACGAGAAGTTTCGTCCAATCTAATCACTTCCTCAGCATTGAATCGCGTTTCGCTTTGAATTCAGAGCCCGGCTTCCATTCAGGAAACTTCTGGCCATTGGCTACTTCGTAACCAACTTCGAACAAAAGTTGAACATCTTGCACGGCGCCGGAGAGGTCCCAATCGGGACGAACGTCGTCGGTGACCTGATGGTAATCGGTCGAGTCAAATTCGTCGGACCGGAGTGGCGCGGTCTCGGGACGGGAGAGAAGATGTTCCCCCTTGCCGATGTAAAGCGAGGGCAGGCCAGCTTTCGAGAATTCGAAATTGTCAGCGCGATAAATCATGCCCTTGTCAGGGCGGCTGTTCGGGATCACGCTGCGGCCCTGCGGTTTGGCCACCGCAGCGAGAAGATCGTCAAGCGTGGAAAAACCAAGACTCAGATCCTCAACATCACGCGCTTTGCCCCAGACGTTCATCGTGTCGAGGTTTATATCCGCCAGCGTTTTCTCCAGGGGATAGAGCGGGTGCTCCGCATAATATTTGGCGCCAAGCAATCCCGCTTCTTCGGCCGTCGTTGCCATGAATAACAGTGATCGTTTCGGCGGCGGATTTACCTTCGTGAAGGCGGCCGCGAGTTCGATTACAGATGCAACGCCTGACGCATTATCGATCGCACCATTGAAAATCTGATCGCCCTGCAATTCCGGATGCCGGCCCAAATGGTCCCAGTGCGCGGAGTAGATCACGTATTCACCGTTTAATTTGGGATCGCTGCCTTCGAGTTTGCCGATGACATTGTGCGATTTGAACGAGCGAACCTGCTGCTTGATCTCAATGTTGGCCTTCGCATTCAAGACCACAGGTCGAAAATCCCTGGTGATCGCAGATTTTTTAAGCGCATCGAAATCCTGGCCGGAATCGGCGAACAATTTTTTGGCAACATCAAGCGTGATCCACGAACGCGCCGAGACCGCATCCATGTTCTTGTTCGGATTATCGAGCTCGAAGTTTTCTTTGCTCCAGCTCGACTTCACTACCTGCCACGGATAAGCAGCAGGTTCCGTCTCATGAATGATGATCGCCGCTGCCGCGCCTTTTTGCGCTGCGATTTCGTATTTGTAGGTCCAACGGCCGTAGTACGTCATGGCCTTACCTTTGAACATTTTGTCGTCGAGCTTTGATGGATCTTTTGGATCGGGAACCGGCGGATCGCCGATCAGCATCAGCAACGTCTTGCCCTTCACATCGACATTTTTGTAATCGTTCCAGCCGTACTCCGGCGCGACGACGCCGTATCCGACAAAGACCAGATCTGACTTCTCGATCTTGATCTCCGGCTGGAGCCGCGCCGATGAAGCAACGAAATCATCCTGATTTTTCAGATCCATCGTTTTGTCGCCAATGACGAAGGACATTCGCGGTTCGCTTTTGATCCCGGCGAGCGGAACTTCCTGCGTGTATGTGCCGTCAGGATTTCCCGGTTTAAGTCCGATCTTTTTCAACTGATCGGTGATGTATTTGACCGAAAGCTCTTCGCCTTTAGACCCAGGCGCGCGCCCCTCGAATTCATCCGACGCGAGAACTTTGATGTGTGCGAGCAGACCGTCCGGCGTGATCGCCTCAAGCGCCGGCTGCAAGCGCTCCTTTAATTCATCATTTGCAAGGAGCCACGCCGTTGCGGAAAAAAAGAGCGCGAATAACAAGCGCGGAATTTTCATGCCTGTTCATTAGCGGCGCTTCGCGACCGCCGCAAATCGATCCCGCGTCCGCTCATTTCTGTTTGCCACACAAACGTAACAGTAATTTTTTTGTCACTGAATCGCGTTGTTCTTACGCTGCGTGGCCGGTATGCAGTCACTGACTTCTCGCCAACGCGATCCACTCCAAGTTTTCGAGACGCAACAGCGATTTTCATTTGGCAA
>DASYSX010000212.1:0-8248 GCA_036002955.1 Candidatus Udaeobacter sp. | reverse complement strand
CCTTGCGAGCTCGGCTGTTTGTTAATTGTTGTTTCGCTTTCGGCTTAGTAGTCCATTCCGCCCATGCCGCCGCCCGGTGGCATTGGAGGAGTTTTTTCCTTTTCAGGAATTTCCGTGATCAATGCTTCGGTGGTGAGCAACAGACCTGCGATGGATGCTGCGTTTTGCAACGCGCTACGGGTGACTTTGGTCGGATCGACGATACCGGCTTTCACCAAGTCGGTGTATTGCTCAGTGGCAACATCGTAACCTTCGTTGCCTTTGCGTTTCCTGACTTCTTCCACAACGAGCGCGCCTTCTGCACCTGCGTTGTTCGCAAGTTGACGCATCGGTTCTTCAACGGCGCGGCGGACAATTTGTACGCCGATTTTCTCGTCGGCTTCCAAGTCCTTGATGTTATCGAGCGCTTTCTGCGCGCGGAGCAATGCAACACCGCCCCCTGGGACGATGCCTTCTTCGACCGCCGCACGCGTGGCGTGCAACGCATCTTCGACGCGAGCTTTCTTCTCTTTCATCTCGGTCTCGGTCGCAGCGCCGACGTTGATGACTGCAACGCCACCGGCGAGTTTCGCCAGACGCTCCTGCAGTTTCTCGCGGTCGTAATCGCTGGTCGTCTCTTCAATCTGACGACGGATCTGAGCGACGCGGCCCTGGATATCGGCCGATTTACCACTGCCTTCGACAATGGTGGTGTTTTCCTTGTCGACAGTGGCGCGTTTGGCTTTGCCGAGGTCGTCGAGCTTGATGTTCTCAAGCTTGATACCGAGGTCTTCGCTGATCAGTCTGCCGCCGGTGAGCACCGCGATGTCTTCCAGCATCGCCTTGCGACGATCGCCGAAGCCCGGAGCTTTCACCGCGCAAACCTGCAACGTGCCGCGCAATTTGTTGACCACCAAGGTCGCGAGCGCTTCGCCTTCCACGTCCTCAGCAATGATGAGAAGCGGCCGGCCGGCTTTCGCGACCTTTTCGAGCAAGGGAAGCAGATCCTTCAAGCTCGAGATCTTCTTCTCGTAAATGAGGATGTACGCGTTTTCGAGAACGGCTTCCATCTCCTCTGCGTTGGTCACGAAATAGGGCGACAGATAACCTTTGTCGAACTGCATGCCCTCGACTACTTCCAGCGTGGTCTCGATCGATTTCGCTTCCTCGACCGTGATCGTGCCGTCCTTACCGACTTTGTCCATCGCGTCGGCGATGATCTCGCCGATCGTTTTGTCCCAGTTAGCTGAAACGGTTGCGACCTGTGCGATCTCGGTGCGATCGCTGACTTTCTTCGAGAGCTTTTTCAGCTCTTCGACGATTGCGTCAACACCTTTCATGATGCCGCGCTGCAACGAGGTCGGGTTCGCACCGGCAGTGACGTTGCGCAGACCTTCGCGGTAAATGGATTCCGCGAGGATCGTTGCTGTCGTCGTGCCGTCGCCCGCGACGTCAGACGTTTTGGATGCGACTTCGCGCACGAGCTGTGCCCCCATATTTTCATACGGATCTTCGAGCTCGATTTCTTTCGCGACTGTCACACCGTCCTTGGTGATGGTGGGGCTGCCGAATTTCTTGTCGAGAATGACGTTGCGACCGGATGGGCCGAGCGTGGCCTTCACGGCCCTCGACAGTTTCTCGACACCGCGCAGCAACGTGTGCCGCGCATTTTCATCGAATTGTAATTGTTTAGCTGCCATAAGATTTCTTGATAGTTATTGGGTTGATCCGCCTTCGCGCGAGGCTATGGCGGACAGGTTGTTGATCGACGGATTAACCGATGATGCCGAGGATGTCGTCCTCACGCATAATCAGGTAATTTTCGTCCTCGATTTTGATTTCAGTGCCGCCGTATTTCGAGATCAGCACCTTGTCGCCCTTTTTCACCGTGAAATCGACCTTCTTTCCGTTGTCATCGATTTTGCCGGTCCCTAAAGCGACCACTTTCCCCTCTTGTGGTTTTTCCTTGGCGGTATCGGGGATTATGATCCCGCCTTTTTTTACTTCCTGCTCTTCGAGCGGCTGCACCAGCACCCGATCTCCGAGAGGTCTTACATTAACTGCTGCCATAGGTTTTCGTTTACTCCTTGGTTGGTTTTGGGTTACGCCGGCCGCCCCGAAACGTTCGGGGCCGTCGACAAATTCATTTCGGTTTTTTATAGGCCGTCTCTGCGAGACGGCGTGGCGTCTGACACAGACGCCCTACAATCCCGGTGTTCCCGATTCACGATTCTCGAATCACAATTCACGGATTACTTTTTCTTGTTCTCGTCCACGACTTCGAACTCCGCATCGACAACGTCGCCGCCGTCGCGTTTACCTGCGCCCTCTTCCGCGCCACCGCCTGGTTGCGCTTCAGGGCCGGGTTGCGGACCTGGACGCGGACCGGCCTGCGCTGACGCTTGTTTATAAAGGTCGGCGCTGACTTCCTGGAACTTGTTCTGCAAATCGTCGTAGGTCCGTTTCATCGCGTCGACGTCATTGCGGTTGATCGCGTCGCGAACCGCAGCGATGGCGTCTTCGACCTGCTTTTTCTTGTCGCCCGAAATCTTGTCGCCGAGCTCCTTGAGCTGCTTCTCGGATTGATAAGCCAGCATGTCGGCGTTGTTCTTGATCTCGATCGCTTCCTTCGCCTTCTTGTCTTCCTCGGCATGCGCTTCAGCCTCGCGCTGCATCTTCTCCACCTCGTCCTTGGAAAGACCGGAGCTGCCGGTGATGGAAATTTTCTGTTCCTTGCCGGTGCCCAAATCTTTGGCCGACACGTGCAGAATACCGTTCGCATCGGTATCGAATGTCACTTCGATTTGCGGAACACCGCGCGGGGCGGGTGGAATTCCATCGAGGTGAAACACGCCTAGCTGTTTATTGTCGCGCGACAGTGGCCGCTCACCCTGCAGCACCTTGATCTCCACGCCTGGCTGATTGTCACTGTAAGTCGAGAAGATCTGTGATTTTCTCGTCGGAATAGTGGTGTTCCGTGGAATCATCGGCGTAGCTACGCCGCCGGCTGTTTCAATCGAAAGCGTAAGGGGTGTGACATCGAGAAGTAGCACATCCTTGACGTCGCCCTTAAGCACGCCTCCCTGAATACCAGCGCCGATCGCGACCACTTCGTCAGGGTTTACTCCCTTGTGGGGTTCCTTGCCGACGAGGTCACGGGCAATTTGCTGAACCTTCGGCATGCGCGTCATACCGCCCACCAGCACCAGCTCGTTAATTTCTTTCTCGGTCAGTTGCGCGTCTTTCAAACACGCTTTCACAGGTGGGATAGTTCGTTGGAATAAATCATCGCAAAGCTGCTCCATCTTGGAGCGCGTGAGTTTCTTCTGGATGTGTTTCGGCCCGCTGGCGTCCGCCGTAACAAACGGCAGATTGATTTCGTATTCCTGCGTCGATGAAAGCGCGATCTTGGCTTTCTCAGCTTCCTCCTTGATGCGTTGGACCGCGTCGGGCTGCTTGCTGAGATCGATGCCCGTATCCTTTTTAAATTCGTTGATGATCCAATCCATGATGCGCGCGTCCCAATCGTCGCCGCCCAGGTGGGTATCACCGTTCGTCGCTTTTACTTCGAAAACGCCGTCGCCAATCTCGAGGACCGAAATGTCAAACGTGCCGCCGCCCAAGTCGTACACCGCGATCTTCTCGTCTTTTTTCTTATCCAAGCCGTAGGCGAGCGATGCGGCGGTCGGTTCGTTGATGATGCGCAATACTTCCATTCCGGCGATCTTGCCGGCGTCCTTGGTGGCGTTGCGTTGTGAATCGTTGAAATACGCCGGCACAGTGATGACGGCCTGCGTAATTTTTTCGCCGAGCTTCGCTTCCGCATCGGCCTTTAACTTCGACAAGATCATTGCGGAGATTTCCGGCGGCGAGAATGCCTTGCGCTGGCCGTCGATCTCAACCTGCACGTGCGCGTCGCCGTTGGCGGCCTTCACGACCTTGTAGGGGACGCGCTTAATTTCCTCCTGAACTTCATCGAATTTGCGGCCCATGAACCGCTTAATCGAGAAGACTGTGTTCTGCGGGTTCGTCACGGCCTGACGTTTAGCGGCCTGACCGACCAAACGCTCACCGCTCTTTGTAAACGCAACAACTGAAGGCGTAGTGCGCGCGCCTTCGCTATTTTCCAACACTACCGGGTCGCCACCTTCCATTACCGCCATGCACGAGTTGGTGGTGCCGAGATCGATTCCTAAAACTTTTGCCATAAATTAAAATTTCCTTTCTTTTGAAGTCTCCCGACGAGTGCAAGACTCGAATCGATAGACTGGCCCAAGTGGAATCTAAGCAAGGCCCAGACCAACGTTGGACATTCCAAGCAAATCGCTGCACACGAATGGATAAGCGAGATATGACTTCGAATTGGAAATCGTGAGTCGAGACAGTTCGGCTCGTTTTCGAGCTTCGCAAAAACAGTAATCGCGCCAACGCGGCACTGTCTAACCGCCTTCATTCGTTTCGGATTACTTCAGCAACGTGAACACTTGCGCGTACGAACCATCCGAATTTCGCGTGCTGGTGACCTGCCCACGGGCACCCATGTACTTTCCGGTTCCGCCTAGAACTGGACGGACGACCGATTGGCCGGCACCGAATTCTGGAGCGGACGGTGTATAATCAGCAGCTCCGAAGGCAATAATCTGGTCCTTGCCATCGGCGAAGGTAAAAAACAGGAGCGTTGCACGCCTCTCGAGGTTCGGGTTCACATCAGTCGGCAACTTCACCAGAGTCTTTGAGCCGATTACCTCACCCGTGATCGGACCGCCGCGCTCTGAATGTAGCGGAGCAGAAAAATGATAGACATCGCCCAGACTGTTTCCTGGCGCGCCGAGATCAAGCAGGCTCATCTTTGGTGCATCTTCATAGACAGTAAATGTTTCGGTAGATTGGTTGCCCGAATGTGTACCACAACCTGCGATGAAAACTGAAGCAAACAGCACAGCCAATCCCGTCACTGTTCGTTGAAAAATCGGATTCATTCTAACCTCCTTTCGAAATAGAAACCGCATTCAATGTTTATTCGAAAACCTTCCCAGCGTCACGCCTCTCGCACTCAAAATTCGTAGCAACAACAAATTCTGTTTCGCGATTACGCGCGCTACGATAAAATTTCGGGGTGCGACAATATCACGACTTGCTGCGGCTCGTGCTTGAGAATGGTCATGACCGCGCCGATCGCACGGGAACAGGAACGTTATCGGTATTTGGTGCGCAGACACGATTCGATTTGCGCGACGACGGGCCCGGGTTCCCGCTGCTGACAACAAAAAAATTGCACATCAAATCGATCATCTACGAGCTGCTTTGGTTTTTGCGTGGCGACACCAACGTTCGCTATTTGAACGAGCATGGCGTCACCATCTGGGATGAATGGGCTGATGAGAATGGCGAGCTTGGCCGCGTCTACGGTGCGCAATGGCGGGATTGGCGCGGCGGAAACGGCGCGCACGTAGATCAAATCGATAACCTCATTGCACAAATAAAATCCAATCCGCAAAGCCGGCGATTAATTGTCAGCGCGTGGAATCCGGCTGAGATCGATCAGATGGCGCTGCCGCCGTGTCACGTGCTGTTTCAGTTCTACGTGCAGGACGGCGAATTAAGCTGCCAGCTGTACCAACGCAGCTGCGATCTTTTCCTGGGTGTGCCATTCAACATTGCGTCGTACTCCCTGCTCACGATGATGATGGCGCAAGCCGTCGATCTTGCGCCGGGTGATTTCGTTCACACGTTCGGCGATCTCCATCTTTACAAAAACCATCTGGACCAGGCGCGCGAACAACTCTCCCGCGAATACCGGCCACTACCCCGATTGAAACTGAATCCAGCCGTTAGAAACATTCGCGACTTCAAATTCGAAGATTTCGAACTCGTCGGGTACGAGCCACATCCATCAATTAAAGCACCGATCGCCGTGTAGGTTTCTAGGGACACCCGATGCGTTTTGCGACCCGCGCTGCAGCTGTAATCGACACGCCCGCAGCAACCCCGGCCCAGCGCGCTCGCATTGGACAAAGATCGCTATGCGCATTGCTAAATCGCAACCCTCTCGGTAGAATCGGCGCGCAATGTCGAAGTTAACGCTTACAAGTTGCATCCTTCCACTGCTCCTGCTCTTTACCTCGTTCGAGGCCCGCTCAGGTAATCCAGGAACAACAGACCGTTCTAACAACCAACTCCAGCGTGTCCGTTCTAGTGCTGATGAAAACGGAAGCGGAACGCTTCAGAGAATGACCGTTCAGAACGGAAGCGTCACAATGGATGTCGACCGCGGCTGGGGTTCGCGAGCTGATGACCTTTCTGAAGCCAACCCGCTGGCTCACTCAGGCTACCGAGCACCTGGCGTCAATGGCGTGCCCAGACCCGATCATGTCGTGATTGTGATTGAAGAGAATCACAGCTACAGCGAGATCATCGGCTCTTCCGCCGCGCCCTTCATCAATTCGCTGGCGGCCCAGGGCGCTCTCTTCACTCAATCATATGCCACAACACACCCCAGCCAGCCCAACTACCTCCACTTATTCTCCGGCTCCAATCAAGGTGTGACCAGCGATTCGTGCCCCCACTCGTTTAGCACAGCAAACCTGGGGCGATACTTGCTCGACGCCTCTCTCACCTTCGCGGGCTACTCCGAAGACCTGCCGTCGGTCGGCTCAACCGTTTGCACGTCGGGCGCTTACGCGCGTAAGCATGCTCCCTGGGTCAACTTCACCAACATACCCACAACCACAAACCTCCCTTTCAGTTACTTCCCAAGCGACTATACCACCCTTCCTATCGTCTCATTCGTGGTACCCAACCTAAACAACGACATGCACGACGGCACAATCCAGCAGGGCGATACCTGGCTGCAACAGCACCTCAACGGGTACGTGCAATGGGCCATGACCCACAATAGCCTTTTAATTATGACCTTCGACGAGGACGATAGCAGCCAGAGCAACCGCATAGCGACCTTCTTCGTGGGGCAGATGGTCTTGCCCGGCCAGTATTCTGAATCGATCAATCACTTCAATCTTCTACGTACCCTCGAAGACATGTACAACCTTCCTTATGCTGGAGTTAGCGGAAACTACCAGCCTATCACCGACGTTTGGACCGTGGGACCGCCCACACCTACACCGACTTCCACGCCTACAGCGAGCCCGACGCAGACGCCAAGTCCGATTGCAACCGCAACTCCAACTCCAACTTCAACGCTGACGCCGACGGCTACAGCGACAGCCACAGCGACGTCAACGCCTACTGCAACCGTACCGCCTAGTCCAACACCCACGGCAACGGCGACTTCGACGCCGACCGCGACTGCAACTGCAACTGCAACAGCCACGTCGACACCCGCCCCCACGCCTGCCGCTCCGACCGCATTAAGGGCAACCAATGTGACTGCCAGCAGCTTTACCGTGAACTGGAACAGCGTAAGCGGCGCGACTGGTTATCGCCTGGACGTCTCCACAAGCAACTCTTTTACCAGTTACATACTGGGTTACCAAAATTTGAACGTCGGAAACACGACCAGCTACAACGTGGTCGGGTTAAGTGCGAAGACGACCTACTATTACCGATTACGGGCCTACAATGGGAGTGGTACAAGCGCTAATTCCAACGTCATCAGTGCAAAGACGAAGGTGCACTGAAATCAGAAGGCAAACGCACGACTTGAGTGAGCGAGCCCGTTCGCAAATGGTGGTGAATGGTCGGCAGGTTGCTGCGAGCTGGTATTCATCCCGCTCAAGTCCACAGAGGCTTTTCGGCTGCGACTTTTGGATAACCCGTGGGTTTAACGTAGTGTGAGGGTTGTTCTTGGGGTAGCAATATTCTTCTGCGCAGCCGTGTTGTCGCACGCGGAAACTTCCGTAGAGATCGATTTGCAGGAACAGAGGGCGTACCTGCTGGAAAATGGACGTCCAGTTCTCTCGTCCCCCATCTCGAGTGGGCGCTACGGCCACCTGACGGAGGGCGGCTCATTCAAGGTCATTGAAAAGGAGCGCAATCACTATTCGAGCATTTACGGCAAGATTGTGGACGCGTCCGGACGGACCGTTGTCGCCGACGCGGACGTCGATATGAAAGTGCCGAGCGGCTGCAGATTTGTTCCAGCGCCGATGCCATATTTTATGCGGTTCCATGGCTCCGACGGAATGCATGCGGGCTACTTGCCAGGCTATCCCGCGTCACACGGCTGTGTTCGCATGCCTGACCAGTATGCAGTTGCGTTCTTCAACGCAGTGAGCGTCGGCACTCCGGTGACGGTATTCGGCAGGACCCC
>DASYSX010000211.1:0-11034 GCA_036002955.1 Candidatus Udaeobacter sp. | reverse complement strand
GGCGCGGAGGAGTTGACAATCGAGGAGGATCAATATGTTATCACCACTTCCCACGATCAGCTCTACGCCGTAGCTGAAGCGCTCAAGAATGCAGGCGTCAGTACCGATGGGCAAAGGTTTACGTTTATTCCGGATACTACAGTCGCGGTCAGGGACGAGACCGTGGCGCGCCAGGTGTTGCGATTGTGTGATGAGCTCGAAGAAGACGACGACGTGCAGAACGTCTATTCAAATCTAGATATTCCCGACGAATTGCTGGCCAGGTTGCCGGCCTGAAAAACTACTGCTTACAAGACTTTAGGGCGCTGCCCCCCAACTGCAGCGAACCATCTTAGCTTATGAATGAAGAAAACGAAAACCAGTCCGCCACAGGAGGGTCTCGCGATGGCGAGCCTGCGCCGCTGGAAACTCAGTCCGCTTCGCCGGACCAACGCCAGCCTCGTCCGCGCCGCCGTTTCCCGAGAAGGCGTTATCGCGGCGGCGATCGCTTCAGGCCCGATAATTCTGAAAAATCATCAAATTCATCGTCAACAAACGCCGATAACGCCGGCGCCGACGTTGCCATCGAGACGCTCGATCAGCCCGTCCGAGAAACCGGGGAGAGCAGTGGTGAAACGACCGAGCCGGTGCAAACCGAACCGGAATTCGGTGAGGGTATCATCGAAATTTCCGGTAAAGGATTTGGCTTTTTGCGAGATCCGAAACGCAATTTTGTTCAGACGCCACAGGATATCTTTGTCACCCCGGAAATTGTCCGGCGCTTTGCTTTGCGCGACGGCATGTGGATTAATGGCGAGATCCGGCGCGGCAGCCGTGGTCCACAACTGACGAAGTTGCTGACAATCAATGGCGAAGAGCCCACGAAATATCAGGGGCTTCGTCCGTTTGAAGAATTAACAACGATCAATCCGAACAAGCGGATCAAGCTTGAGACGGCCCCGGATCGTTACACCACGCGGATCATGGATTTAATGACGCCGCTGGGAATGGGTCAGCGCGGCCTGATTGTCGCCCCGCCGCGCACAGGCAAGACAACGTTGTTGCATCACATCGCCGAAGCGGTCACCAAGAATCACCCCGAAATGGAACTCATTATTCTTCTGGTCGATGAACGTCCTGAAGAAGTGACTGATTTTCGTCGTTCGCATCCAACAGCACAGCTGATGGCCAGCTCCAACGACGCCGACATAAAGAGTCACACGCGGATTGCTCAACTGGCGATCGAACGCGCCAAGCGACTGGTCGAAGCTGGAAAACATGTGTTCATCCTCCTCGATTCCATCACGCGCACCGCACGCGCCTTTAATAATGCAATGGGCGGTGGCGGCCGCACGATGAGCGGCGGTATCGATGCGCGTGCCATGGAAATTCCACGAAAGATTTTCGCGGCCGCTCGCAACACCGAGGAAGCGGGTTCGCTCACGATCGTCGCCACGGCGCTGATTGAAACGGGCAGCCGCATGGATGAGCTGATCTTTCAGGAGTTCAAAGGCACCGGAAACATGGAGATGGTGCTCGATCGAAAAATCAGCGATCAGCGGATTTATCCGGCTATCGATATCTTCTTGTCCGGAACGCGCCGCGAAGAGCTGTTGTTACAGGCGTGGGAGCTGGAGAAAATCAATCTTATCCGACGCGGTCTGGCCGGACACAAACCAGAGGAAGCAATTCAGCGACTGTTGATGTTTGTGAAAAAATTCCCGACCAACACGGAGATGCTTAAAGGCATCCCGGGCTGATTGGTTCGCAGAGGATTGCCGATCTCGACGCGCGCTGCGACGGTTCACAATTCGCTGTGCGCACTCGAAAGTTTTCCAAGAAGCTGCGAAAGATCTTTTTGGGAAAGCGGCGGCGCGAGATTTCTGAGCTAAGCACGTCAGGGATTCATCAAGCAGTCCTTCGCGCAATCGCGAGTGCGCCTGCGTTGCCGACCAGCGGAGACCATCTCGATGTGGGTAGCGGCACCGGGGAATTATTGCGTTTGGTTCGCGCTTGTTATCCGTTTCGCTCTTTCGGATGCGATTACACGGATAAATTGCTTTCCGTTCCGGGTGCCGAGATCCACACCGTCGATCTAAATCGGGAACCGCTTCCATATAGCGATAATCACTTCGCCCTCGTTACCTGTATCGAAACGGTTGAGCACTTGGAAAATTTCCGGGAGGTCCTCCGCGAAATTTATCGTGTTTCTCAACCAGGTGGTGTTGCGATCTTCTCGACGCCGAATGTTTTGAATCTGCGCTCGCGTTTCCGCTATCTGTCGTCGGGCTTTTATAATTTGTTTGGCCCTTTGCTGCCTGACGAATCCGCCGTTCACACCACGCGCGGTCACATCAACCCGGTGAGCTGGTTCTATCTTTCGCACGCCCTCCTCAGCATTGGTTTTCGCGATTTGAGAGTGACCGTGGATAAATATCAGCGCCGGTCTCTTCTGGCATTTCCGTTCTTCATCGTCCCTCTGCACGCCACGAATTGGATTGTTTATCATCGCGACAAGAAAACCTATGGCACGCTGGACGAACGGAATGACTGGGCCGTTCGAGCGATGAATTCCCCCGATCTGTTGCTCGGGCGAACGTTAATCGTGACGGCGGTTAAGCCTGCATAATTTGCTGTTGGTAGAGTGCGTGAATCGCCTGGCGAGATTCGAGATAATCGCGACGGAAAACGTCAAAGTCATTGTTGCCAAAACGAATTGCGAACTTTCGTTGTTCATCCGGATCGCTCGGAAGCGTTGAGACGCTTCTATTGTCATATCGACGCAGCACAAGTTCGCAGCGTCGCAGAAACGCGTAAGAATTCTTAAGCTTTGCAACGTCCGACTTGTCCAGATGCCCGCCTTCGCGCAATGCGTCGGCGGCGCGGTGCCAGTTCGGTTCCCAGATGTTCGCGCGCATCTGCAACGCTTGAACGAGAAACTCCGCTTCTATGATGCTGCCAGATCCGGTTTTTAAATCGAGAAAATCTGATCCGCTTCCCCGCTCTCGCCGAATTCGCTGCACCATGTCATCGATTTTGATGAAAAGGGCGGGGTCCTGGCACGCGCGACCCCAGGCGGCTTTTGCGATTGTCATGAATTCATTTTTTAATGGACCACTAATGGCACGCGCCCGATTGAGCGCCTGTAGCTCCCAAACTTGCGCTCGGCCGGCGTAGTACGATTGAAATGTTTCAAGCGAGCAGACCACTGGCCCTTTTTCGCCTTCAGGGCGTAGCCTTGCATCCAGAGCCCAGATATTTCCCTCCGCGGTTGGTTGCGCCATTGCGTTCATGAGATTCTGCGCAGCGCGAACATCCTCGCCCACAAACAAAACGTCGAGATCCGCGCCGTAACTGATCTCGCGTCCTCCAAATTTTCCGACCGCGACGATGGTCAATCGCTCGCTGGCGAGCAGTTTCGCGACAAAAACCAGACACGCTTCCGCAACATCGGAAAGTTCGACAAAGGTTCCTGCCGGTTGGACGAGTCCCAGTACGTCGCGAAGAATGATGCGCAAGAGTTGCCGCTGACGGTAGGCACGTATCGGATCGAGATTGTTCGCAGATGCGCCTAACGAATCGAGCCGGTCTAAATTTTCTTCTACCGACCGCGGTTCATCAAAGGTTGGATCTCTGGTGATGTCTTCCAGCAGTTGCGGCCGGCGAATCAGAAGATCCCCCGCAAAGCGGCTGGCATCGAAAGTTTTTATGACCAGCTCAAGCAACTTCGGATTCGTAACAAGCAGTTCGAAAAGCAAACTGCGCAGGCCATAGCTTTCTACGAATCGAAGGAACTGGTTCAGAGTCGCATCCGGGTCGGAAGTTTTGGAGATGCGATCGAGCAAAATCGGGCGCAGCCTTTGGAATATTTGCCGAGTTCGGGTGCCGACATGAAAACTTCTTGCTCCTCGTTCAAGCTCAGTAAGGGCTTTTTCTGCTCGTTTTGCATCCTTGAAAAATTCAATGGTGATTTTGGGACTCTGCGCAGGGCTTTCAGAAATAATCCGCTCAAATATGGGACGCACAGATCCCATTCGGTTCTGCAGTGAAGCTGTGAAATCGCTGGCCGATGAAAAACGAAGGCTGCGCGCGAGTCGGCTCAATGCATCGGCCTCGTCTGGGACGGTGTGGGTCTGTTGTTCCGCTTCGATCTGCAGGCGGTGTTCAACCCGGCGGAGAAATCGATACGCATTATCCAGCGCCAGAACTTCATCGGGCGGGAGCAAATCCAGTTCTCTTAGTGCACGGAGCGCCTTGAGCATACTCGGTTCCTGCAGAAATGGATTACGCGCACCATGGATAAGCTGCAGCGTTTGCACGACGAACTCGATGTCACGAATGCCGCCGCGGCCAAGTTTTACATCGCGATCCAGTTTTTCCGGCCCAACGATGTCGCGCTCGATGCGGTGCTTGATGTTCGCAATCTCCTCGAGAAGATCCGGCGTTGGACTTTTTGGGTAAATGAATGGCTGATGCAGCCGCAGGAAATCGTAAGCCAACTCGCGACTGCCAGCGATTCTGCGCGCCTTAATGAGTGCAATTCGCTCCCACGATTCGCCGAACCCAGCATAATAATTTTCCATGCTCTCAAGAGATCGGGCCAACGGTCCGGCCGAGCCTTCGGGCCGCAACCGCAGATCCGCTCGAAAGAGTGAGCCCGCCGGATGCGGTTTCGAAAATGTTTCGAGAATCTTGTTTCCCAGTCGATTGAAAAACTCATGATAAGAAATGTGCGGCGTGAGTTGGCCTTCGTCGCTGTAGAGAAAAAGAAGATCGACATCGGAACTGTGATTGAGTTCCGCGCCGCCGAGTTTCCCGAGCGCGAGAATCGAAAAATCCGCTTTTGGCGAGCCATAACGTTGTCGCAGTTCTGCATCCCAAAATTCGAACACGCAACGAAGACAAATCTCTGCGATTAATGAAAGCTCACCGGTGGTCTCCTCCAACGGTGCAACCGCAGCCAGTTCGCGCACGGCCACGCGCGTCATTTCGCGGCCTTTCCAAAAACGTAGTGACTCGAAATCGTTATAGACCCTGGAATCACTCATCAGAGCGTCCACTTCAGCGAGCATTTGCGCACGGCTACGCGACGCGCGGCACACCTCAGGCTGAGCAAGCCATAGCAGTGTTTCGGGATTGCGCGTCAACCGCGTTGAACAAACGCTCGAGACCGCCAGCAGATGCAGCAGGGCAGTTTCACCTAACGGAAATTGTTCGATCAGTTCGGCAAGGGATACCGCGTTTGCCGGCCATCGTTCATTGAGTTGAACCAACGTCGTCTCTACCTGTGAAGGGTTCAGCGATGCGGCTGCTTTTTTCCCAATCCAGCCCGGACGGTGATCCATTGCGCAGAACATCACGCGATTCTGGCCGAAAGACCAGTTGTCCCAGCGCTCGGACTAAAGCTACGACGATGCTGGAGGCGACAGGACGGGAAGAGCTTTTTCGTGCATTTGAAAGTCAACCGGACAATTCCCGGCTAATTCACCATCCAGCTCCACGGGAACATCCTGCTCGCTACTTACGCGGAGTTGGCGAGTCTGGAAGTATTCAATTTCCGGAACGCGAATGTCGGAGCTGAATACAACGTCGTGAAGATATTTAAGGATTTCTAAAAAACCGAGACGCTTGAACAGGACCACATCAAGTAACCCATCATCGACAACAGCCTGCTTGAAAAACGGGAAAGGCCCGCCGTAAAGACGACCGTTGCCCACAAGCACAAACGATCCTTCCTGCATAGGAGCGTCCTGCGACTCGATTAAAAGTTTTGGAGGTTGGCGTGCTGCGATGTGTGCTGCGGAGATGAGATAACTGAGTGGGCCAAGACTGCGCTTGAAAGCAAGAGTGGTTTCTTTCACCGCTTGCGCGTCGAGCCCAACGCCGCCGAGTTGGACGAAGTATTTTCCGTTCGCACTCGGTAGATCGACGAGCCGCAGGTTTCCGGCCTCAATAATTTGCCAGCAACGCTCGAGATCGTTCGCGGGCAGCCCCAGCTCCATTGCGAAAACGTTGACCGTGCCCATCGGTAGAATGCCAAGAGCCGCGTCGCTGCCGGCGATTCCATTTGCCACGTGATTCACGGTTCCGTCGCCGCCAGCCGCAATTATGCGCCCAAAACCTTCCTCGACGGCACGTCTCGCGAGAGCTTCTGCCTCGCCGGCATGCGAGGTAATGCGGACCGGCCAACGCCCCACAATCGACTCCACTCGCTCCCGCCAGTCTCGCAAAGTTTCGAGATATCCGGCGGCCGGATTGAGAATGATAACAATATCAGTCACGCGGAAAAGGAACTACAACTTATCAATTCACCTCGATACCCATTGTCACGTTGAGCGTAGCGAAACATCTCTGGTCTAATTCTGGTTTGGGTGACTGGCTCAGAACGGATCTGAGATTCTTCGTTGCGCTTACAATGCCGACCGGGCTTTGGTCTTTGCTTCAAACTGTGGCTGCGTAACATCTGAGGGTGCAAAAATTGCGCCGGCTGGCAGTGATCGCTCTGGGGGCATTGATTGGACTGGGTGCAGTGGTTTTGCTTGGCGTGAACCTGTATGTGCAATCACAAGGGGCACAAGGAAAGATTCAGCAGGAACTGACTCGCAGCCTTGGCGTTCCACTCAAAATTCGCAGCATGAGTGTTACTCCATGGGGCGGACTCGAACTTAGCGGCATCACAATTCCGCAAACGGTGTCGGTTGGGCCGAAGGATTTTCTGGAGGCAAGAACATTTCGGCTGCGCGTTCGTTTCCTTTCGTTGTTTTCGCGCCGGCTGGTGATTAAGGAAGTTTCGCTGGTTGCTCCAAGGGTTGTGTGGCCACAGAACAGGGAAGGAAAATGGCGTTTGCCTAGTGCGCGAGCGACGCGCGCAAAAATCGGTTCGACCAATCGAGCTGCGGCGACGCCGCAAGCAGAAGCAGAAATAGAATTTGTTCAGACGAACACAACCTCTGCTGTCACGAATCCGGCCAGCGTTCCATCCTCGCCAAAAGCGACTGTTAAGGATGAATCTCTCCGACGCGAACCAAGATTGGCCGTCGCTCCGGAAGTTCGACGAGTAACCGTTAAGGATGGCGATTTTACTTTCTTGGATCAAACCGGAAAGCTCATTGCAAGCTTTAAGGGGGTAGACTTTCGAACCAATATCCGTAGCGCGCAGGCCCTCCGAGGAGATGCAAAGGTGACTCGAGTTTCTTTGAGCGACCGCTTTTTTCTGGACCAGCTCCGCTCACCGATTCGCTACGAGCCCGACGTCCTCGAGCTGTCGAAAATTTCTGCTCGTGTCGCAGAGGGCGAGGTGAATGGTTACTTTGCGATGCAGCCAGAGACGGAGGATTCGCCATTCACTACGAGCGTAAACTTTCATGACGTTCTGGCCGATCAACTCGTCGAGAATGCCGGTGGCGCGAAGGGAATGGTGAAGGGCAAATTGCAGGGAAGTTTCCAAGCTTCGGGGAAAACTAGCGATCCGGAGGCGCTTGTTGGACAAGGCGAAATCTCTCTGCGGGACGGCCGCGTTCAGCAATATCGATTGTTAGTGTTACTCGGTCAGATTTTGCAGATCGAGGAACTGCAGGAGCTTCATCTGGAGCAAGCGGAGGCAAAATATCACTTGCGCCCGGGGCTGATCACAATTGATGAACTGGTTTTGCGTTCCCCAAATATTCGCCTCACCTCGTCGGGTACCGTTGCCTTCGACGGGACGCTGCAACTGAATTCGCAACTCGCAATCAACGACCGAATCCGCGGTCAACTTTTCAAAGCAATTCGCGACAACTTTCACCGCATTGACGATCCAGGCTATTCAGCCATCGAGTTTCAGGTCGGCGGCACTGTTGAGCGGCCCAGCACAAACTTAGTGGAGCAAGTCGTCGGCCGAGACATCAGCAGCATGCTCAACAGCTTCTTCGGCGGAAAAAAGGATCGCCCGAAAAAGAAAAAGAAGGCGGTTGAAAATGCGATGACCGCTGTGCCGTCGCCTTCTTTGGCGCCGGACGCAGCGCTGCCTGAAACCACTGCAACGCCAAGTCCAACTCTGTCGCCATGAGAGTGATCGCCGGCAGCGCCGGCGGAATCCGGCTGGCAGTTCCGAAGAGTGGTGTGCGCCCGACAATGGATCGGGTCAAAGCGGCTATCTTTTCCAGTTTGGGTGAGGCGATCATCGGCGCACGAGTGCTCGACCTTTTCGCCGGGAGCGGCGCGCTCGGGATCGAAGCCCTCAGCCGTGGGGCCGCCTCTGCAATATTTGTTGAACATGACGGCCGATCGGCAGAAGCAATCGAGAAAAACCTCGCCAAAACGAACTTGCAAGGGCGCGTTCGCGACCAGGATGTTTTTGATTTTCTACGTCAACGATCTAACGCCGAGAAATTTCAAATCATTTTTGCAGACCCGCCTTATGAAAAAACAAAGCGGGGAGAAAGCCCTGCCGAGAAGCTTTTGGACGACGAAACGTTGCCACAGTTACTCGAACCGGGAGGAATTTTCGTTTTAGAGAAGTGGCCGGGCGAAGGGCTTGCTGAAATGAAGCTTTGGAAAAGCATTCGGCAGAAAACATACGGCGCAACCGAAGTGCTGTTTCTATCTGTAGCCAATTGATGCACGGCATTTTGAGCGGAGTCGAGGAATCCCGGGGCAAAACGCGAAGCTAACTTCTCGGGATGTCTCGACTGCGCTCGACATGACCGGATTATCTATTGAAGTGTGATCTGCTGTGACACGATTCCTGTACAATCTCCTTTGGCCGCTCGGACTGTTGATTTTTTTGCCGGGCTATTTCGCCAAAATGATGCGCCGCGGGGGTTACCGAGAAAAATTTGGTCAACGGCTGGGAATTTACGACCGCGAGGTGCGGAACCGGCTTTCGAACCAACATCCAACATGGCTGCACGCGGTGAGCGTGGGAGAAGTAAACATTGCTTTGAAACTCGCGAGTGCGTTACGCGCGCGCGAACCGAATTTGCACTGTGTGCTGACGACAACCACAACCACCGGCTTCGCATTAGCGCGTAGAACTGCACCGCCCTGGATTGAAGTCTCGTACACGCCGCTGGATTACTGGCCAATCATGCGCCGTGCATTTTCGGTTATTCGTCCGGCGCGGATTGTTCTTATTGAAGCGGAGGTGTGGCCGAACCTCGCCGCCGCAGCTCACGCGCGCCGGATCCCTCTTGCGTTGGTCAATGCGCGATTGTCTCCGCGCTCTGAGCGACGCTATCGACGTTTTCGGTTTTTCGTCGCGCCAACGTTCCGGCTGCTTGATTTGGTCTGTTTACCGGAACAGACAGATGTCGAGCGATGGACGGCGCTCGGCGTTTCGCGAAACCGAATCCATGTGACCGGGAGCATCAAATTCGACCCTGACGTTCAGACACAAAGCCACGCTGTAGCCAGATCTATCTCACAGGCGTTCAGTTCGGATTCTCTCGTGCTCTTCGGTGGCAGTACACACCGTGGGGAAGAAGAAATCCTAGTCAGAGTTTTTCTTCGATTGCGCGAGCAATTTCCGTCGCTGCGGTTGTTCATTGCACCGCGTCATGTCGAACGGCTGCGAGAAATCCGGGCGCACTTGAGCGCAACGCCACTGCGCGTGACGCTCGCCAGCGAAGCGCTCACCACCGGTGACGTAGATGCGGATTGCATGCTCCTCGACACGACTGGTGAACTGCAACGCTGGTACGGCATCGCTACTGTGGTGTTCATTGGGAAGAGCCTCGCCGCGCACGGCGGACAAAATCCCGTTGAACCGATTCTCGCCGGCAAGCCTGTCGTGTTTGGTCCGCATATGGAAAATTTCGCTACCCTGGCTAGAACGCTCGTTTCAAACAACGCCGCGATTCAGGTTAATGATGCCCACTCGCTGGAGTGCGCCCTTGGCGAACTTCTCCGCGACAGCGAATCGCGTCAGCGCCTCGTGGAAAATGCGCATGCAGCATTGCGAGAACACGAAGGCGCAACCGGGCGTGCTGCTACATTGATCCACGAGCTCCAACCGAAGCGTTGAGAGATTCACGCTATGGAAACCTCACTGCCGATTTGCCTTGCGCCGAAGCCGGCAATTCCGATATTGCACGGCTTTTTGACCCTATCGTCTAGAGGCCTAGGACACCGCCCTTTCACGGCGGTAACACGGGTTCGAATCCCGTTAGGGTCGTTTCCTATTTTCATTGGTGAATTAGGCTTTTTTTGCGCGTTTATGATTTGGCGGGCAATGTGATTGAGCCGCACGAGCACGCGAGCAACTTCAAAGACCCGTAAGCGTGTGAAACAGAAAGCCGCCATGCGGGCGAAGCGTGACGGCTAATTGTGAAATACCGCTGCTGTTGCAAGTTCCGAGCTTTACTGATTGTTGAAAACCAGTCCGCAGCCCGGTTGTGCTCGATTCAATGATGGCCCGGCGGCGAGATTGTGCCTGACACAGAAAACGATTCGACGCCGTCAGTCGGTCCGGTGAAGAATGCCGATCCGGCCAGCACACCGCCTCCTATTGCCCCATAAAACCGCCCGGTGCCCGCCGTAACAGTGTAATCGCCGGCAAATGTGACTCCTCCAGGGACCTGAGTGGTCTGGAAGCTCATTTCCAATACAACTGTATCTCCATTGGGTGCTGTCAACGTATAGGTCGCGGTCGTGCCGCCGGTTATCAGATTGGCGACTTGGTTGTCTGTGAACGCGCTGGTCAGTCCCATGTGGCTGACATTGCCTTGTCCCTCAACGGTGACGTAAAGGAAAGGAAACTGTAACACAGTCTGGAATGTGGTGCTGAAGCTACCCCTAAACGGCACCTGGTTGTCCGCGCGAGTTGATTGAGGCGCGAACGCTACCAGGGTAACCATCACTAACAAAAGGGTCAGCGAGGAAACACGGTGAGGGCTCCTTAATAGGAGACGATTTTGATTTAACCAAGAATAAGTTTTCATGTCATTTTTTTGTATTCATTTTTTGGTTGAGGTGGATTGTGTTACTGCAATCCAGTTCCACGCGGAACCAGGAAGCCATCCTCACGAGGCGCTTTGAAGGAACGGCCTCACTTCGGCTGACTCGGGGGCTCCAGCT
>DASYSX010000210.1:0-4744 GCA_036002955.1 Candidatus Udaeobacter sp. | reverse complement strand
CAGCGAATTGTGCTTTGCGACTTGAATTGGACGCGGCTGGACAACCTTCGCTTCGCGCTGGCGCAATTCTTCGACCATCCTGCTTCACACCATCGCCTTGCCAAGATCAGCAAGGTGCAAATCGATTTTGCACCGGGGTTCAGGTCTACCGCCGTATTGTTTGCAGGCTGGCTGGGAGCGCAATTGAGTTGGTGCGCCGAACAGGTGAAATCTCCATGTGAGTTGCGGTTCACCGGCGCATCAGCGGGACACATCGACGTCGACTTGCGCGAGCGCAACGGCGAACCCGTGAACGAAGTCGCATTGACTAGTGGTGACGTAGAATTTCGCGTCGCATACGCGGATTGCGGCGATCTTCTGGAGGTTTCACGCACACACAACGACGAAAAAGGAATCCCGCAGCTAATGCCCGCTGGAAATAATGATCCTGTGGGCCTGATTAGCGAGGAATTGATTCGCGGCGGCCCGCACCGCGTTTACTTGAACGCTCTTAATTGCGTTCGGGATCTACTGTAATAAAAGAAGATTTGGTAGGGGCGGTTCACCTGAGCCGCCTCACTCGGCGATAAATCCAGGCGATTGAGGTCAATCGCCCCTACCTGCGCCGAGTAATGCGCGCAATTCGCGAACATTCTTTTCGATCGAGAAAAGCGCTCCCGCGCGTTCATAGCCGGATTGCCCCAATCTCGCCGCCGAAGAAGAGTCGTTAATCACTGTTTCAATCGCGTCGGCCATTGCTGCTGTATCGCCAGGTTCCACCAGAAATCCGGTTTCGTTATCGATGATCATTTCGGGAATCCCGCCGATGTTCGTGGACACGACAGGCAGTCCCGTCGCCATCGCTTCCATGATAACTGTGGGCAAATTGTCCATGCCGCCGTCGGGATCCATCACGCTCGGGAGCACAAAAACATTTGCGGCAGCAAGCCGTCCGCGAAGTTGCGTCTGGGGCTTTGCGCCGATCAGTTCGACATTATTTTGCAAATGCATGTCATCGATTTGCCGGCGCAGCGCTTCTCCAAGCGGACCCTCACCGATGATTTCACAGCGGAACGATTTCCCGCGTTCGGCCAGCAACGCGCAGGAACGAATTAGATCGCTAAATCCCTTTTTCGGAATCAAACGGCCGACTGCGATGATCAGCGGCGGCGTCGAAGAAAAATCCGCGCGGCCAAATTCCGTGAGATCGAGTCCGTTGTAAATGCGATGGACGCGATCAGAACGACGAGGGAATTGCTCGCACAAAAAACGCGCAGCGTAATCCGTTTCGGTGACGATTGCGCGTGATGAATCCACAAGTTTATCCAATCCGATTTCGAACTGCCGCGGCGAGAAAATGTCGTTCGCATGCGCGGTAAAACTGAAAGTGATCGAAAAAAACTTGTTTATCCAAAAAGCAGTGCGCGCAGCCATTCCGGCGAAATGTGCGTGTAGATGATTGATCCCCATTTTCTGCAAGCGCAGACCAACGTAGACGGCCTGATAGAGCCGAAGAAAATCGGTGCGGCGACCCCATTCATCGAGGGTGGCGACAATGTCTGCGCCGATCTCTCCTTTTTTTGCGGCGTGTCGAACTTCTTCCAGCAGCTCCTTTTCGTTCGGAAGATAATGCACTCGTTCCACCACACGGGTGTCCCAATCTTGCGGTGGCTCGTCTGTCGGATTCCTGATCGAAAAGATCGGCGGCGTGATGTCCTGGTGATCAAGCTCGGCTACTTCGCGATAGCAAAAGGTTTGTCCGAAGGATGGGAACCGTTCGAAGAGGTAAGCAAAGCGAGGCATCACAAAAATGACGAATGACGAATGACGAATGACAAATCAATAACGAACCTCCAATGACGAATCCATCGGCTGCCCATGGTTTTCTCTCCGTCAAATGCTATTGCCTCGTCGTTCACGCCTCAGACTATTCTCATATGCTCGGGAAGCGGCGAGATCTCGCCGAACTCCGGAAGCACTTGGTGCGAAATCGGCGCGCACACCTTCGCCCGTTCGTCATCCTTCGTAATTTGTCATTCGAGCTTCGGCATTGGCCTACGCGCTGCCGCGCTTGACAGGAATCGGTTTTCCGGATTCATCGACAGCGACCAATGTAAACACGCCGTGTGTTACGCGAAGTTCTTCGCCGCTCATGTAACGCGTCACCCAAACCTCGACCGGGATGGTCATCGAAGTGCGCCCGATTTTCTCCACGTGCGCATAGCATCTGACGGTGTCCCCCACTCTTACCGGCTGCAGGAATGACATTCCCTCCATCGCCGCCGTGACCACGCGCGCTTGCGCTGTCTTCGCGGCGAGAATCCCGCTGCCCAAGTCCATTTGTGAGGTGACCCATCCGCCGAAAATGTCGCCATTCGGATTTGTGTCCTGCGGCATGGCGATGGTTTGAATCACCAGCTCGCCTTTTGGTCGGTCTGACATAAAGCAAATCTAGCCCGTCATTCCGAGCGAAGTCGAGGAATCCCGATGAACAACATATGGTTTTGCCACGGGATCCTTCGACTTCGCTCAGGATGAGCGTCACAAGATCAGCATGCAATCGCCGTAACTGTAGAAGCGATACTTCTCATTAACCGCTTCCTCGTATGCACGAAGAGTAAATTCGCGTCCGGCAAACGCGCTGACCAGCATCAGTAAGGTCGAACGCGGTAGATGAAAATTCGTTAACAGCGCGTCGACAAGTCGAAACGTAAACGGCGGGTAAATAAACAGATCGGTCTCGCCTGATTGCGATTCAATCTGATCCGGTTGGAATTCTTGCAGGGCAAACGCTCCGCCTGCCGACGGCAAGCAATGCGCTTGCCCTACAATTCTCTCTCGCGGTCGAGTTTTAAGCGCCGCTGTTTCAAGAACGCGCATGGCCGTGGTCCCCACAGCTACAGTCCGCTGAGCGTTGTTGATCTTATCTGCGGCTTCGGGCGAAATGGAAAAGCGCTCTCCATGCATTCGATGCGATGCAATGTTTTCAGCGCGAACAGGGAGAAATGTTCCCGGTCCAACATGCAAAGTGACGAACGTGTGCGGAATTTCACTTAAGATCTCGGGCGTGAAATGCAGACCAGCTGTAGGCGCAGCGACGGCCCCGGGTTCACGAGCAAAAACCGTTTGGTAACGCTCCTCGTCCGATTCATCGGTAGGTCGATTGAGATATGGCGGTAACGGCATGGAACCGCCGGCGTAAACATCGACAGGTTTGTCGAACGCGACGATCCGCTCGCCGGCTGCGGTGATTTCCTCGACCCGCAAACACACATCATCGATCCTCGCGGCCGCGCCAACCCGCATTTTGCGGCCCGGCGTGACCATGCACTTCCAACGCATTGGCCCCAGACTTTCGAGAAACAAAAATTCGATCCTGCCGTCATCGGAGAATCGCCGCGCTGGCAACACTCGCGTATCGTTTAACACCACGAGGTCGCCCGGCTGCAAAAACGTCTTGAACTCGCGAAACTGCCGATGGTCGATCTTTTGCTCGGCGCGATGCAAAACCATCATCCGCGAATCCTGGCGGCGCTCACGTGGTCGCTGCGCAATCAATTCCGGTGGCAGAACGTATTCGTAATCGCTTAGCCTTGCGCTCATCAGTCGATTGAATCTAGCGCAGATCCTACTGAAACTTCGCGCTCGAATCGTAGCCGATCCGTTTATGCAAAAAGTCGCAGCTGAGTCGTCGATCGCCGGAATGATTTGCACGAAAGCGTCGGCCGCGCGCCGATTCCGGCCCGACGACAACCGACTTTGAATAGCGACCCGATTTGATCAGCGAAAATTCCTTCTCCGGTCATCCGCGTGTGCCACTGAGAATTGTTTAGCCGGTTTCCTCTCAAATGCCGAATCCGCCGCAGCACCTTCTCCTTGCGGTCTGGGAAATGTTCCTCCAGCCAATGCTCAAACAGTGGCGCAACCGCCCATGGCAATCTGACCACGGTGTAGCCGGCAAACTGCGCGCCTGCTTTTGCGCATGCTTCCAGGATCTTCGGAACCTCGTGATCGGTCAGTCCGGGAATAATTGGCGCGACCATTACGCCAACTGGAATGTTTGCTGCACGAAGTTGTTCGATGGCGTTGAGCCGACCTTGTGGCGAGCTCGTGCGCGGTTCGAGCACGCGCTGCAGTGTTGGATCAAGAGATGTCACTGAAACGTTGACCGCCGCGGCATTGCACGCCGCGAGTTCGCTCAAAAGATCGATATCGCGCGTGACGAGATGGTTCTTTGTAATGATCGCCACAGGATTTCGAAATTGCGTGAGCACATCCAGGCATCCGCGCGTGATCTGCAATTTTCGCTCCACCGGTTGATACGGATCGGTCACACCGCTTAGCACGAGGGTCTGCGGTTGCCATCGCGGTGACTCCAGCTCTCGGCGCAGCAGTTCGGGCGCATTGATCTTCACCATGATCTTGCTCTCGAAATCAAGACCGGCCGAAAAACCGAGATACTCGTGAGTCGGTCGCGCGTAGCAATAGATGCAACCGTGCTCGCACCCACGATATGGATTTAAGCTCGTTTCAAAGCCAACATCCGGACTGGCATTGCGCGTAATGATCGTTCTGGTCCCGTCGCGAAAATACTGCGTCGGACGCCGCGGCGTCTCGTCATTCGGAGCGAAGTCGAGGGATCCCGGTGCACTGCCTGAAGGTAATGCCACGGGATCCTTCGATTCCGCTACGCTCCGCTCAGGATGACGATCAAACGGAGCGGATTGGACTACGTCCGGGTCAGTTAAATCGACGTGCAACTCTT
>DASYSX010000209.1:0-4072 GCA_036002955.1 Candidatus Udaeobacter sp. | reverse complement strand
ATGGCAATGACGCCATTCTCGGCCAATTCATCGCACAAACTGCGAATCCAGTCCGTGAGACCGAAAATCTCGCTGATAACGACTACGGCGGGGGCTTTGTCTTTGCGCTCAGGATAAACAACAAACGCTTTGATCGTGCGCGCTCCCGATTTGATATCGACCCAATCGCCGTGCCGTGGAGAGTTGTTAAGCCGATCCCGACCGAAATCCTTGACCTCTTCTGCTGCCAGCACCGAGCCCGCAAGCAGCACGAGCACAAATAGGAAGTGTTTCATAACGCGCACCAAACGCTGTTTTCCGAACCCTAGCTGGTAGGCGTTGTCTTACGCACCATCACATCGAGGCTCCAGGCGCCAGGCCCGTAAAGGAAGATGTAAAAGAAAAGAAAGCAGTAGACGACAGCCAGTTCGCCTTTGTTAACGATGGGTAAGAAACTGCCTTTGGCATGCATCATAAAAAATGCCACAGCCATTTCGCCACTGGCGATGAAAGCGGCTACACGAGTAAACAATCCTACGGCAATGAGCAGACCGCCTACAATTTCTATCCAGCCACCCGCTAGCATAAGCGGCGGCAACGCCCCGGCATGTTGGCCCGGCGGGGCGAACCATCCAAAAATTTTCTGTGCACCGTGACAGAAATACATGAGACCAACAATCAGTCGCATGATCGAATAGAACGGAATCGCATACCGGGTTAGTGAGTTCATATCGTTCAGGCTGAATGATTTTCGGATAAAGTGTCAAGTCTTCTGGCGTGTCGCTATACGCTTCGCAGCGATAGAGTCTGCTAGGCTGCTTTCCTGGTCGGGTGCGCTTTTTTCATGCGCGATTTGCCTCTGCTTTTTTCTTTCGCTCCACTCTGTTCGAGACTCTTTTGTAAAACCGACACCAGATCGATCACCTTTGTCGGCTTCGGCGCTTTCCTCGGCTTCTCTTCGATTTCCTTGCCGCCGGCTTCCACTTTTTCTTCAATTACTTCCATCAGCGCCTCCCGGTAGTCGTCTTTGTATTTTTCCGGATTCCATTTCGAGCTCATGCTATCGATGAGTGATTTGGCCATGTTCATTTCGCGTTTGCCGACTTCCAGCTTCGTCGGCACGTGCAGCTTCGCGGGGTCCGCGAGTTCATCAGCGAAATGCATCAATTCAAGAACAAGTGCACCATCCTGCGGCTTAACACCGGCCAGATACTGCCGAGTCTTGATGACAACTTTTGCGACGCCGACCTTTTTAGTATCTTTTAACGCGTCCCGCAGCAGCGCATACGCTTTGTCTCCGCCTTTCTGCGGCTCCAGATAATACGGTTTATAGAAGAACATCGGATCAATATCTTCCAGATCGACGAAGTCCTGGATGTCGACAGTCTGTGTGGCTTCTAGATCAACTCGCTGAAAGTCTTCCTCCTGTAGCACGACGAATTTGCCTTTCTCGTACTCGTAGCCCTTCACGATCTGATCCCAGGGAACCTCCTTGCCGTCCTTTTCAGCAACCCGTTTATAATTGACCGGGCTCAGATCGGCCTTGCGCAAAAGCCGGAACTTTAGTTCCTCTCGCCGGGTAGCTGCATAAAGCGCGATCGGTATGTTTACCAGTCCGAAGCTGATGCTGCCCTTCCAAATTGCTCGTGCCATACGTAGTAACTATTTCGCACGAAACGGGCAGCTTGGGCGTCTCGTGAGAGAGCGTTATCCAATAATGTCATTCAGAGCGATGCGTAGCGGAGTCGAGGAATCCCGTTGCGTTTCCTTAAGCTACATCCGCGGGATCCCTCGACTTCGCTCGGGATGACGATGAAAAGAGAACGCGGGACGTTAATGGCTATGCCGCGAGTTCGAGATCTCGGCGCGTGATGCCGCGTAATTCAAAGAGCCGAATCAATGTTTCTTCGATGAGGTTATTCGGACAAGATGCGCCGGCCGTGATCCCAATCACAGCGGGCCCGTTCGGCAGCCAAAAGTGCGAAACGACTTCGCGTTTCTCGTGCAGGTTGTAATGGTTGATTTCCGTAGCGGAAACGAGGCGCGAAGCGTTCAGCACAAAGTAGGTCGGCAACTTCTCTTCGCCCATTTCGGCGAGGTGTGATGTGTTCGAGCTGTTGTAACCGCCAACAACGAGCAACAGATCCATGCGAACATTCAGCAATTCGCGCAACGCATCCTGCCGCTCTTGCGTAGCGCCGCAGATTGTGTCGAAGAAGCGAAAACGTTTCTGCGCAAGCTCGGGTCCATCTCGATCGATCACCGCCTGGCGAATTCGACGTTGCACTTCTTCGGTTTCGCCGCGCAACATCGTCGTTTGATTCGCCACGCCCACGGTCTCCAGGTGCACATCGGGATCAAATCCCGGCGAGTGCGCGCCTCTGAATTTCTCGAGGAACGCCTGTTTGTTGCCGCCGTGTCGGATGTAATCACAAACGTAATCTGTGTCCGCGAGAGTCAGGACAACAACGTAATGTCCGCTGCCGTCACCGAGCGCGCGAGAACTGGTGGCCTTCGTTTCCTCGTGCTCTGCCTTGCCATGAATAATTGAGGTCGCCGACTCGCTTGCGTATTTGCGCACCCGTTTCCAAACGCTCATCACGTCGCCGCACGTGGTATCGACAATCTGGCAGCCGCGATCTTTGATCTGTTGCTGGAGCGACAATTCAGTTCCAAATGCTGGCACTATGACGACGTCCTCGGGGCCGAGATCAGAGATGTCAGCCTCCTTATTTCTGCCGGTGAGATTCTTGATACCTAACGAGGCAATCTGGTGATTGACCTCCGGGTTATGAATAATTTCTCCCACAATGAACAGGCGGCGATCTTTGAAAACCTTGCGTGCGGCATATGCGAGATCGATCGCGCGTTCGACGCCATAGCAGAAACCAAACTGCTTCGCCAGGCGCACTGTCGTGTCTCCCACGGAAATGATTCCACCGGCGCGCCGGACCTTTTCGATGATATCGCTGCGGTAGTGTGACTCGACCTGTTGCTGCACGGCTGCCATCACATCGGGCGTGCGCAAGTTCACTTTCTGGCGGGCAGTTGTCCCGCTGGAAATCAGGTTAGTGCTCATGTTCGGCTTGTCGTTCCGAGCGTGGTCGAGGAATCCCGCCGAATCAGCTTAACTTTACGCAACGGGATTTCCGGTTTCATTCGATGCGGCGGGTAAATCGCCGCGTCACCGAACATGCCACGATGCGACGGTTGCCGCAATTCAAGCAAGGGCCTGCTATTCGAGCAGAGGTCCGCTCGGTTGCTCAAATGCCCTATCCGAGATCATCAGAGAGGCTGGAGGATCGGGCGTTCTAGAATCATCGACCCGCTGCACCTTCGGCCCAAGTGTTGCGTCTTCGGGTTGGGTCTCCGCGATATTCACCGGCGTCCCGATCCTGACTAACGCGTAGAATTTAGCTGCAGCTTCACCCTTCAAGCGAATGCACCCATGTGTGTGTGGCGTGGGATGCACAAAACCCTGGTGAAAACCGTACGCCGGAGCGAACTCACACCAATATCCCATGGGATACCCGACGTAACGTCCAGGCCCACCGCCGGTAGAAGGAACTATTCGATCGCCTTGAACGCTGAATCCGTACGATCCAGAACGTTTGTGTTCCTGTTTCGAATAAATGTTGAAATTGCCCCTGGGCGTAGGCTTAGACGCCATGCCAACTGAAATGGCCGCTGCCATTAGACAACGGTCGCCCTCCATTACATAAACGTTTTCCTGTGAGAGCGAGACTTTCACGCGCACGGCTGAAGGATTACTCGGCTTGTACGCGGTGACGTGGTATGGGCCGCCCGCACTCACATGCGTTCCCGTTGCGCAACCAGTAAGCAACAGGAGTGAAGAGCCAGTGCACAGCAAGAGTAATCGGTAAATATGTCGCATACGGGGATACTGGATAGGATCGGACAGCGTTTTGTCAAGCTGGCCCCAGTGGGAGTTGGGCCGAAGAGCCTCCTTGGAAAAGGCCGCAATGGGCGCAAATCACGCCATGAAAATCGCCAGGAAAGCCACTTCAATTGCTAGGCTTTCGTGAATGTTTCGGCCGAGATGATCCCGGAATTCCTCGAGTAAATGGATGCG
>DASYSX010000208.1:0-2370 GCA_036002955.1 Candidatus Udaeobacter sp. | reverse complement strand
TCCAGCGTGCGATGCCCAATGCGAGAGCGGCTTCGCGATAACCGACAGGCACAAGAAGAATGACTTCCTCTGTTGTTCGCAGACTCAAAGGGATCATGATTAAGCCCAGCGCGAGTCCCCCTGCGTAGGCTGAGAAACTTTTGAAACGCAACACGATCAGGCCGTAAACCACCACGCCCCAAATGATGGACGGGACGCCATTGAGCACGTCTGCAATGAAGCGCAGCATTGCATTCACACGCGCTGTGCCGTACTCAGCCAGGAAAATTCCACCCAGCACCCCGACTGGAATGCCAATAATCGATGCAAGCGTCAGTAACTCCAGCGTGCCGACGATCGCGTTGGCCATTCCACCACCGTGCACTCCGACTGGCTTCGGCAGATTCCTGAAAAATTCGAGATTAACTGCGCCTATTCCGCTCATGAGCACATGAAAAAAGACGAGACCAAGCGGCGCAATCACAAGCACCGCCGAACATAACGTGAGCCCGGAGGCCAGCGCGCTCTTGAGCTTGCGCCAACTGTGATGGTCTTTGCGCTGTGTCTGCATATTCATTGCATTTATTGAACACGATCCGGCGCTGCGGCTCCCGTAATCGTTTTCAACAGAAGTTGTGCGAGGAGGTTGACCACAATTGTTACGCCGAACAACACCAGCCCAATCTCGAACAAAGCTTGCAGATACATATCGGTAGTCGCTTCCGTAAATTCATTCGCGATGACGCTGGCTAGCGTGTAACCCGGTTTGAACAAGGATGCGGCAATCTGCGGCGTATTACCGATCACCATCGTCACCGCCATCGTCTCGCCCAACGCACGGCCGAGCCCGAGTATCACCGCACCGAACAGTCCTTTCCTCGCGTAGCTGAGCACCGCGATACGGGTCACCTCCCAGCGAGTTGCCCCCAGCGCGTACGCGGCTTCCCGCTGCAAATTAGGAACGCTGCGCAATATCTCGCGCGAAACCGACGTAATGATCGGCAGAACCATAATCGCAACAATGATTCCACCGGCGAGCATGCATGGGCCATAAATCGGGCCGCTGAAAAAAGGAGTCCAACCGAGTATCCGTTGCAGGAAAGGAAACGGATGATCGCGCAGCCACGGGATCATGACGAAAATTCCCCACAACCCGAGAATTACGCTGGGGATTGCGGCCAGCATCTCAATCAGCGAGACAATCGGTTGCCGCATCCAGAGCGGAGCTAGTTCGGTCAAATAAACTGCCGTACCTATGCTCAAGGGCACAGCTATAAGTAAGGCAATCAGGGAGGACACTGCTGTGCCGTAAATGAATGGTAGCGCGCCATATTGTTCCGCCACGGGGTCCCACGTCGACGTGGTGACAAAATGGAATCCGAATTTTTGGATCGCCTGCCAGGAACCCCGTCCCAGTTGCCAGCCGATCAAAATGACCAGCAGAACAACTACGAACGCCATCGACAGCGTGAGCCAATAGAACGCTTTATCAGCAAACCGGGACGGCGGCGACATCCGCGCCTGCGCCGGGTGAATCGCGCCTGCTTCCTCGACAGTGATGGCTGACATGGTCAAACCGATTACTCGAAATCGGACCTACATTTTGATCTCGTCGATCCGTTTGAGGACGCGTTGCTGCAGGTCTTCCGGTAATGACGCGTAGTCCAAATCTTTGGCCATTTTCTCGCCATCCTTTTGCGCCCATTTCAGAAATTCAACCAGCTTCTTTCCTTTGGTGGCGTCTTTTTGCTGTTCGTAAACAAGCAACCACGTCGCGCCTGCGATCGGATAGGCATTTTCGCCCGGCGCGTTCGTAATTGAGAAGCGAAAATCGTCTGGGATTTGCGCTGTGGCCATCGCTGCGGTGATCGACTCAAGTGTCGGCTTTACGAATTTGCCGGCCGAGTTCTTTATGTCCGCGTAAGGCATTTTGTTCTGGATCGCGTAGATCAGTTCTACGTACCCGAGTGCGCCCGGCGTCTGCTTGATCTGACCGGCCACACCTTCGTTCCCTTTGCCGCCGATTCCGGTAGGCCAACTCACGGATGTGTTCGTGCCGACCTTCGATTTCCATTCCGCACTGATCTTGCTGAGGTAATCGGTCCAAATGTAAGTGGTCCCACTGCCATCAGATCGATGCACAACAATGATGTCCTTGTCCGGCAAATTTGTTCCAGCGTTTGTCGCCGCGATCTTGGGATCATTCCATTTTTTTATCTGGCCAAGAAAAATACCCGCGATCGTGTCCGCATCGAGCTTCAACGGAGGGTTTCCCGGCAAGTTGTAAGCGACTACATCTGCGCCTGCCACAGTCGGGATGTGCAAAATCTTCGCGGGCGCTTTGGCCAGATTGTCGTCACTCATAGGCCCGTCGGATGCGCCGAAGTCGAC
>DASYSX010000207.1:0-7546 GCA_036002955.1 Candidatus Udaeobacter sp. | reverse complement strand
TTCGCATGTGATCCAGCCCGCGCAGCCGTTTCTGGCTGCCGTGCTCGCGAATGCTTATCACGGCCGTCGGCTCGATAAACAACAGGCTCCTGATTCCACAATTTGGGTCCTTTGCCCCAGCGTTCATTCCCAGGAAGTGTTCTACGAAAGTTTGCTCAACTGGCAGCCAGACGCGCTTTTCCTGCCAGAAGCAGAGCTCAGCGGGATCGAGAATGTCTTGCCCGATCCCGAAATCACAGCGGAACGACTGGCGTTATTTTTGCAAATCGAGCGCGACAGCGGCCCACGCGTGATCGTGGCGACGCGCGCAAGTATCGATCAAGCTGCGCCAAAACGAGGAAGCCTTGAAGCTGCGGTTGTTCAACTCCGACGCGGAGCACCCGCGGAAATGGAAGAGTTTCTCGAACGACTGGCGGCCAGCGGTTACGAACGCGTCTCACAAGTCACCACTCGTGGACATTTCGCTGTCCGCGGCGGGATTATCGATCTTTATTCATGGCATGCGCCGTTGCCGTTCCGCCTGGAATTCTTCGGCGACCAAATCGAATCGCTGCGCGAGTTCGATATCGATACGCAAACTTCCGTGCGCGATTTGCGCTCGATCGACATTCTGCTGAACCAAGGAGCGGCGGTCTCCAGTCCGCCGGGGCGATCTGGAGATCGCCCTTCCTTGGTGGAACAGCAAAGCGGCAATGTTCGCGACTATATTCGCGAGCGCGATCTGATCATCGACGTCGAACCTGACGAAGTTTCGAATGCGCAGATCCAAATCAGCGAAGGCTGGATTGAGACTGGTGCGGAAAATTTCAGCGGCGCGTTTCAGGATTGTGAGATTGGAGAGTTTGGCGCCGGCGACCTCGTGCTGGCCGAGGCAAAACGCGCACAGTTCGTCGAGCGCTTGAAAGAATGGCGCGCGAATAACTCCAGAATCGCAATTTATTTTCAGACTGAAGGTGAAATCGAGAGGTTCCGCGAAATCATGCAGGGAACAATTGAGGGAGTCGATTTCGTCGAAGGCTCGCTCGCGCGCGGATTCTGTTTTCCGGCGGCGAATCTGATCGTTCTCTCGGCCGCAGAGTTGTTCGGACGTTTGGCCGTCCACCCTCGAAGACTCTTGCGGCTTCGACGTGCCGAACGTCACCGCGCTCAAATTGATTTCAGTGAACTCGCTGAAGGTGATTTGGTGGTCCATCTCGAACACGGCATCGGAAGATTCCTGGGATTGACGAAAGTTGGTAGGGCGCGACCCCCGGGCGCGCCGGGTTCGACGGACGGCCCGGCGGTCCGTCCCTACCAGGAAGAACAGCAGGAAGTGCTCGCAATCGAATTCGCCGATGAAGCGAAGCTGTATGTGCCACTCGAGCAAGCTTATCTCGTTTCGCGCTACGTCGGCGCTGGAAAGAAATCGCCGCCGCTCAGCTCGCTTGGCGATGGCAAATGGGGCCGGGCAAAAATCAAAGCCGCGGCGTCCATTTTCGATTATGCGGGCAAAATGCTGGCGATTCAGGCAGAGCGACAAATGCAACCCGGCTTCGCATTTATGCCGGACACGAAATGGCAGACTGAATTTGAACGTTCATTTCCGTTCCGCGAAACGCCGGATCAAATGAAAGCGATCATCGACACAAAGATCGACATGGAACGGCCACGGCCGATGGATCGCCTCATCTGTGGCGATGTTGGTTTCGGCAAAACGGAAGTCGCAGTGCGAGCCGCGTTCAAGGCTGTGATGGAAGGGAAGCAAGTGGCCGTGCTCGCGCCGACCACTGTTCTTGCTCAGCAACATTTCGAAGTGTTTCGCCAGCGCATGCTCGAGTATCCGGTCCGGATAGAAATGCTCAGCCGTTTCCGTACGCATTCCGAACAGAAAAAAGTACTGCAATTGCTGCGCGAAGGCGGTGTGGAGATCGTCATTGGCACACACAGGCTTATTTCCGGCGACGTTGTCTTCAAGGACCTCGGTCTGGTCGTGATTGATGAGGAACAGCGGTTCGGTGTTCTGCACAAAGAGAAATTCAAAGAGCTCTTCAAGCTCGTTGATGTGCTGACACTTTCCGCCACGCCGATTCCGCGAACGCTTTATCTTTCGTTGGTTGGCGCGAAAGACATGTCCACGATCGAAACTCCCCCACTCAATCGTTTGCCGGTCGAAACGGTCGTGTCGGCGTACGATGAACGAATCATTCGCGCTGCGATTGATCGCGAACTGGAACGGCAGGGACAGGTTTTCTTTCTGCATAACCGCGTCGCCTCGATCGAGCGGGTGCGCGAACGGATCGGGCATCTTTGTCCGCAGGCCAGAATCGAAATCGGCCACGGCCAGATGGACGCCGACGAACTGGAAGCTGTGATGGCGCGATTTATCGCCGGGAAAATAGACGTGCTCGTTTGCACGACGATCATCGAAAGTGGTCTCGATATTCCGAACGCAAACACGATCATCATCGATCGCGCGGATCAATTTGGGCTGGCTGATTTGTATCAATTGCGCGGGCGCGTCGGCCGAGCCGAGCACAAGGCTTACGCCTATCTGCTTTTGCCACGCGAAATGATGACAGTCGGTGCGGCGCGCAAACGGATCAGCGCGATCAAGCAATACAGCTCGTTAGGCGCTGGTTTTCGCATCGCCATGCGCGATCTTGAGATTCGCGGCGCGGGCAGCATTCTTGGCACCGCACAGAGCGGCCACATCATCGCGGTGGGTTTCGATTTGTATTGTCAGTTGCTCAAGCAGGCAGTGGCGCAGTTGAAAGGGCAAAAACCACGGCTGCGGCTCGACGTGGATGTGCGCCTTGATTTTGTGGTGACAAACGAAGCGGAGTTCATCGCGCCAAAGAACGACGGCTTGCCAGCGGTCGAGTCAAGCCTGACGGCTCGAAAGCCGTCAGTCCTTGAGCGTATCCCGGCGTTCATTCCGGTCGCCTATGTGAGTGATCCAGCCATGCGCATACGTTCGTATCGCGAGATTGCTGAGATCACGTCGCGCGAGCAACTTGAAAGGCTGCGCGGCGAGTGGCGCGATCGTTTCGGAGCGTTTCCTCCAGCCGTTGACAATTTGTTTGCGCTGGTCGAGATCAAACTTGCCGCGGCAGAATCAGGCGTAAGCCGTGTGGAAGTGCGCGAGCGCAAAGTGATGTTGACGCGGCATGGGGATTTTATACTTGTCGCGGGCAAATTCCCCCGTTTAGTTGCATCGAAAATCGATCAACCCCTCCCGGAAGTTGTCGAATTGATAAAGAAATTATGAGTAGTTTCAGGCGTGCGTTTGTGACCATTTTTCTCGTAGTCGGTGCACTTGTTGAAGTCCCGATTTGCAACGTCGCAGGTGCCGAGGGAGAACCCACAGTTGTAGACGGCATTGCCGCGATCGTAAACGGTGAGGTCATTACGTATTCACAAGTGCGGGCACTATCCGCGCCACAGGAACGCCTGCTCCGCCAGCAGTACACCGGGCCAGATCTTGAGAAAAAATTGACGGAACTGCGTCAACTTTCAGTAAAAGATCTGATCGATCGGCGGCTCGTCATTCAGGCGTTCAAAAAAGAAAGCTTCGAAATTCCTGATCACATCGTGGATCAGCGAATAAATCAGATCATTCATGAAGCGTTTGGTGGCGATCGTAACACGTTTGTTAAGACGCTTGAAGCACAGAACTACACGTTGGGCGAGTTCAAACAAAAGGAGATGGAGAAAATCATTGTGGGAGCAATGCGCAGCAAGAACGTGAAGACAAACTCCATTGTTTCGCCGACAAAGATCGATGAATACTACAGGAAACATCGCGATGAGTTTACGTCCAAAGAGCAAATTAAATTGCGAATGATCATGATTTCCGGACATAAGGATACCGCCAGCGCGCCGGCGCAAAAAGAGCTCGCTGAAGAAGTGCTCGGCAAGCTCGCCAGTGGTGGAGAGTTCGAGCAGGTCGCGCAGGTGTATTCCGAGGACAGCACGAAGGATAATGGGGGCGATTGGGGGTGGATCGAGCGCAAAACTCTGGCGGAGCCGCTGGAAAAGTTCGCCTTCAACATGCCCGTGGGCAGAGTCAGCAACATCATCGATTACGCCGGCAATTATTACATCCTGAAGGTTGAGGATAAACACGGCGGCAGCACAAAATCTCTCAACGAAGTGCGCGCAGATATCGAGAAGAGACTGATCCAGGAAGAAGCCCAGCAAATTCAGGAACGCTGGATCGCCGGCCTGCGGCAGAAAGCCTACATCAAGACCTTCTAACGCATTCCGCTCTTTCTCTTCTCTTCCTCTTCCGCTTAATCTTCAGCTTTTTTTGATTCAATCATGCTCGTGCCCGTCGAAGAAATTCGATTACGGTCACGATCATGAGCACGAGCACGCCGAAGCGGCGCATTGGCATCACACTTGGCGATTGCGCCGGGATTGGACCGGAGATTGTCGAACTCGCTCTAACATCGGGGCGCATTCCCGATTCGACTGAATACGTCGTCCTTGGCCGACAACCGAATTGTAAACCGAGCGAACCGACAAACGAGACTGCGCGCGCCGCCGCAGCCGCGCTGGAAGAAGGCGTGACGCTCGCTCGGCGCGGCGAGTTCGAAGCCATCGTGACCGGACCGGTTCACAAGGCGCGAATGTACGAAGTCGGATTCAGATTCCCGGGGCAGACCGAATTTTTCGCGGAGCGCTGCGGTGTCAAAGATTTCGCCATGTGCTTGACCGGCGGAAAACTCACTGTTGCTCTCGTGACAGCGCACGTTCCTTTGCACCAAGTACCGCGCGCGCTCAAGCAGTCTGAAATAGTGCGCGTCGGTTTGCTCCTCGCGCAATTTCTGCGCTCTCGAGGCAAGAGTGCCCCCCGCATTGCCGTTGCCGGATTAAATCCGCACGCTGGGGAATCTGGAAAACTCGGTCGCGAAGAAATTGAAATCATCACGCCGGCTATTGGAGAGTTAAACTCGTCACTGGTCACTCATCACCCATCACTCGTTTTCACCGGTCCTGTTTCTCCCGACACCGTTTTCCACCGAGCGATTGAAGGCGAATTCGACGCGGTACTTTGCATGTACCACGATCAAGGATTGATTCCATTGAAGCTCCATGCATTCCACAGCGGAGTGAACGTGACGCTCGGCCTGCCGTTTCCTCGCACTAGTCCCGACCACGGAACTGCATTTGAAATTGCGGGCAAAGGCATCGCCCGTGGCGACAGCATGATCGCCGCAATTAATCTCGCGGTAGAACTCGCAGCAAAGTCATCCTGAGCAAAGTCGAAGGATCCCGCGAAATTAGCGAAAGCTTTCGCCACGGGGTTCCTCGACTCCGCTCGGAATGACCGCACACTTAGTCCTAATCCCGCCCCTGCTCTTGCTCTTGCTCATGCTCATGCTCGATTGCAGCAGACTCGATTAGGAGCATGAGCACGAGCACGATTACGAAATACACGTCCGTCTTTAACATCGGGCTGCAGAACACGTTCGTGTACCGCTGGAATTACTTCCTGCGCGCGCTGTTCGGGCTGATCCCGCTAGCCGGCACCGTATTTCTCTGGGCGGCCGTGTTCAAGGAGCGTGGCGGCGGACTGCACGGCTACGATTACGGCTCGATGATTTATTATTATTTGCTCACGATTCTGGTCAGCAATCTGGTCGTCCCGACAGAGGACGAATGGCAAATAGCCGCCGACATTCGGGAAGGCCAGATCAATGCGCTGCTCACGAAGCCGATGAGTTATCTCGCGTACCGTACCAGCATTTTTTTGAGTGGCCGTCTCGTTTACAGCTTTGTCACTCTGCCGCCGATCGTGGTGATCTTCATTTATTTCCGCGAGTACGTCGTGCTGCCCAACGATCCGCTGGTGTACGTGTTAGCGGCGATCTCCACCGTGATGGCCGCGTTCATCCAATTCTTCATCACTTACAGTCTGGCGATGTTTGCATTCTGGATTTTGGAAATTTCCACTATCGTGTTCATCGTTTATTCCTTCGAATATTTCCTCGGAGGTCAGATGTTTCCGATCGACATCATGCCCGCTGCCGTGCAGGCGGTGATGAAATGGCTGCCATTTTATTATGAACTGTTTTGTCCGGTGGCGATCTTTCTCGGGAGATTAAAGGGGCCAGATCTAGTGCAAGCGCTTTCCATTCAAATGGCTTGGCTATTCCTCGCGTGGATGTGGGCGCGCTTCATGTGGAAACGCGGCCTCGGGCATTATCAAGCCGTCGGCGGTTAGGTAACGCACGCGTGCGTGCACCGGAAATCTCGCTAAAATCGCGCGACACATCTCATCATGGCGCGACTTCACGAGTATCAAGGCAAAGCCATTCTCGCTGCGAATGGATTCAAAATTCCGCGCGGCCGCGCTGCCTCGACTGCCGAGGAAGCTGTCGCAGCTGCCAGGGAACTGGGCAGCGAAGTTGTCGTTAAGATCCAGGCTTGGACCACAGGACGCGCAGGGATCGGCGGAGTCGCTTTCGCCAAAAACCCGGAGGATATGCGAGCGCACGCCGGGCGAATGTTGAAGATCAAAGTGGGGCAGTTTCCGGTCGAAGCTGTGCTGGTGGAAGAAAAGATCGATATCGATCGCGAGTTTTTTCTTTCGTTCGCGATCGATGACGCTGCCCGCGCGCCAGTGATCATTTTCGCTGCCGGGGGCGGCTCCGGAATCGAAGAGCGCGCGGCTGCGACCCGAAGAATTCCATGCGATGTGGATCGCGGACCATTGGATTCAGCAGTCGATGAAGCAGTGGCATCATGCGGACTCTCGGCGAAAAATTCGAAGCAGCTAAACGACTCGATCCGAAAATTGTTCGCCACCGCACGCAGCGTCGAAGCGCGTTCGCTGGAGATCAACCCGCTGGTGCTGACCAAAGCCGGCGAGTTCGTGGCGGCCGACTGCCGCATCACGATTGATGATTACGCCGTTGGCCGGCATCCCGAGCTAAAGATCGAGATTGCGCGCGAGTTCGATCACCCCCCGACGGCTCTCGAGAAGGTCGCTTATGCCGTCGAACAAAACGATCATCGCGGCACATTCTACTTCGCACAATTAGCAACGGCGTCACCTAAGGAATCCAAGGGACTGGTCGGATTTCACGGCGCAGGCGGCGGCGGGTCAATGATGTCGATGGATGCCATCGTCAATGCGGGGTTCACGATCGCAAACTTCACCGATACGAGCGGCAATCCATCTGCATCAAAGGTCTATCGGGCGGCGCGAATCATTCTCGCCCAACCCGAACTGGTTGGTTATTTCGGTTCCGGCTCTGGTGTTGCGAGCCAGGAACAATTCTGGTCGGCGTACGGTTTGGCGAAGGCATTTTGGGAACTCGATCTCGATATTCCCGCAGTGATTCGTCTTGGCGGCAACACCGAAGATCGAGCCGTTGAGATCTTGCAGCGCATGTCGAAGCTCTTGCGTGCGCCGGTCGAAGGCTATCGTAAGACCGACACGCCAGCGTTCATCGGCGCGCGTTTTGCGGAACTCGTCGCTAGCGACGGCAAAAAATGGAAACCGCGATCTCCACTCAAGCCGAAATTCATGAACCAACGTACTGTCGCTCGGACTGTA
>DASYSX010000206.1:0-9341 GCA_036002955.1 Candidatus Udaeobacter sp. | reverse complement strand
GTCTCACCGGTAGCTCTCGGTATGGTAGCGATCGTGCCAATGCTGTTAGCTAGTGGATCGAAGCTGAAAGAAGTGGTTGTGTCCACTACCGTGCCACCCTGGTAATCTGATCCGCCTCCTACATAAATGATTCCATTGATCGTGCAGGCGGGTGCATACATGATCCCCACAGGCGTGTTTGTCTTTTGTGTCCACTTGGCTCCTACAGGACCGTTGGGATCAAACTCCCAGATCTGGTTGATGGACGCTACATTAATATTGAACCCGCCCAGGATGTAGAGCTTGTTGTTAGCTACGGTAAATCCACCCGGTAGAATCGATCCCATGGCGCCCGGCCAATCGTCTCCGGTCAAGGTGGCCGCAGTATCGCTCACCGGGTTGTAGGAGAATACGCGGCCAGTGGCTACGGTCGCCCCGGCAGCAGAACCGCCCACGCAATAAATAGAAGGCGTGCCTGAAACGGTTAACACGCCGCAAGCCATATTGTTCATTTCATTGTCGGGCAACGTAGAAGGTTTCTGGGTCCAGCTGTTGGAACCGGGCGTGTACTGAAGGACGTGCTGGAAGTCAGACCCTGCGGTGTCCGCGGTGCGACCGCCTACAGTGTAAAAGTTGCCGTTAGGTTGGAAGTAAACCCCAACCGCTCTAACCAAGGGGGTAGGCATGTCCGGACCGAGAGACCAACCTGACTGTGCGCAACTACCCGTGACATTGACCACGCCAGCCATGCCAAGGAAACAGTGTGCAAAGCAGATGTAGGAATAACTCCCAGCCGTGTTAAACGTGTGCTGATAAACAGTGCCGGTGTTAGAAAGAGTTCCTGGAAAACAATTCATGTCGTTAGGCGAACAAAATTGCGAATCCGCGAAGCACTGAGGACCACTGCTAACGCTGTGGCCGCCACTGGCCCAGGTCCATCGCACTGTGTCACCCACCGCGATGTTGACCGTCTCCGGCGAAAACGAGAAACCCGGCCCCACCATGACGTCAATAATCTGGCTGGTAGCCGATGGCACGCCATTGACAACCGGCCGACCGTTTTGATCGACAATGCGCAAGGGTGCGCTCGTTGTGTTCGCCATATTTGCTCGCTTCTCGCTGGATTCAGCCCGCACTAAAATTCCAATGGCGGAAATGGCCGCGAGCCAAAAAATCAACCGTGCTGCATTAGATATTTTCATACTGTTGGTCTTTTTTTATGCGCCAGCATTGGGGATTTCGTTGTGTCGAATCGCGCTGACGCTCCACGCTCAGTCCCCGGAATTTGCGCAAGCGGTTGCAAACAACGCAAGTAGAATCTTTGGGCCAAACGAAGAAACGTTCGACCTGTCGGTAATCCGTGACTGATTTTTTCCTAATGGCGCACGCCTGGGGGCGGGCGTGGCGCGGGGCCTGGGTGTCACCATTGCGCGAGCCGTCAAATAGAATGCAACTGTTGACGCGTCTCCGTGAGACGCGTCAACCGCACTTACAGTCGTTCAACGCTTGCGCTTCGCACAGCGAAGTGGCTACAGGCACTATGGACGAGGCGCTGGTGTTGGCCGAGGACGCGGTGTTGGCGTCGGGCGAACTCCTGGTGGAAGTGTCGCCGTTGGAGATGCTGTGGCGGTGGCCGTCGCAGTCGCAGTACCCGTTGGTGTCGCCGTTGCAGATCCCGTGGCGGTTGCTGTTGCTGTTGCTGTTGCGGTCGCAGTTGCAGTCGGTGTTGGCGTTGGCGTCCCACCGCCGCCTTGGCAGAAGATTTCCGTCGATGCCAGCAGTGTTAGGCCGTCAACATCATAGCCGCCTGTCAACCAAATCCTGGTCGTGCCGTCGGTGTCGGTCGCGAAGTTCCGCCGTGCGTTCGTGAACGCAGGGACAGGTGAATTTACGGTCCACATGTTAGTGCCTGGATCATAGGCGTCCACCTCGTTGGACGGGTTGGGCGCGGTTCTGCCACCACCCATGACCAACATGAGGCCGTTGAAGTTCAGCGCTCTCGTCTCGCCTGTCGCTCGCGGTATCGCGGCTATCGTGCCGATAGTATTCGCCACCGGGTTATAAACAAAGGAGTTTGTAGTATCGGTAAGAGCGCCAGCCGTGATATCGCTGCCGCCGCCTGTGTAGATGAGGCTCCCGATGGTCGTCGTGGGTATGTAGCCGAGCGGAACTGGCAGGACAGTACTCTTCTGCACCCAGGCAGCCGGGCTAGGAGTAAACTCCCATATCTGGTTAGTCCCTTGTCCGCCGTTCGTAATAGTGTCGAATCCGCCCAGGATATAGAGCTTGTTGTTCAAGACTGTGAAGCCACCGGGCAGAACCATTCCCATGACAGCGGGCCAGGGAGCAGCAACCGGGCTGATCACGTCCGCGACAGGGTCATAGCGGAACACGCGATCTGAAATGTCCGGTATGGTAACCGCGCTACCTCCTATACAATAAATGTATGGCGTTCCAGCATCGGTGAGAACACCGCAAGCCATGTTGTTCACGTGGTTATCAGGATAGGTGGCCGATTTGGTGGTCCAGCTGTTGGCAACCGGGTTGTATTCAAACGGGTGAGTGAATTCACTCCCGGCGGTATCGCTGCTGCGGCCCCCCATGGCGTAAAACTTGCCGTTGGCTTGGAAGTACACCCCAGTAAGGCGTGCACCAACACTGGGAAGGTTTGGACCCGCCGACCATCCCGACGGCGTGCAACCACCCGAAACATTGACCACACCGGTCATGCCAAGAAGACAATGTGATAGGCAGTGATATGAATAACTACCAGCATTCGTAAAGGTATGTTGATAGACCGTACCTAAATTGGAGAGGCTGCCCGGAGAGCAATTCATGTCGTTAGGCGAGCAATATTGCGAATCGGCCTGGCAAGGAGGTCCACTGGTGACGCTGTGTCCGCTACTGCCCCAGGTCCATCGCACCGTGTCGCCCACCGAGATGTTGACTATGTCCGGGTCGAACGTAAACCCTCCACCCGGCCCTACCGCCACATCGACGGTATTGCCGTTAGGCGATGGAATACCGCTCACGGCTGGCTGGCCGTTTTGATCCAATACTCGGATCGGTGGCCCGGCATGTTTTTGCGCAGGTATACCTGGCCGCCTCTGGCCAGATTCAGCTCGCACCAAAAATCCGAGTGCAAAGATGGCCATGACCCAAAAAATCAAGCGTATTCCATGAGATATTTTCATATTATTGGTCCTCTTCTACGCGTCAGCATTCAGGATATCTTGTGTTAAAACGCAGCTGACACTCTGCGGTTCAATAACCAAAATATTGCGCAGTCACCCGCGAAGAAGGCAAGCGGAATCTTTTAGTAACAGCGGCAAAACCTATCAAACGTTGCAATAAAAGGTAACAGAACTGTTACCAGCGAAATGCGAGGCGCGAGCCAGCGATTCAATAGAATCGTGTGAGACTGGATTAGTACCGCGCCAGCAGCACCTTGATTTCCTCCCTCGCTAAAAATCACGGTGCGCAGCCCGCGACAGAACTTAAGGACTCGGGCGAGGCGCAGGTGTTGGACGCGGCCGTGCAACTGGAGTCCCTCTTAGCGTCGGGGTCGCAGTCGGCGTAGGAGTGGAACTCGGGGTCGGTGTCGGAGTGGGTGTCCCACTGGGGCAACGATTGAAAACCATGTGTGCGCTGAGCGCACCGCCGGGCGGCGATGTGTTTGATGCTGCTGTTTCGACCGCTGACCCAAGTAACAGACGCGAGTTAGAATTGAAGCGGTTGGGAGTCGAAGAGTTCTTCATCGTTAGGTTTAGCTACTGACGTTTCAACGCAATGGACGAGAAAGAATAGACGGGCGAGACGGCGGTGTAGGACGAGGCCTGGGCGCCGGAGTAGGCCTCGGTGTAACGATAGGAGTGACCGTCGGAGTGACGCTTGCTATTGGACTAGGGGTCGGTGTGGGCGCCGGTCCACCGCCATTTGCAGTCCATAGAATCGTGCCACTGTCGCCAACTGCGATTCCTCGCAATGCGTCGCTGGCGAAGGAAACGTCGTTGAGATTTGCGGACGTCCCACTGGTCTGATCGGTCCAGCCGATTCCCATATTTGTGGTGTGCAAGATTCGTCCGCCCCAGCCCACCGCAAATCCAACGTTTGTTGTATTTGTTAGTGGGAAATCAACGCCCTCTATTGCCTGATCGAAGAATAGTGTTGACCAATTCACGCCGCCGTCAGTGGTCCTCGCAATCGCGCCTCTTCCGTCAAAAACGAACCCTGAGACGACACCCGTATTCACATCGAGGAAACGGACGTCGGTGCAACCGCCTTCGTTTTTATCAAAATAAAATGCGTGAGCTTCCCAACTGGCACCGCCATCGGTTGTAGCCTGCACCAAAGGTTGAAAGATCGAATTTTGTCCGGCTACAAAACCTATGGTTGGACTCAGCATATGAGCACCTGGAAAACCACCGCCGAAAAACCCGCTTTGGCCGATCTGCCACGAGGCGCCGGAGTCAGTCGAATAGAGAATCGTTTGGGAATCGCCGCCGGAAATTCCGTTTGCCCCACTAAAGAAGACGGATCTAAGCGCGTCCTCCACGCCGCTGGCCACGCTCTGCCATATGGCCCCACCGTCGGTGGTACGTAGAATCAATCCCTCGTCTCCGACTGCCACGCCCTGATTACCATCAAAAAAGTACACCGCGTGCAAAATGTTTGTTGTTCCCGACTGAAGAGGCGCCCACGTCGCTCCGGCATCGGTGCTTTTCAAAATCGTGCCGGCATCCCCGACTGCAAAAGCGATTCCTGAATCAAGCAGACAGGCGCCGTTCAAGTTGTTCGTTGTTCCCGAGTTAGCAGAGGACCATTGACCAAAGACGGTTACGCCTGAGTAGCAAACGATGCCTAACGCGAGAAGAACTATTTTTCGCATAATGTCATTCTGAGCGGAGCGAAGAATCTCGGATCAAATTTGGATGAATCCAAGACCAGAAATAAACAGAGATGTTTCGCTTCGCTCAACATGATAGCCCCATTTATAGGCGTATCTAATACCTTCCCTATTCCCAAAAAACGAAACGGCTACCGTTTGGGGCGCGCTATTTCTTGAAGCAGTTCTATCTGAATCTGCTGAATTTCGAATAACCGGTTGTATTGACGACGTAAGAGGTGATCGAGTTTTTCGTGCAAGTGCCGAATCTCTAGCTCCGCTTTCAAATTCACTTTGTAATCGTTTTCCGCCCGCAACCGGTCGCGCGCCTCGGAACGGTTTTGACTCATCATGATAACCGGCGCCTGCACCGCAGCCAGGCAGGAGAGGACCAGATTTAGCAATATAAATGGATACGGGTCGAACGCGTGTGTCGCGAGCATGACGGCGTTGATGCCGATCCAGAAAAGAATCACCGCTCCAAACGTGATCAGGAATTTCCAACTGCCGCCGAATTCGGCGATCTGGTCGGAGAGTCGCTCGCCAAACGTCAGTTTCCTTTCGAATTGTTTAATGATGTCGCTCGAGAGAATCTCATGCTGTTCCAGGCTTTCGATGACTTCCTGGTCGAGCGCGGAAAGCTCGCCGATCTCGTCTTCCAAAACTTCCTTGACGTAATCCTTCCGAAATTCGCCCAGATCTTCGAAGCAGATGAACGCTTTGATGTCGACGTCGGGCACTTTCTTTTTGATGAACTCCAGCAGAGACGGCCGAATTAATTCGGCGATCATTCCGCTGTTTGGCGACTTCGACTTTTTACAAACCTGGCAGACCAGTGGTGCGGTGCTCATCGGGATTCGCTGCCGAATTAAACCGCTTCTGCACGGCTTGTCGATTCCATGTTGAAGGGAAAGAGTCCTGGGCTGTTGTTCACGAAAAAGACGCTGAGCCTTGCCCGCAGAAGCGAATAGGCAGGAAACGATTACGGCATGGCAAAGACAGATCCGTCAAAGAAACCCAATCCTGTGAGACGTTTCTTCTCGCTGTTGGGGCCCGGCCTGATCACTGGTGCGGCTGATGACGATCCCTCCGGTGTCGCTACCTACACAATCACGGGCGCGCAGCTCGGCACATCACTACTCTGGACGGCATTCATCACCTGGCCGCTCATGGGTTGCGTGCAATTCATGTGTGCGCGTATCGGCATGGTAACAGGACTCGGACTAGCTGGCGCATTACGACGCAAAATTCCGCGGTGGATGTTGATCGTTGCAGCACTCGCTCTTTTCGGTGCGAACTCGATTAATGTAGGCGCCGATCTTTCGGGAATGGCGGATGCCGCCGAGATGCTAACCGGCATCAATTCGCATCTGTTGGTCATTATCTTCGGTGTGGGGATCGCCTTTTGGGCAGTCCGTTGTCGTTATTATCAGATCGCAATGATCTTGAAATGGCTCGCACTTTGTTTGTTTGCCTACGTCATCACAGCATTCGTTGTGCGGCCCGACTGGGGCGCGATCGCTCGCGATACATTTGTGCCGACTTGGCCGAAAGATCATGACACGTGGCAAAACCTCGTCGCGATTCTCGGCACAACCATCAGTCCATATCTATTCTTCTGGCAATCATCGCAAGAAGTGGAACACGAAAAATCGATGGGCCGCCGGATGCTCGTGCAGCGCGAAGGAGCGACCAAACGCGAGATCATCGATCGCAAACTAGATGTTGGTATCGGCACATTCTTTTCGAACTTGGTCATGTACTTCATCATCCTGACGGCTGCTGTGACGCTGCATCAGAACGGCGTCACCCAAATTGAAACGTCCAAACAAGCCGCCGAAGCACTCCGGCCGCTCGCCGGCTCCCTGGCTTATTTCCTTTACACCGCCGGGTTGATCGGCGTGGGTTTGCTCGCGATTCCGACACTGGCCGGCTCCGCCGCGTACGCTTTTGCCGAGACATTCAAATGGCGCGAAGGACTCGATCTTCCGTTCAAAAGCGCCCAGCCATTTTATATCGTGCTGATCGTTTCCACTTTATTCGGGATCGCGATGGATTTTCTCAATATCAATCCTGTTAAAGCTCTTTTCTGGACAGCGGTTATTAATGGCGTGTTGGCGCCGTTTTTACTCGTAGGCATCCTTATGGTGGCGTCTGATGGCCAGCTGATGCGACGCCAACCCAGCTCATGGTTGTCGCTTGCAGGGGTGGGGGTCATTACGCTTGTGATGTTTGGCGCTGCGGCAGCGATGTTTGTTCTGTAACACTCTCCCTTCTGGATCTTGTGTTAAACTAATATTGTCGATTTTAAGGCCAACTCGCATGGAAGAAGCAGAAGTCCCGCTCGAGCATTTGCACGAGCATGTGAAGGAAAGCGCTGAACACACCGGCGAGGCTTGGATTTCATGGGTGGCCCTGAGCACCGCGATTCTCGCCGTTCTGGCTGCCATCGCCAGCCTGCTTTCTGGGGAATACGCCAACGAAGCGATGATGAACCAGATCGAAGCCTCCAGCCAGTGGAGCTATTACCAGGCGAAGAGTATAAAGTCCTCCGTCGTCGATGTGAAGCTGGCCTTTAGCGGTGTGCCTGACGAACAGGACCAATCCAAGCGCGCTCGTTACGAGAAAGAGCAGGAAGAGATAAAATCGGAAGCCGAGCGCAAGCAAGCCGCGGCGAAGTCATATTTTCACAAACACGAAGTATTCGCACGCGCCGTGACAATGTTCCAAATCGCGATTGCGATCGCTGCAATCTCAGCGCTCACGAAGAAGCGTCGTTTCTGGCTCGTGAGCTTAGTATTCGGCGCGATCGGCTGCGCCTTTCTGGGGCTCGCCTCGATGACTCGATAAGACTAGATCAGACTGAGGCTCGTTTAGGACCGGAGACAACATCGCTCGCAATTCGGCGAGCCTTTCTGAGCCACCGGCGTGCCAAAACGTACTCCGTGACGAGAATTGCGAGTCCCACTGAAATCACCACGAACGCCGGACCAAGCAACACAAGCAGCGCGATCCCGATCAGCAGGACCGTGGCACCGACTACGGACACGACCACGCGCCTGACAACTTTGATGTTGTCGCGGTTCCAGCGGCTGAATAAACGTTTGATCGAAAACCGTGAGTATTTCCATGTCCGGGCGCGCGATTTTTCATGAAATCGTCGCTCGGGGTCTCATCAGACCCGTGTTGCGGTCGGTAAGAGCAGCGCGCAAACGATCAAGAAAAGGAACCTGTCTGGACTTTAATTTGCGCCTGGCCGCTTTGTCAGAGAAGAAGCACGCCCGATCTACTTCTGGAAAACTTTGGTATTTTCCGGAACGCGGCGGCCATTCCAGTTCGAACAGGTTTGATTTGCACTCAAACGGTTCGGGCAAATTTCCTTCGAATGCCCAGGCGTGCACAATCTTGCCGCCTTTTTGCTGGATCCAGCCAAGCTCAATCCATTGTCCAACATTTTCAGGAAGCAATCCTGTTTCCTCTTCAAACTCAATTTGAGCACGCGTCAGTAAATCTTCTCCGGGAGCTGCTTCACCTTTTGGAATTGTCCATACGCCGTCATCTTTGCGGACGAAGAACGGTCCGCCGGGGTGCGCCAACAGAACTTCTATTTCATCATTCTTGCGCCGAAACATAAGCAGACCCGCGCTGATCCGACTTCGGGGAGCCTCAGGGTTTTCAGACATTATTTCGCGCCTGCAACGCGGTCGATGTGTTTTGCTGGCGGCTGTGTGTCTTTCTTGCCCCAAACATGGAATGTGTATGTGAAGACGACATAACCGAACAAGTCGTGATTCGGGCCATTGCTAATGTAAAGCGCGGGGTTGAACTGGAAATCCGGTGTGACGTTGCAGGTGAAGCCGATTGTCGATGAATTCTCGGAGCCGCTTTGCCAATCCACCTGTAACCGCCATCTCTCGTTAAAGTCGTAGGCGTAGCCGAGAATGGCTTCGTTTTTGTAGCCGGCATGAATCAGGCCGGCGCATATTTTGTTATGTTCTCCCCAATAGCCAGCTTCGATAAACGGCTGAGGATCTTCATTCAGATGTGGCGACCAATTGATGAACCCAATCGAAAGAAGATAAGGCTCCTTCCTTAATAATCCGATCTCCGTGCCGAAGATCCATTCGTCAGGCTGGAACCCGCGAAACACTGCTACCTCACCCCAATCAGTTAGTCCCAGCTCGCCTTGCAACTGATACGGATTTGCAATCCGCTTGTCCTGGACTTGGAAACTCAACGAAAAGTCGCCGGCCGGTTCCAAATCCGGCGTCACGATTTGGCTTAACCCTTTCGTCGTGGCGAAAGACGTTGGACCGCCCGCGAGCACGGCAAACATTATCGTTACGATAACGACAGCTCTTTTATTCGTCGCCGTGTCCATTGCTTACTGCGCGAGTAAAACCGTTGCTTTCGAATTTGTCGATTCCATGTTGAACGCATTGCAGTCGATTTTAAGATTTCAGTAAATGCGCGTACT
>DASYSX010000205.1:0-9513 GCA_036002955.1 Candidatus Udaeobacter sp. | reverse complement strand
AGCTATTGGTCGAGAGTTTTTTAGTAGCGCTTGTTGGCGGAGCGCTCGGCTTTTTGTTTGCCGTTTGGGTTCGCAACGGATTGATCGCGCTGAGTCCGGGAGACGTTTCTCGGTTTCAAGAAGTTTCCTTTGATCTGCGTGTGCTGGGATTCACCTTTCTGGTCGCATCGGTCACCACGGTGCTTTTCGGATTGTGGCCGGCATGGCGCGCCTCGCACGCGGACATCCAGATTGCGTTGAAAGAAGGGTCTTCGGCGAGTGGCGATCCTCCATCAGCCAAACGTGCCCGGGATTGGCTGGTGATTAGCGAAATTGCACTCACGCTCACTTTGCTGGTCGCGGCAGGCTTGGTTCTAAAAAGTTTTTCGCGGCTGCAATCGCTCTCGTTAGGTTTCGAGCCGCGCGCTCTTTTTACCGCACGTTTCGAGTTGCCGTGGCGTGTTTACAACAATCGCGACAAGATCGACACATTCGCCAGGGCCCTTCTGGACAAAGTGCGCACGATTCACGGGGTGCAGAACGCGGCGATCAGTTCGAACGGGCCGCTCATGGGTAGCTGGCAAACTGGCTTTTGGCGCGAAGAAAACCCCCGCCCGCAACCTTCAGAGATGTTGAACAGCGATCTTGAGGTGGTCGGCGGCGATTATTTTCAGACGCTCAAAGTGCCGCTGCTTCGCGGCCGTACGTTCAACGAGCGCGACACAAAAGATTCGCCGCGGGTCATTATTATCGATCAAGCGATGGCCGACCAATATTTTCCCGGAGAAGATCCAATCGGCAAGCGTCTCGGAGTTGACGCAGGCAACGACAATGAGGGTTGGGTCATGAGTGAGATCGTCGGCGTCGTCGCGAAAATGCGTTTTCATGCGATCGACGAGATGGCCCCGCTGCCGGTGATCTACTGTTCGTTAGGGCAGGCTCAGCGAACGGGCCTCACGTTGTTCATAAGATCGACAATGGCCTCCGCCTCGCTCGAGCGGGCGATTCACGACGCCGCAACCTCGATTGATCCCTCGCTGCCGCTGTTCGATGAGCGTCTGATGACCGACCGCGTGCGCGAAACGTGGGGAAGCCAACGGTTGCTCAGCTTTCTTTTCTCCGTCTTCGGTGGACTCGCTCTTATACTCGCCACTATCGGCCTCTACGGGCTTCTCGCTTACACGACGCTTAAACGCGTCCGTGAAATCGGCATTCGACTGGCACTTGGCGCGCGCCCGGTTCAGATTCGCGGGCTCGTCCTTTCGCACGGTCTGAAATTGCTCTTGATCGGTTCGGCGTTTGGTTTGGTTGCAGCCGTTGCCCTGTCGCGCGCATTGCAAAGCCTGCTTTTCGACGTGAGAGGGATCGATCCGCGAATTTATCTGGCCGTCGGTGCGCTTCTGTTCGTCGCGACAGTTTTCGCTTCCTGGATTCCAGCCCGACGCGCGTCACGCGTCGATCCAATTATCGCTCTGCGGACAGAATGATATGAACGATCTAAAATTCGCCCTTCGCCAACTCCGCAAATCGCCGGGGTTCACGTTGCTTGCCGTGCTTACGCTGGCGCTGGGCATCGGCATGAATACCGCGATCTTTAGTTTGATACAGGATCTTTTCCTGCGCGGTTTGCCCTTTTCCGAGCCGGAGCGTGTCGTGCGCATTTATGGCGAATCGAAAGAACGCGATTTGAAACAGATGCCGTTTTCCGTGCCCAAGTTTTGGCATTACCGCGACGGACAAACCGTTTTCTCGAGCATCGCGGCGGATTGGGGCAACGGATTCATCCTAACCGGATTGGGAGAGCCCGTTCAATTACTTGGCAGCAACGTCACCGCCAACTATTTCGAATTGCTTGGCATCCATCCTATTCTCGGCCGCAATTTTTTGCCTGAAGAAGAGAGCAAAGGAGACGTTGTGATGGTGACGGAGAGTTTCTGGCGCAAGTGGTTCAACTCCGACCCGACGATCCTCGGCCGCAGCATCACACTGAACGGAGTGCCCACCACCATCATCGGCGTGCTGCCGAACCTGCCGATTTCGTGGTTCGGACGTGACTCGGAGATTTTTGCGAACAAACCGTTCGAGCCGCCGAGCCTGACGAAGGAGCGATTAATGCGCGGAGTGAGCTTCATGCGCGTGACTGCGCGTTTGAAGCCTGGCATTTCGACCTCACAGGCGCAGGCGGCGATGCAGGCATTATTCCAAAGCTACAAAGAGCAACATCCAGAAACGGCCGACAACACCTGGTCGCCGTACCTGATCTCAGCAGCGGAAGATGTCACCGGAGATTTGCGTCCGGCATTCATCACACTACTTGCGGCAGTGAGCGCGGTATTGCTCATCGCATGCAGCAATGTCGCGAACCTGCTGCTGGTGCGTTTCACGGGCCGCAAGCGCGAGATCGCGTTGCGCATGGCGCTCGGCGCGGAGCGACGCGGAATCGTCCGCTTATTCGTGTTCGAAAGCACGCTCGTCAGCGTGATAGCAGGCGGCATTGCATTGTGTCTGGCGATTTGGACGGTCTCGGTCGTTCCGAAATTGGCTGGTCAAAACATTCCGCTCGAAGGGGGAGTAAAATTGCAGTTGCCCCTGCTCATTTTCACATTGGGACTATCACTCATTACCGGCCTGCTCATGGGCCTCTATCCGGCGTGGCAAAGCTCGCGCGCCGACCTGGTCGATGGACTTAAAGAGGGCGGACGCGGAACGAGTGGCAGTCGCAGTCAACATCGTTTCCGCCGAGGTTTAATCGCCGGGCAAGTTGGATTATCGGTGGTGCTCCTGGCCGGAGCCGCGATGCTGGTTTCCAGTTTTGTCCGGCTCAGCCGGCAGGAGGCCGGTTTCCGCTCCGAGCGCATCTGGACAGGAGGCATCGGATTGCCGCCAGCGGGATATCCTGATCCGGCTTCGCAGGCTCGTTTTGCCGAGCGCTTGCAAATCGAATTGCGAACCGCGCCCGGAGTCGAAGCCGCTGCCATCGTGGATGCTGTTCCGCTCTCCGGAAATTCCTCGCGATCGCCCTACGCGCGGGCGGACGGTAACCCAGTCCCGGTCAACCAGCGACAACTTGGGCTGACACGAAGCGTTTCGCCCGGATATTTTCGCACCCTCGGGATCCCGCTCCTGGCCGGTCGCGATTTCACTGAGCAGGACAAACTGGATTCTCCTCTCGTGGTGGTCCTGAGCAATTCGACAGCAAAAAAACTTTTTCCGAATGAAAATCCGATTGGCCGCCAGATTCTTTTTGGCACAGAAAACGGTAACGGTCTTGCGGCGGAAGTGATCGGCGTAGTGGGCGATGTGCGTTCACAGCAACTCGCCAAAGCGAACGATGTCGAGTTTTATCGGCCGTGGCCGCAGCGCAGTTTTCCGTTTTGCAACGTGATGGTGCGTAGCGCAACGAAACCGGAGGCAACGTTGGGAATTGTTCGGTTGGCCTTGAACAAGATCGACAACGGATTGCCGATTCTGCAACCAAACACGCTCGACGCAATCGTAACGCAATCGCTCGGCCAGGAGCGACTGACGATGACGTTATTGGGTGTGTTCGCCGGTATCGCCGGGCTCCTTGCTATTGTTGGAATCTACGGTGCCGTCGCTTACACCGTAGAACAACGCACCGGCGAAATTGGCGTGCGCATGGCGCTCGGCGCGCAGACACAGGATGTATTGCGTCTCGTCGTCCGGCAGGGAATGAATCCGGTCATCCTCGGTTTAATTATTGGTCTGGCCGGAACATTTGCCGTCGGTCGCTTGCTGACCGCGCAGCTTTACCAGATTTCGCCCTACAATCCGTTGTTGCTTGGCGCGACCGCAATCCTGCTGGCGCTCGCGGCATTGCTCGCTTGTTTAATTCCGGCACGCCGCGCGACGCATGTCGATCCCATTCAAGCATTGCGCACTGAATGACATGAATGACCTAAAACTCGCTTTTCGCCAGCTGAGCAAATCGCCGGGCTTTACTTTTGTTGCGGTGCTCACGCTGGCGCTTGGTATCGGTGCGAACACCGCCATCTTCAGCGTGGTCAATGCGGTGTTGTTAAAGCCATTGCCGTTTCCGTCGCCGGATCGGCTTGTTGCTGTTGGGAGCACAAATCTGAAGGACCCAGACAGAGCCAACCAGTTCAACTCGCTTTCTTATCCGGACTTCTTCGATTTCCGAAATCAAAACCGGACTTTCGATTCCATGTCGAGCTATCGCGGTGGCAGTTATGCACTCGTTAACGAACAAGGTGCGCAAAATGTCCAAGGGTTAAAGATCAGCGCGGAATTCTTCGATGTCCTCGGTGTGAAGCCGGCGATCGGCCACGCGTTTGTTCGCGAGGATGAACAAGCCGGCGGCGGACCGGGAGGGTTCAAGGTTATTCTCACTCACGATTTGTGGATGCGGCTCTTTAATGGCGACAAGGCCGCGATTGGCCGCACGCTGCGCATCCAGGGCCATTCTTACACCGTCATCGGAATCATGCCGCGCGGATTTCAATTTCCTTTCGAAACACCGGCCACCGAAATGTACGTCACATTTGCGGAGGACGCAGCGAACGCGGACGGAACGAAGCCGAACACAGAACAGCGCGGCAATCATATGCTTCTAGCATTTGGCCGGCTTAAGCCGGGCGTGAACGTGGCCCAGGCCGAAGCCGATCTGCGAACGATCGCGGCTTCGCTGGAAAAACAATATCCGGAAACGAATACGCAATTTGGTGCCACCGTCGCCCCGCTTCGCGACGAGCTGATCGGGGACGTGCGCACCGCGCTTTACGTGCTCTTCGGTGCGGTCGTTTGTGTATTGCTCATCGCCAATGCAAACGTTGCGAATCTGATGCTCGCGCGCGCGTCTGTGCGCGGAAAGGAGATCGCTTTGCGGGCGGCGCTTGGCGCGAGTCGCAGGCGAATCATTCGTCAATTACTCACGGAAAGTTTGTTGCTCGCCGGAATAGGCGGCTTGCTCGGTCTGTTGATCGCGAACTGGGGGACCGAGGCGCTCATCGTGACCGTGCCTCAAAATATTCCGCGCATCAGCGCGATCCAACTTGATGGCGCCGTCCTCGCTTTCACTCTACTCATTTCCATCGCTACCGGCGTCGTTTTCGGATTGGTGCCGGCGTGGCATGCGTCACGTGTCGATCTTAACAGCGCACTCAAAACGGGTGCGCGAATCGGCACGGGAGGCGAACACAAGCTTCGTCTGCGTAATGGACTGGTCATGGGCGAGATCGCGCTCGCACTGATTCTGCTGGTTTGCGCCGGTTTATTGATTCAAACATTCGCCCGGCTTGGTCGGGTCCAGACCGGGCTACGGACCGAAAATCTTTTCACCGCGCGCGTCGATTTGCCGGATGCCTCCTATCCGCTACCAGCCAACGTAAACGCATTTTTCGATCAATTACTTGCGAAGGTCCGAGGCATTCCAGGAGTCAATTCCGCCAGTATCATTCTGCCTCTGCCGCTGACCGGAAGTAATATCACGACTGATTTCGACATGGAAGAGCATCCACTGCCGGAAGGACGGCGGAACGATGCTCCCATGCGCATCACCGGGGTGGATTATTTCGAGACAATGGGCATCCCGCTGTTACACGGAAGAGTTTTCCAGGAGACGGACAAATTTGATTCGCTGCCGGTCGTCATAGTGAATGAGCGCTTCGTCCAGAAATTTTTTGCGGGGCAAAATGTGATCGGCAAACGCATCGAGCCCGGCTGGGCCGTCGGCAATGACAAACCGAAGATGCGTGAGATCGTCGGCGTTGTTGGGAACGTAAAACATCTTTCGCTGCAGAAAGATTTCACGCCGGAGATGTACGTGCCGGCCAGGCAAATTCCAGTCAACCTCGCCTGGATCGTAGCGCGCACGGGCCTCTCTGATCCCGCCACGCTTATTACTTCCGTGCGTGATCAACTCGCCTTGCTCGATCGCAATGTTCCGCTCACTCACGTTCGGGTTTTCGACGAATACATATCGCGAACGCTTGCCAAGCCCCGCTTCAACGCCTTGCTGTTATCTATCTTCGCAGGCACCGCGCTGCTTCTCACCGCGATTGGAATATACGGCGTGCTTGCTTATTCCGTCTCGCAACGCACAAACGAAATCGGAATCCGGATCGCACTCGGCGCCGCGCAATCGAACATTTTCCGGTTGATCGTTGGCCAGGCGATGCTGCTGGTGGTCATCAGCATGGCGATCGGGTTGCTCGGCGCATTCATGGCCACGCGTTTCCTAAGCAGCCTGCTTTACGGCGTCGCCGCGTGGGATCCGGCCACTTTCGCTTCAATTGCTACGCTTATTGCCGGCGTTGCATTTCTCGCTTGCTGGCTCCCGGCCCGCCGTGCCGCACGTGTTGATCCTGTTATTGCTCTTCGAGCCGAATGATGACGGCAACGATATGAACGATCTCAAGTTCGCTCTTCGCCAGCTACGCAAGTCGCCCGGATTTACTCTGGTCGCCGTCCTGACACTCGCGCTCGGGATCGGTGCAAATACTGCGATTTTTTCCGTGGTCGAAGGCGTGCTCCTGCGTCCGTTGCCGTTCCCGAAAGCGGACCGACTCGTTAGGATTTATGAGGCCTTGGATGAAAATGGCGCGCGTTCAGGAACGTTGAATCTGAGCGACCGCACGGTTGCGCGGTTCCGGGAGTTTGGGCGCGATATTTTTGAAGATGTGGCCGGTGGAACCGGCGGCGCATCAGTCGTTAGTGCAAAGGTTGGTTCGCCAGCTCAAACCGTCCCCGCCGCCCTTGTCACCTACAACTTTTTTGATGTCCTGGGATTACCGCCGTCGCAGGGCCGCAACTTCACGACACAAGAGGCGAGCGACAAAGCAGCGAGCGTCGCCATTATCAGCGACGACTTTTGGCGCAACACACTGAATTCACAACGCGACGTGCTTGGCAGCACGATCGTGATCGATGGAACACCACGGACGATCATCGGTGTGATGCCGAAAGCATTCCGGCATCCGTATCGCGCGAGTTTGTGGCTGCCACTTACGCTTGAGCCGGACAACCCGGCGACCATCAACAATCATTACCTGTATGGCGTCGCGCGACTGCGCCCCGGCGTCACGCCGGTGAAAGCGGAAGAAGCTGTCAAGCGCATGTGTGCCAGGATCAATCGCGACGATCCAAATCCGGCGAACACGCGCGCCGCTTACATCCCACCGTTGCGCGAAAGCTTTGTGATGGATTTGCGGCCGAAAATTCTGGTCATCGTCGGAGCCGCCGTTTGTGCGCTGTTGATCGCGGCGGCGAACTTTGCAGGTTTGCTACTCGCCCGGGTGATCGAGCGCGAAGGAGAATTTGCCTTGCGCGCCGCGCTCGGGGCCAGCAGGCGACGGCTTGTTAGGCAACAACTTACCCAGGCGCTTTTGCTGGCTTTGATGGGAACGGCACTTGGTCTTCTCATCGCGTTCTGGATCACGCCAATGCTTTTCGCGCTGAGTCCCGAAGGCGGGGACGCGACCGGCAGTGCGATGCGCGAATTCGACTATGCCGCCCGACTCGATCTGCCGGTGTTCGCGTTTGCTGCCGGTGCAATGACGCTCGTCGGTTTAGGTTTTGGTTTGCTGCCTGCTGTGCGCGCAGCGCGGACAGATTTGCGTGGTGCAATGAGTGTTACATCACGCGGCGCAACACTCGACCGTAGTGCTCGCAGATTGCTTGGTTCGTTTGTAGTGATCGAGCTGGCGATTGCCGCTGCGCTCCTGACAGCAAGTGTCACCGCCACGCAATATTTTCGGAAGCTGATCGACCAGCCATGGGGCTTCGAGACTAAAGACCGCCTCGCTTTTAATGTAACCATTCCCGATCGGTTCTTTCCCAGTGCCGCGGCGAAACAGGCCGCGCTCGAAGCTTCACTCGTGCAACTGCAGGGAGTCCCCGGAGTAAAATCCGCCACCGTCGTCTCGCCCTCGCCGATGGACGCGCCGTGGACGCTGATGCTGTTCAATGCCGAAGGCGCGCCTGCCCCGGAGCCACGCGGCTTCTACACCGCATACTCGCGCGTGCCCGTGCCCGGGTATTTCCGGAGCATCGGCCAGCCCATCCTGCAAGGCCGCGATTTCAATGCGAGCGACAGTGCCGACGCGCCGCTAGTCTGCATTATCAGCCAAAGCATCGCGAAGCGTTTTTGGCCTGACGAATCCCCGATTGGGAAACGAATTCGGTGGGGCCGGCTCGATGGAACTCGCCCTTGGTTCACGATTGTAGGCGTGGTCGGCGACATGAAAGCGATTGCCGACCCACGCGACGGCGAAGTGCTCGGCATGATTGCGCGGCCACTCGCGCAAATCCTCGCGCGCGCGACGGCACCGCTCGATGACATCACCTTTGTTCTGCACAGCGATGGCCGCTCGGTTAACGAGTCAACGATCCGCGCCGCGCTGGCGCGTGCGAATGCGAATGTCGCCGCGTACAACTTTGTCTCATTGCAGGATGCAGCGGCGCGCTCGCGCACGACTGAGCGATTCATTTTCGTTCTCGTCTCATCGTTCGGACTCGTAGGGCTCGTGCTCGCTGCCGTCGGTTTGTATGGCTTGCTCGCGCTCCAGGTCGCCCGACGTGAACGCGAGTTCGGCATCCGCAGCGCACTCGGCGCCACCGCGCGTCAGATCATTCAGCTCGTCGCGCAACAAGGCGCAGTGTTACTCTCGTTAGGCTTCACTGCCGGCGCGCTCGCGACTTACGGAGTGGTGCGCCTGGTCAAAAATCAGTGGGCCGAAATGCCGGCGCCGAATCTTATCGCGTGCATTTGCGCGGCGATCGTGCTCGGCATCGCAGTGATGATCGCGTGCTGGCTGCCGGCGCGCAGAGCGTCGCGCGTTGATCCGGTTATCGCTCTTCGTGCGGAATGAAAACACTGCGACAACTTTTCATCATAATCGCCTAACGAATTACGAATCTTATGATCTCCGATTTTAAATACGCGCTCCGGACGCTGGCTAAGACGCCAGGATTTACCATTATCGCTGTAGTTACGCTCGCGCTCGCCATCGGTGCGAACACGGCAATCTTCAGTTTGATAAACGATTTGTTCCTGCGCAGCCTGCCGTTCAAAGAACCATCGCGTGTGGTGCACATCTTTGGCGGCGATAAATCGCGCGATCTCGTCGATATCGGCGTGTCGGCGCCGCGCTACCAGCATTTTCGCGATGGCCAAGCGGTGTTCGATGGATTAGCGGCGGAGAATTTCTTTCTTTTCACACTCACCGGTCTTGGTGATCCAGTGCAGGTCTTCGGTGGGCGGTTGACTGCGAACTATTTTGATCTGCTCGGCCTCCGTCCAATTTTGGGACGCAACTTTCTGCCGCAGGAAGAAGAGGGCGCCGATGTCGCGGTTGTCACCAGGAATTTCTGGCAGAAACGTCTCGGCAGCGATCCGAACGTGATCGGCCGCACCATCGCACTCGACGGCACCGCGCACACGATCGTAGGCGTGTTGCCGAACATGCCCGCGACCTGGTTCGGCGCGAACCCAATCGCCGAAGTCTGGACGACGAAGCCGTTCCAGCTTCCGGGATTCACATATGAACGAATGAT
>DASYSX010000204.1:0-25766 GCA_036002955.1 Candidatus Udaeobacter sp. | reverse complement strand
CATGTAGTCCGAGAAAATGAGAAACGTGGCGGTGAACGGAATGATGCCGCCATGCGCCGCCAATCCATTTGCGATTGCTCCCATGCCATGCTCGCGCACACCAAAGTGCAGGTTGCGTCCGGCATAACTCCAGCCGCCGCCCGCTGATCCTTGCAAGTTGCCTGCCTCGTCGCGGGGATTCTCGAAATCTCCCATCGCTCGTAATGCGGTGTGGGTGGAAGGATCCAAATCAGCCGAGCCGCCGATCAATGAAGGAAGCTCATTATCAATTTCGTTTAACACCTTGCCTGATGCGACGCGGGTAGCCATGCCTTGCGGGTCGGACGGAAAGCTCGGAATGCGGGCATCCCAATCCTTGGGTAATTCGCCAGCCATTCCTTGCTGGAATTCTTTGGCGAGGTCGGGGAATGCTTTGGTGTACTCAGTAAACTTCGCGTTCCATTCTGCTTCGGTTTGTTGGCCATTTTTAACTGCCCGACGAAAATGTGCGAGAGCCTCCTTTGGAACGTAGAAGGTTGGGTCGAGTGGCCAGCCTAATGCTTGTTTCGTCAGCTTCACCTCCTTGTCGCCCAGCGGCGAGCCGTGCGCCTCAAAAGTGTCTTCCTTGTTCGGTGAACCGTAACCGATGTGCGTGCGCACGAGAATCAGCGACGGACGTTGCTTCTCACTTTTCGCCACACTCAGTGCGCGTTCAATCGCTGCCAGATCATTCCCATTCTCAACCGTCTGAGTGTGCCAGCCGTACGCTTGGAATCGCATGGCACGATCTTCCGTGAACGCAATGTTGGTCCCAGCGGAAAGCGTGATGCGGTTGTCATCGTAGAGGCAGATCAGTTTGCCGAGTTTCAAATGACCCGCGAGCGATGCGGCCTCAGACGAAACGCCTTCCATCAAATCGCCGTCGCTGACCAGCGCATAGGTGTAATGATTCACGATTTGGTGACCTGGACGGTTGTAGCGCGCGGCGAGGTAGTCTTCCGCGATCGCCATGCCGACGCTATTAGCGAATCCCTGGCCGAGCGGACCAGTCGTCGTCTCCACTCCAGGTGTCAGTCCGCGCTCGGGATGTCCCGGAGTCTTGCTTCCCCATTGGCGAAACAACTGAATCTGTTCGATCGGCAGATCATAGCCAGTGAGATGGAGCAGACTGTAAAGCAGCATCGAGCCATGGCCCGCGGAGAGGACGAAGCGGTCACGATCCTCCCAGCCTGGATTCGTCGGATTGTGTTTAAGGAACCGCGTCCATAACACATAAGCTAGGGGAGCAGCGCCCATGGGCAGACCCGGATGACCGCTGTCGGCTTTTTCCACCGCATCCACCGAAAGGAATCGAATCGTGTTGATGCACAGGTTATCCAGTTCGGCCGATGAAGGAGCAGTGGAATAGTTCATTTTTAAGGAGCGGATGCGGATGTAGCCGTAGGCAGAACAAACTTATCCATTGCACACGCAAAGCCGTCTTTTTGGTTGCTTAATGTGACGAAGTTCGCCTGGGCCTGCACCTGCGAGCTGGCGTTATCCATGGCAATGCTCAGGCCGCTTTTCTCAAACATCATGACATCGTTAGGCATGTCTCCAATGGTGGCGATTTCCTCTGGGGCGATATGCGACCTCTTGGAAAGGAACTCGACAACACCGCCTTTGTTTGCTTCCGGGTGGGTCACGTCCAGGTAGTAAGGCTGTGAGCGGGAGGCGGAAGCTTGACCATGCAGCTCCGCTTCGATTAGGACGCCGTTGCGATAAACATAAGCTTGTTGTTCGGGCAGACTTATCACCATCAGCACCGGCCCCCGCGGTGAGGTTTCGGGATGCCAGGAGTAATCGTTTGTCCGAAGTTGCGAGCGTGGCGGGACAGGCGCAGCAAACGCGAAACTCAACGTGATCGCCGCAAACAGAAACACTCCTGCCAAACGCCTCATGAACATCGCTCTCGTCTCATGAAGATACGTCGATCACAGGCGGATATAAGTCGTATACTCTTTGACTAACTATCTGATCGGTTTCTGATCTGAGTGACTCTGGTTGCGAATCAATCCCGGGAATTGACGAATCTTTGTCCGGCTTTCCGGATTCATCAAATCTTCTGCCTGTCATCGGGTTGAGTTGCCGCAGGCACGCGCATGCGCAACGCATCTAAACGAAGTCGGTAATGCAATGGCGACTTCATTATTTCCACTTCACCATCCAGTGATACTGGTATCCTCGACGGCTCGATTTCTAAAAGCACCCCGCGACTGCAAAATATATCGAAGTCACGGCTCTCCTGCGCTTGTCGTCTCAGCATTCGAAAGCCCAGGCGCAGCATTCCGGGCATGGCGAGCGGTTTGGGCACGTAAACCGCGAACTTGTCGGCGTCGATACATTCACGGCCGGGCAAATTAAAGTAATGCAGTTCTTCCGGGTTATTACAGACAAAGACAAAGCGGCTGCGAAAGAGGTGTGCCCCGCTTTCGGTCGTTAGGCGCATGGTCATGATATTTCCCCTGCGAACGAGCGCGGTTGCCCCGCTCAGGAGCGCGACGAATCGGCTACGTCCAAACCGCCGGAACATTTCTTCGCGGTGCCGCAGCGCGAGAGGATAAAGACCGACGCTCGATCTACTAAGGAAGACCCTGCCGTTTACCTCGCCCACATTAATCTCAGCGACGCTTCCATTCACTGCCGTGTGCACGGCTGCTTCGAGATCGAGCGGAATGTTGAGTCGGTTGGCGAACAGATTAAATGTTCCGAGTGGCAGCACTCCGAGAATCTTCCCGGTATCAGCCAATACCGTGGCAATCCCATCAATTGTACCGTCGCCGCCGGCGGCGACGATGACTTCGGCGTCGCTGCTCGCTGCTTCCTCTGCAAATTGCGCTATTTCCCCGTCATGCCTCGCTACAAACAGACGTGCAGCAATGCCCCGCTTCTGAAAGAACTTCTTAATTTGCGCTTGAGTCTCATCCTGATGGCGGCCGGCACCGCGATTTAGAATTACAATCATCTTCGTTGAGTCCTCTATAAAGGATCATCGCGACCCGATAACAAAAGACTATCCTTATGATCGTACATAAGTCTTAGTCACTCGATCGCGAGGATGTTTAATTCCCATGATGATGACCACGCAAGTTAGACAGTTCCGCCAAGATAATGATGGGATTAAGAATCCCATTTATGTCACTAGCCAGGACAAGCAACGCCTCGAAGATTTGCTTATCGAAGTAGAGGCTTCCGATCCGCGCAAGCATGGGAATCTGAAAGCTCTGACCGAAGAGCTGCACCGAGCTGTCATCGTTGATCCAAAAGATGTGTTTAGCGACGTGATCACGATGAACTCGCGCGCGGAGATGCGTGATTTTGAGACTGGCGAGACTGTTGCCTTCACTCTTGTTTTCCCGTCTGAAGCAAACATTGACGAAGAAAAGATTTCGGTGCTGGCACCGATCGGAGCAGGAATGCTCGGGTATCGCGTCGGGGATGAGTTCGAGTGGAAGGTCCCCGATGGATTACGCCGAATGAAGGTGACGAACGTTGAGTATCAGCCCGAAGCGGCCGGAGATTTTGATCGCTGAGTCGGATCGGCGCACCATGATGAATCAAAAGAACAAAGAGAATGAATCACAGATCTTTGCGAACCTTGAATAGTGGACCTTCCAACGAGGCGGGAAACACAGCTATCACGATCAGCAGCAAACATTGGGCCATCGTCCAAGGATGGATTCCAGCTACTGGGGACGAAACCGTCTCCCTTCTCAACGTTTCGGGCCAGAAGGCACACGTTGAGATCACTGTCTACTACAGCCATCGCGATCCGGCTGGGCCTTATTGTATCTCGGTTCCGCAAGGAGGGACGGAGCATGTCCATCTTAATCGCCTCACCGACCCAGAGCCAATTCCGCGCGAGACTAATTACGAGAGCACTATCGAATCGGACGTACCAATCGTAGTCCAGCATCCGAAAGCATGGGAAACTCGCCATTACAGAAAACAGAGACCGGGTGAAGACCATTTCCTGTCCCATCCTGGGCCGGGATAGACAATACAGCGTTGTTCTGCAAAAATTTTTTGATTCTCGCAGATGAAGCACGAATTCAAAAGTTGCGGTGGACTTGAATTAGCCAATGAGATCCGTGCCACTATCGCCCCTCAGGCGTGCTTCCTTCTACTGTCACCGAGGAGATGATCAGGATCGCGGTGTTCGTTGTGCCAACCGGAACGTTTAAGCACGCCGTGTTGCCACATCCCTGGCGGAGCATCGAGCCGCAAAAAAATGTACGCGAAAAAACTCCGCCGAAGAGCATCACTTCCGATGCCAAAAAAGAGCTAGATGCCAGCCTTGGCCTTCCAGAGACCGGTGTCGGGGCCGCGTTGAGACTGTGTACGGAATTTCCATTGCCCAGTGGTCAGACGAGAACAGGTTCTGCGGGCGGCTTGCGGCGAGTTCGTTCGGCTGGTTTCACTGGTTCGTTCTGCATCGTAAAATCCCGTTCGTGTCCCGGCAGGCTATATTCGTAAGGGCCGCGATATGCGACCGGCGTAGTGATAAAGTTTCCGTGCGGCGGCGGCGAAGGCGCAGTCCATTCCAGCGTGGTCGCTTCCCACGGATTGTCGTTCACCTTTTCGCCGTGCTTGATGCTCCAGAAGAAATTGATGATGAACGGAATTTGAGCGAGACCCATGATCCAGGCCGCCCACGAGATGGGATGGTTCCACTGAAAACCGGTCAACCCCCAAATCGTGTGTTCGTTCGCCAAATTCCATCCCTGCCCGCCATCGTACCAGCGCCGGTGCATCCCCGCCATTCCCTGCAAAAACATGGGAAGAAAAATGGCGTTCATACAGATGAGGGTGGGCCAGAAATGCACCTTGCCCCAGAAGTCGTTCATCTTTCGACCAGTGGCTTTCGGAAACCAATAATAAATGCCCCCGAAAAGGGCAAAGATGGTGCCCGGTGCCACGAGGTAGTGGAAATGTGCGATCACGTAGTACGTGTCGTGCAAATAAAGATCGGCCGAGTTGAAGGCGAGCGGAATCCCAGTAAGCCCACCGATTCCAAACATGGGCAGGAACGCGGTCACAAAAAGCATCGGCACGGTGAAGCGGATCGAGCCGCCCCAGAGCGAAATAAAGAACGCACTTAAGATAACCACCGATGGGATCGAAATGATGATCGTGGTTGTCTGGAAAAATGCGCTCACCGCCGAGCCCATTCCTGTGAGCCACATGTGGTGCGCCCACACTAGAAAGGACAGGAAGCCGATGGTGAGTACAGAGAAGACATGTGCCTTGTAACCCCAAAGCGGTTTGCGTGAATTATTTGCCAGAATTTCACCAACGATCCCAAACGCCGGCAAAACGAGCACGTAAACTTCGGGGTGGCCGAGAAACCAAAACAAATGCTGCCACAAAAGTGGGCTCCCGCCGCCGCTGATGGACACCGGCGCGCCATTGACAACCAAACCGGCTGGTAGAAAAAAGCTTGTATGCGCCAAGCGATCCATCAGTTGCATGATGATGGCGGATTCCAGAGGCGGAAACGCCAGCAACAACAAAAATGCCGTCACAAATTCCGTCCAAACGAAGACGGGCAGTCGCATCCAGGTCAGGCCTTTGGCGCGTAATTGAATGATGGTGGCGATGAAATTGATCGCGCCCAATAAGGAGGAAGTGATCAGGAAAATGAAAGCGATCAGCCAGAGTGTCTGGCCGTTAAACACGAGATCACGTCCAGGCCCGGTATCGTCGAAAGCCGCCAGCGGTGTATAGGATGTCCACCCGCCCTTGGCCGCGCCGCCGGGAACAAAGAAACTCAACAGCATGATCGAGCCGCCGACAAACAACGCCCAGTAGCTCGCCATGTTTACTTTCGGGAAGGCCATGTCGGGTGCGCCGATTTGCAGCGGGACTACGAAGTTTCCGAAGGCGGCGAATGCAACCGGCACCACGCCGAGAAAGATCATGATCGTGCCGTGCATGGCACCGAGCGAGTTGTAAAAATCAGGCGTCATCTTCCCGTCCGGCATCGAGCCCGGCCCGAAGATGTATGGAAGAAATTTGCCGATAACCGGCAATTGCTGGCCAGGATACGCCAGTTGCCAGCGCATCAGCATCATCAAACAAAAGCCGAAAAACAAAAATGTAAGGCCCGTGAGAAGGTACTGGATTCCGATGACTTTATGGTCGGTGGAGAAAATGTATTTTCGCCAAAACCCGAGCTCGTGATGCTCGTGTTCGCCCGCATGTGAATGTGGATCGTGCTGCGTTTCGACAGAAGCAGACGAATCCATTTCAGGAAAAATTATCATCTCAATATCTAGAAGGAAGCCCGGTTTGCAAAGCCGAAAGAGTCATTCCGCAATGGTCACGAGCCAGGACAAGCAACGTCTCGAAGATCTGGTCGCAGTTGCCGCCGTTTCCGATCACCGAACACGCGGAGATCTGAATGGTCTCTTGGAAGAGCTACAGCGTGCTGCCGTCGACGCGAAAGATGTGCCGACGGATGTTATCACGATGAATTCGCGTGCCGACATGCTAGACCTCGATAGTGGCGAGACTATTACTTTCACGCTCGTGTTTCCGCCAGACGCGCACATCGAGAAAGGCAAGATTTCGGTGCTGGGCGCCGATTGGCGCACGGATGCTCTGCTATCGCGTGCGCGACGAGTTCGAGTGGAACGTGGCCGACGATTACGGCGAATGAAGGTGACGAAAGTTGACTATCAGCCCGAGGCGGCCGTGTGATTTTGATCGCTGATTTCTGCGGGGCCATTCCTTTGCTGAAGGTCTAGGCCGCTGAGTTGTCGCGTGCCTTCTACCGCTCGCGCTGCTGCGCCCGCGCTGGCGATCACGATCTCTTTCGTATCAGCTCGCGAATCATCGCGATGAAGGTAATGAACCAGGCCAGTAGAGCGATGTAAATAAAGAAGCGCGGAATCCACGACAAGAAATTCAGACCCATAGCCTTAATCAACTGTAGGGTGCAGGCGGGATACATCCCGAGCGGAAAGATCATCGCCCAGGACCTTGGTTCATAGGTCACTGGGTAACCTTTCCAGAGATAACGCCAGACCGTCAGGATCAAGAGCAAAGGTATCCACCAACTCCCGGTGACCCAGAAGAATAAAGTGAAGCCTTTCAGAAACGGCAGAATCTCCCGCAGTAAGGGCAACTGCGGCGCCGCCAGGATCAAAGTCGCACCAGCGAGTGCCGTGATGGCTTCAGCGCCCATGTCGATCCAGTAAGCCGGCGTGAACTCGGGCGCGGTAAGGCTGAAGAATAGGAAGCGATAGAGAATCAACGTGATAATCAGGATGTAAAGCATGCAGCCGAGCAGGTACATGGAGAGGCTGAAAAAGAGGACCTCTTCTCCGACACCAGGGAACCGCGAAGCCACCACCGCTCCTAGGATCGAGACGCCTTGCGTGGAAACGACTGTGTTGAGCCATGCTCCGCTAATTCCCTTTTCCAGAGTCGGCTTATTCTCGCGCACAGTTATCGCGGCGAAGAAGGCGTAGATCAGGACGAACCAAAGGACCGTTCCCAGAGCCCAGAGAATTGCCGGAACAAGAAAGTTGTTTGTCAGGATCACGATCTGAATCCCCAAGACACATGTCGCGGCCACTTCGGTGAAAAATCCCGGCCCACGACGGTAATCGACCAGGTCAGCCAGCAGCCGGGGACGGAAGCGCACTAATCGCGCAACTGTCTGAAGCGAAAGAAAGCCGTAGGCGACGATGTTGATAACAAAGAGAATCCAGGCAACCCAATAGAATCCCAGTTGATAGCCTGCCACCGAGACAATGCCGGTGGCCATGACAAGCGCGAAGTAACCCGGGTAAAGATCAGCTAGCTTTCGCCCCACAAATAATCTGTTCATCTCATAAAGACATTGGCTTTAAGACAAGGCGATTTCCTGGATTGGCAAATTAGAGTAACGCTTCCAAGACGCACTCAGTTCTTAGTGTGCTGGTGCAGTGAATCAGCGGATCCGTTACAATAACCCAGTGGGCTTTGTCCCCCTCCGAGTGCACCGTGAAACCATAGCGATAAGTTATGTATTTGATCGAATCAAAGTATTATTTGAATTAAGCACAGTGCCTAGAGTCTCTTCGGCGAGACATTATCAACCCCTCGTCTAAAGAGTAACATGCAAACTACAACATTGAAGAGCTCAGATGTAGCGCGGAACGCTCGGGTGGTTCAAATACAGCGATCTCCAGCAGGGAATAGGCCGCACGAGCGACGCGTTGAGCCGTCCGCAACGGCATATGAATCGCCGAGCAAATGGACAGTCGTCGCAGCATTCATTCTTGCCGTGGCGCTGGTTGCGGGCGCCGTGATGTGGGCCTAGGTGCAGCAGGGAAAACTCCGGTCGAAGGGGGCGCGGCTGTTACCAATCGACCGGTGGAGATGCTGACGTTCCAAACGGACGCTGAAAACGATACAGCCGCCGTTGCGAAAAGAGAATGGTGCGGATTGACGCTCCGGAGGCGGAGTTTGTCGGAGGAACGTCTTCGAGTTGCATAGCAAATACAACTTCAGGTGCCGTACGGCTTCTCAAAACAAAATCATGCCATGAAAAACATTACAATCGACACGACCGTTGGAGAAATTGTTCGCGCCTTTCCAGCCCGCTCGCGCGTCTTTGAAAATTTGGGGATCGACTACTGCTGCGGCGGGAAAAAACCGTTGGGCGAAGTGTGCCACCGCCGGGGACTCGATCCCGCAACCGTGGTCGCGATGCTCTCGGCGCTCGATCGGGTGCCGGAAAGCAGCCAGGCCGATCCCGATACCATCACCCTGAGCGACCTATGCGATCACATCGAACGCATTCACCATGGCTATCTCCGAGAGGAACTCCCCCGACTCGACTTTATGACCCACAAGGTCGCCGCCGTGCACGGCGATAGCGAACCCCAGCTGGTCGAAGTCCGGCGCGTGTTCGAGGATTTTAAGGCGAAGGTTGCTTCTCATACCCAGGAGGAGGACGAGAATGTTTTCCCCGCGATTCGTAAGCTGGAAGCGGCAGGCTGCGACAAGAACGTAGCCTCCAGGCTCGCGGCGAATTTCGAGAAGCTGGAGGCCGAGCACGAGAAAACCGGGGCGACACTTCGACAGTTCAAGACATTGACGGACGACTACACGCCTCCGGAATGGGGCTGCAACACCTTGCGCGCGCTCTATGATGGACTCGCGCGTCTGGAGAAGGACATGCACCAGCATGTGCACGAGGAAAACAACGTGCTCTTTCCCAAAGCACTTGCGATGGCGCGGGCCGGAGCGGTCGGACAGCTAGAGGCCACGACCTGATCATGCGCACTCACGCGATCACATCTTCACCAACTCCGGAGTTCTCCGTTTCCACGCGACGGGGTGCAGCATGAAATGAAACTCGAGATTCCAGAGGTGCTGCGGTTGCGCGAAGAAGCCATCTGCTCGGGGCTTAAAGAGGCCGTTAAGACAGGCGGCGCGACGGGTGAGGCCGCAGAGTTGCTTGAAGCCATCCTGTTGCCGCATCTCTCCAAAGAACGTGTCGAGATCTTGCAACCGCTTGGCCTCCTTCCACGGCTCGCGCGAGGCGAGATCAGCTCGGAGATGACTGACGTTCTTCCACAAATCAGCCAATTAAAGAATGAATTGCGCGAACTACGAGTGGAGCACGCAACAATTCTTTCGATGATAAAACGTTTCGTCGCGGCCGCTCGCGAAGAAGGAAAATCCAGACACGCCCGTTTTGCCGAGCGACTTCTTTTTCGAGCGTGGCTCGATGAGTCAGTCTTTACACCGTTGGCAATCCTGGTGGGCAATTACCTGGAGCTGCGATTGGAGCACAACGATCGTCCGCTTCTCGCAGCCTCGGCAGCGTCCCGCACTCCAGTAAAGCTTGACTTACCCGAAGCGCTCCGACTTAGCCATGCCGAGCTTACTGTTGCCCTAACGAGAGCTTCGTGCTCAGGAGCTCGAATCAAGGCTGTCGCAGACACCGTCATCCAACTTCTAGAATCTCATTTCCAGCACGAAGAAGCGAAGGTTCTGAGAATCCTTGGGTTGCTCGCTCCATTGGCTGCAGACCGGTTCAAGGTTGAGTGGCTTGAAGACTTCTCCGAATGGGAAGAGCTGGAGACTAACGAATCCGCTCTCGGCCTGGAGCAAAATGCGCTCATCACGGCAGCCGAAAATCTTCTCGCCATCGCCCGGGAAGAAGATGCCGCGGAAGCGTTGGATTTTGCGGAGCGCGTCATCTTGCGCGTCCGTCTCGATCAAGAGGTCTTGTATCCGGGGGCATTATTCATCCGGAACTATCTAAGACTGCGTGCTCGCAAAGAATCGGTCGAAGGAACTTCATCTCTCTGAGTGAGGCTTATGAAAACAGCTGCTGAACTTCCGCTGCCGGGAGTCGAGCTCACGGCTGCCAAGATGCCGGGGCATTGGCTCCTTGCGCGCCTGGGCAAGCGCGTCCTGCGTCCCGGTGGGCTCGAGTTGACGCGGTCGATGCTACACTCGTTAGGCGTTCGTCACTTCGACGCCGTGGTGGAGTTTGCGCCCGGCCTGGGAGCCACCACTGAACTTGTGCTGGATCATCAGCCCGCCTCTTACATTGGGATCGAAGAGAATGAAGCCGCAGCCAATCGCATTGGTATCAGGCTCACAAACCCCCGGCACAAATGTCTGGTTGCCAGCGCCGCCGATACCAGACTGCCGGGAGACTCAGCTACGGTGGTCTTCGGAGAAGCGATGCTGACCATGCAGGGGGAGATGCAAAAGACCCAGATCGTACGGGAAGCCGCGCGGATCTCAAAGCCCGGCGGCCGTTACGGCATTCACGAGCTCTGTCTCGTGCCGGAAGATTTGGATGAGACGATCAAGCTGGAAATTCAGCACGTCCTTTCCCAGACCATTCACGTTGGAGCGCGACCACTTACCGCAGGTCAATGGCGCGCTCTTCTCGATGCGGCCGGCTTCAACGTGCGCGCGGAAATGTTTCGGCCGATGCGGTTGTTAAAACCGAACCGGCTCATCCAGGATGAAGGTCTGTGGGGCGCGGTGCGGTTTGCGTGGAATCTTTGGCGAGACGAGGAGGCACGCCGCCGCGTCAAAGCAATGCACCAAATTTTCATGAAGTATCGCCAGCATCTCGCCGCGATCATGCTTGTTGGGATCAAACGTCCGGATCGAAGGTCGCGCAGACATGACCCGAAAGAGGACGTCGGCGGCAAAGACGGCCGGTCCGATCCAGCAGATCGATTGGAAATGAGTTGGCGCCGGGCTAGCTTTTCCTAGCCGTGAATTTTCACCTCAAGATCTGGCGACAGCCAAACGCGAGAACGAAAGGAAGGCTCGTCGATTATGAAGCAACCGACATTTCGTCCTACACGTCGTTTCTCGAAATGCTCGACATCGTTAACGAGCAACTAGTCCAGCGCGGAGAAGAACCGATCGCGTTCGATTCGGACTGCCGCGAAGGCATTTGCGGCGTCTGCTCATTAACGATCAACGGCGAGGCGCATGGGCCTGATCATCCCGGGGCGGTTTGCGAGCTTTACATGCGCCGCTTCAAGGATCGCGACACCATCATTGTGGAACCGTTTCGCGCGCGCGCCTTCCCAATCATCAAGGACCTGGTGATTGATCGCAGCGCACTGGATCGGGTGGTGCAAGCAGGAGGATTTATTTCTGCCCGGACCGGTTCTGCGCCCGAAGCGAATTCGATTCTCGTACCTAAGAAAAATGCCGACCTGGCTATGGAAGCGGCGGCCTGCATTGGTTGTGGCGCATGCGTGGCGGCGTGTCCAAATGCTTCGGCGATGTTGTTCACCGGTGCAAAGGTTTCCCATCTCGCCTTTCTGCCGCAGGGCGCACCAGAACGTCATCGTCGTGTTCTCGGCATGGTTCGCGCGATGGACGCGGAAGCCTTTGGCAATTGCACAAACATTTATGAATGCGTCGCGGTTTGCCCGGCGAACATCAGCGGAAGTGTGATGGCAAAGATGTATCGCGAATATGCCGTCGCAGAATTACTCGAGAAAATAGGCGAGTAAGGCCTAACAAAGGGATTGTGTTAAAACAGTTATCGGACAGGAGCTAAGCTATGGAAGCCGTCGCAAATCAAGCAAAGGCGAAATCAAACCCCGAAATGCAATCAGCGTGGCTGATCGTCGCCGCCGCTGCGCTCCGTACTGCCTTCGGCATTCTCATGGCCATCGATGCCTGGCTAAAATGGCAGCCGGGATTTGCTGCGCATTACGTCGGCTATCTTCAGAATGCCGCGAACGCACAGCCGCATTGGTTGCAAGGCTGGTTTCATATGTGGCTGCGTCTGGTCACGATGCACACCCCATTCTTCATTTCCGCCACACGGCTCATTGAAACGACAATTGCTATTGGTCTGCTGCTCGGTTTCGCGCGCCGCATCACTTACTTCGCTGGCGCATTGTTCAGTCTCCTGATCTGGTCCACCGCCGAAGGATTTGGGGGCCCTTATACTTCTGGCGCAACCAATGTCGGCCCCGCGTTGGTGTACGCGCTCGTGTTCATCGCCGCCGCGTTTTTCGAGCATCTGCTCGGTCCCAATCCGTACAGTCTCGATTACTATATTGAGCGTCGCTATCCGAAATGGGCGGCGCTCGTGGAATGGGCACCGAAACGTTCCATGCAACCGCCGCCTGCGCTCAATTGGGATCAGCAACTCGGCGTGATCGGCGGAATCATCGTCGTCCTCGTCTTTGCGATATCGACACTTGGCAGCGCTAGGACTGGCTTGCCTCCAACTCCGCAAAACGCCGCGGCCGCCGTTTCGCCGTTGAGCATCACCTCGGGTGCGCCGGTCGCACACGCCTTTTCACCGGCGCTGCCGCCACTCATTGGGAACGGCGATGTTGTTGCCGTGACCATTGAGTCGAAAGACACCACGATTGAGATCGCGAGCGGTGTGCAGTATCAGGCGTGGACATTTAACGGCACCGTGCCAGGACCGATTCTCCATGTTCGCCAGGGGCAAACAATCAACGTTACCTTCGTCAACAACGGCACAATGCAGCACTCGATCGACTTCCACGCCGCGCAGGTCGCGCCGGATGTCGCTTATCGCTCCATCAATCCCGGAGAGAAGCTTGAGTTCTCATTTCTCGCCGCCACTCCGGGAGCATTTGTTTACCACTGCGGCACGCCGCCAGTGCTCCAACACATTGCCAACGGAATGTACGGCGCCATCATCGTCGATCCATCCGAGCCGCTGCCACCGGCCGACGTGAGTTACGTGCTGGTGCAAAGCGAATGGTACACTGCGCAAGCCGAAGGGACGTTAATGACCGGCGATTACGACAAGATGATCAACGTCAAGCCCGATGAAATCGTTTTCAACGGCATCGCCTTTCAATACAACAATCACCCGCTTACGGCCAAAGTCGGGCAACGCGTCCGGCTCTATGTGATCAACGCCGGCCCAAATCTCGGCAGCGCATTTCATATCATCGGCGGAATGTTCGCTGCGGTTTACGCCGATGCTGACGCGAAACATGCGCTCAGCGGAGTTTCCACTTACCCGATCGCCCCCGGCCAGGGCGTAATATTCGACGCGGTCATTCCGCACCCGGGGAAGTATCCAATTGTAGATCATAACATGCGAGACATGATGATTGGCGCCGCCGGCGAGCTGCAGGTTACTCCATGAGATCGAACGACGATCTCTCCCATGCGCGAATTCCGAAGCTGCTCGAGCATGATCATTCCGAGCTCGATGAATTGCTCGGCGCGTTTTTCGCCGCAGTGGAAAAAGGTGACCTAGACCAAAGCTTTAACACCCTGGATGTTTTCTGGGCGCGACTGGCCGTGCACATTCGTACCGAACATCTTCATTTGTTTCCCACGCTGATGGCGGCAGTGGAGAGATCGGAGCAGCGCAAGGAAAACGGCAGCCGCCCGCCTTCGGCCCAGGCCGCACGAGACACAATCGCTCGACTCCGCGAGGACCACGATTTCTTCATGCAGGAATTGGCGGCGGCAATAACACAGTTGCGCAAAGAGCGCGGCCGCACCGGGCAAAGCAGATCAGCCGTTCTTTCAGATGTAAAGGAGAAAGCCCTCGCCGTAAGCCGGCGCCTTCAAACGCATAACGCTTTAGAAGAATCCGAAGTTTATCGATGGGTTGAGGATTTGCTTGAAGACGCAGAGTGCATCGATCTGAAGACGAGGATCAATAAGGAATTGGCAAACGTTCCCAAGCGTTTGTTCTAAGTGTCAACGACGACAGTAAGACTTCCGATGCATGCAACGTCTTCGCCATCACGCCGCGGAATGTTCATCCGAGGAACAACCATCAATTATGCAGCTTCGGTACTCGAATGAGAACTCTTGACCATTCTAGTACTCTGGAGTTTTAACCAAGGCGGCGTATGCAAGGCACGATCATCGGTAACGGCCTTGATGACGATTGCACAATTCCTGCGCCCGGCTCGTCGAAAGCCAGTCAGAGACTCTTATCTGATCGGCTGCAATCGTACATTGGCTGCGTCATCATCATCGCCGCTTCGTTCCTTGCGGATATCGTGCTGCCGCGCGGTGCAACTCCGGCGATTGGATATTGTCTCGTGCCGGCGCTTGCGCGCGCAGCCGGGCAACGTTTGCTCTTTTTCCTAACTGGTATCTGCACCGCGCTCACTTGGATCGGCTACATCCTTGAGCCCGCCGGTGCGGCCTGGTGGATGTCGGTCTTCGATCGCGCGATGGTCACAGGTGTGCTGTGGCTGGCGCTGTTGCTGGTATGGCGGCGTCTTCAGGCCGAGAGCGCACTGGCGCGCCAGACAGAGGCACTGCGAAAAACCGTGCGTGAGTTGCATCGGTCAAACGCAGAACTGGAGAACTTCGCCTCCATTGTTTCTCACGATCTTCGAAGCCCGCTGAATTCGATCGCTCTGGCTATCAGAATCATTTCTTCGCAACCTGCCATTCAGTCTGATCCGGAGTGCAATCAGTGGATCGACTCAATAGTCGCGGAAATCGCCCGGATCGGTAGTCTCATCCAAAGGCTCCTGGCGTACGGGCACATCGGCGCCGGCGAAGCGATGCTGTCGGACTGTGATTGTGAATCGGTTCTAAACAGCGTTCGCCAGGCACTCCGCGCGCAAGTAGAGGATGCAGGCGCGCAAATTACAAACGGTCCGCTCCCAACGATTCGGGCCGATCCCGCGCTGATGACGGAGCTGTTGCAGAACCTCGTCGAGAACAGCATCAAATACCGCAGTTCAATGCCGCCGCACATTCACGTGTCTGCAACTCGAACCACAGATGGCTGGCTCTTCTCGGAGCGTGACAACGGCATTGGCATGAACGCGGCCGATTGCGCTCGGGCGTTCGATGCGTTTTACCGCGGCAAACGTGCAGGATCTGCGGCCGGCGTTGGCCTGGGACTCGCCACATGCAAACGCATCGTGGACCGACACGGCGGGCGAATTGAAGTGCAGTCCTCGCCCAGCAACGGCAGCACGTTCACCTTTTTTATCCCGTCGTCGCCGAGCAACTGAAGGCCGCGCCGATTCCGGCAATGGAATCGCACTTTCTGAGTCCGCAGACGCCACGACACGAACCCAGCGCTTGGGCTGATCCTCATTGAGGACGCTACCCGGTCGATCGGTTCCCGCCAGCTTCACGGACACCACTTGTTTGCGCTACGGCCGAGAAACAGCGCAGAGGGTGATAATTAGGCCATTTTATCCGAAACGATAGTTAAAGCAAAGCTATCACTGTTATCAATTATTAGTCTTAGCCACGCATAGCCCAGCTCTTAAATTCGTAGCGTTGTGAACCACACCGAAGTAAACCTCAATGGTCCCTTTGAGAAGACACTGGCTGCGGTGCTGGCATTGCCGCAGGGCGGCGATCGCCGCGCGCAAGACGAAACTGTAGCCCTCGCCCTGCGATACCTCTACACCGCCGCTCACGGTCGCACTCTCCAAACGTCGATCGGTCCGATCTCGATCATGCCTGGTGTTGATTCGTCTCTTAAAGACGCGCCATTCTCGCTCCGCAAACGAACGGACCTGCTCGCCCTGGCCGAGCGGAGAACAGCATTTCAACGGAGGGCGACGCAAAATGGTGATTCTGCTCAGCTCCATGCCGACTCCGCGTTATCTGAATTCATGGCAGGCCGGCTGGGATCGTCGGAATGGTGGCCCAACGATTGGGAAGTTAAACCGACTGTCATTCGCGTCCGCCGAACTAAACATGTGGCGCGGCTGAGCCCGGCAGCCTCGCGGTCGCTCATGAACAAACAGGTTTCGTAGATGCGCGCCTTTCAACGAATGGACAAACAACACCCATATGAATGATCTACCTATCCACATCACAGCTCACGACATCGAGGTCAGCTTCGCGCTGCGAAGGTTCATCGAGAAAAAAATCTCGCGTCTGTCGCGCTTTGCCAGCGACGTTTTGAGCGCCGAGGTTGTGCTGCGCGAAAAAGCCGGCGCAAATGGGCTATTTTCCGTCAGTGCCCGGCTGGCTTTGCCGGGACGTGACGTCCACGCCAACTCGGTGCACGAAAACTTCTACGCTGCAATCAATCAGCTAGTCGCGCGGCTCGCACGTTTGTCCCGCAAGCGAAAAACACGGTTCGAGAAACGCAAACGTCGTGCTGGCAGGTTCGAGTTTGCAGCTCGAACATTGAGACCGGGCGTGCGAAAACGGCGTCACACGAGAGATAGAGGCAAACTATCGGAAAAATTAACAATGGGTCTTAGCCTTCGAGGGGCCGCCACATAGATTACGATATGGCAATAATAGATTATCTCCTCATCGCGCCTAATTTGTTGTGCTACCTCGCGTTTGAGCGTGGGTACCTATCTTTGTCATGAAAAAATCCATTTACCTTCAGCGATTTGGCGCCATCGCAGTCGCGCTGCTCGTAATTACATTGAGCGCGCCGACGGCTGTCCACGCGCAGACTTCGAAACACTCCGAGCCTCACAGGCACGATTCAAAAATTCAGATTCCGGAGGCGATGCGCCTGGAACACATGGAAATCCACGACGGGCTTGTCAGGGCGACCAAGATGCCGGGACAAGTCGGTGACGCTGCTCGTAAACTCGCTGCCGTCCTGGATCCGCATTTCGTGCGCGAAGAACAAATCGCGTTGCCGCCACTGGGGCTGCTCGCTCCACTCTCGCGCGGTGAGTTCACTCCGGAAATGCGTGAGGTCCTGTCGATGACCGACGCGCTGCGCGCGGAACTTCCCCGCATGCTCTCGGAGCACAAGGCAATTCGCGCCGCGACGGTGCGACTTGGCGAGGTCGCGAAAGCCGCGGGGGACGCTACGGTCGAACGCCTCGCCGAAACGCTGAAGGTGCATGCGCAGAGCGAAGAAGAGGTGTTCTACCCGGCCGCACTTCTCGTGGGCGATGTCGTGCGCGCCCGCTCAGCGACCGGAACCAACCAACGTTAGTTTCAATTTGACCATGTTGACCGGAATTTGAGCGACCTTCTCGACCAACCAAGTATCCATCATGAAAAAGTCCATTTACATTACCAGTCAGGATAAGCAGCGTTTGCAGGATTTGCTCGCTGAAACGGCGGCTTCCGGTCCGCGTCAACAGGGAGATTGGGAAGCGCTCGCAGACGAATTGCGTCGCGCGGTCATCGTGGATCCGAAGAAAATTCCGTCCGATGTGATCACAATGAACTCGCGTGCTGAACTTCGTGACCTCGATACTGAGGAAACAGTTGTTTTCACGCTTGTATTCCCTTGGGAAGCGGACGTTGATCTGGGGAAGATCTCGATCCTCGCACCGATCGGCTCGGGAATGCTGGGTTATCGCGTAGGCGACGAGTTCGAGTGGAAGGTGCCGGAGGGCGTTCGGCGGATGAAGGTGATGAAGGTTTACTATCAGCCGGAAGCGGCAGGCGATTTTGATCGTTAGCTTTGCGCGATGAAGTTATGCGTCGTTGCTTTGGACTACGACGGCACGATCGCGCGGGATGGGCGGGTCGAACCGCTCGTGCTCAAGGCGGTGAAGGAAGCGCAGGCCCGGGGGATCGTGATGATTCTTGTCACCGGCCGCATCATGGCCGATTTGTGGCGCGTCCTGCCTGAGCACGAGCTATTCGATGCGCTCGTTTGCGAGAACGGAGCGGTACTGGCGCTTCCAAAGATGCCGCGCAGGCTGCTAACGCACCCGCCATCGCAAGTCCTGCTCGATGAACTTTGCGCGTCTGATGTCGCCGTCAGCTTCGGCGATTGCATCATTGAAGCGGACGCGCGTGCCGCACCGAAAATCCTAGAAGCGATCAGGAAGCTCGAACTGCCTCTCGTCCTTCAATTCAACCAGGGCCGCGTCATGGTCCTGCCGCAGGGGATCAATAAAGCGACCGGTCTCCGCGAGGCGTTGAACACGCTGCGCCTGTCTTTGCACAATTGTGTTGGAATTGGTGATGCCGAGAACGATTACGCCATGCTCGATGCCTGCGAGATCGGCGTTGCGGTGAGTTGGGGAAGTAAAGCTCTGCAAGGGATCGCGGATGAAGTTTTGCAGGGAACAGGACCGCGTGATGTCGCTGCTTACATCCGCGAAGTTACTGCTCACATCAAACTACCGCCTCATCGTGCTCATAGCCGGCGCATCATCCTCGGTCATGACGCCGACAACAAAGTCGTCGAGGCCGCTGTTCACGGGCGGAATATCCTGATCGCTGGCGATCCGCGTTCCGGGAAATCCTGGATCACCGGCCTTTTCTGCGAACAACTGATCCTGCAAGGCTACTGCCTTTGTGTGATCGATCCGGAAGGCGATTACACAACGCTGGGATCGTTACCCGGCGTCGTGCTTTTCGGCGGCGCCGATCCTCCGCCGCATTTCAACGACGTCACGCGTGCCTTGCGTCATCCGGATGTCAGTATCGTGATCGATCTTTCCGCAATCGATCACGCGGAAAAATTGAATTACGTAAACGAACTACTGCCGATGCTTGCGTCACTTCGCCGGAGTGTCGGACTGCCACACTGGATCGTGGTCGATGAAGCGCATTACTTCCTCCATCAGCCTAACGAGCGTTGTATCGATTTCGAGCTCGCGGCCTATGTCATGACGACCTACCAGCCATCGCAACTGCATCCCGAGCTGCTCAAGGCAATCGAATCCATCGTCGTTACTCCCATGACCAATCCCGTCGAAGTGCACGCGCTTGCCATGTTGTGTGGCGCGGAAGGCGCGGAAGCAGAGTGGGGAACAATCCTGGCAAGCCTGGGCATCGATGAAGCCGCGGTGCTCTCGCGCTTTAATGGCTCGAGCAATTTGCCCCGACGATTCACCATTACAGGCCGCAGCACTTCTCATGTACGCCATCGCGCCAAATACCTCGAGGTCCCGATGCCTGAAGACCGCGCATTTGTTTTCACCTGCAATGGCCACGAGCTCGGATCACGCGCGCGTACCTTGAAGGAATTCGTCACCCTGCAAGCGCGATTACCGGCAGCAGCTCTGGAAGCTCATGCGCGGCGCGGCGATTTTTCCCGCTGGATTAGAAACGTTTTCGGCGATGAACCTCTCGCTGTTCAAATCCGGCAGGTGGAAAAAGATTTTCGGCAGGGCCGGATAGCAAATCTACCAGAAGCGCTCGCCGCGCCCATCCATCAGCGCTACGAAATGAAGAGCTGATCCTGCACAGGGCAAAAGTCATCCCTACATGCACGAGCGCGAGTGTCAGTGCACGTGATAACATCCGGAGAAGCATGAAGAGCATCGTGACGCTGACGGTAAATCCCGCGATCGAGGTCGCGGCGTCCGTACCGAAGGTTTTTCCGGATCACAAGCTGCGCTGCGGGATCGCGCGGCGCGATGCCGGCGGCGGCGGACTGAATGTTTCTCGCGCGATCCGCCTCCTGGGCGGGAAATCCCTCGCTTGCTATTTCGCGGGCGGCCCGAGTGGAGACATGCTCGAGGCCGAGACGCTTCGACATCGCCATCTCCCGATTAAAGGATGGACGCGTGAGAACTTCACCGCCACCGAAGAGGCGACCGGTTCACAGTATCCCTTCGTCCTACGTGGTCCGACGCTTTCGGAAAAAGAATGGCAACGCGGCTTGGATCTGCTCGAAACTGAGGCTGAGCAAAACGCTGCGGCCATGGAATTGATCGAAACCCGCGGATGCGAAGCAGTCGTCGTGTCGTTAGGCGAGAGGGGCGCTTTGCTGGCATCGCGCGAAGGCTGCGAGCGTTTCGCTTCGCCCGACGTCGAAGTGCAGAGTCGCGTCGGCGCCGGTGATTCCATGGTGGCAGGTATCAGCCTCGCGTTGTCGCGAGGTGAAAGCTTGCGGGAAGCGGTGCGCTTTGGGGTCGCAGTCGGCGCCGCCACGGTGATGAAGCCGGGAACGGAGCTGTGTCGTCGAGAGGATGCAGAGCGTCTTTTCCGCCAGATGACAACTGGCACTGAGGCTCGATGAAAATCCAACTTGAGCCGCCGCCGACGCCGTCAATGACGAAGGCTGCCAATCGCCCGCACAGGACGACCGAGCCAAAACTGAGACATGAGCCGCCGCATCGTCGCTTTTGGGAAAAGACGGTAAAAATCGCACGACGCGGGACAACGCTGATCGCTCTTCTCGCCATCGCCGGGATCGTGCTCCACCTGGTTCTGCGATTCGGCTTTCGCGCGACAGCCGCAACGACTCAAATCCCCTTGCTCACGGTCCTCGCGCTCGGCGGGATTCCTCTCGTTTATGAATTGCTAAAAAAGCTTTTGCATCGCGAGTTTGGGTCCGATCTCCTGGCCGGCATTTCCATCGTCACCTCGGTGCTCCTGGGCGAATATCTCGCCGGCTCGATCGTTGTCCTCATGCTCTCGGGCGGAGAAGCGCTCGAAAATTACGCTCTGCGCAGCGCTTCCTCGGTGCTCGGCGCACTCGCTAAACGAATGCCTTCGCTCGCTCATCGCAAGCGAGACTCCGAAATTGCGGACGTCGCGCTCGATCAGATCACGGTCGGCGACGCGCTGGTGATTTATCCGCACGAAATCTCCCCAGTCGATGGCGTCGTGATCGAAGGCCACGGCGTGATGGATGAATCCTATCTTACGGGGGAGCCATTTCAGATTACCAAGACTGTCGGCTCAGCTGTGATCTCCGGCGCGATCAATGGCGAAGCGGCGCTGACCATCCGAGCGACCAATCGCGCCCAAGATTCGCGTTACGCGAAGATTATGGAAGTGATGCGCGAGTCAGAAGAGAAGCGCCCACAGCTTCGACGGCTCGGCGATCAATTGGGCGCCATCTACACGCCGGTGGCGGTGGCGGTCGCGATCGGCGCGTGGGCCATAAGCGGTGAAGCGGTTCGCTTTCTCGCCGTCCTCGTGATCGCGACACCTTGTCCACTGTTGATCGCGATCCCGGTCGCAATCATCGGCTCGATTTCGCTCTGCGCGCGCCGGGCAATCATTGTCAAAAGCCCCGTCGTGCTCGAACAAATCACCGAGTGTAGAACCGCGATTTTCGATAAGACCGGAACGCTGACCTATGGCGAGCCGAAACTGACCGAACAACTCATCGCCTCGGGCTTCGCGCAAAAGGAAGTGCTGACGTTCGTCGCAAGCCTCGAACGCTACTCGAAGCATCCGCTCTCGGGAGCGATTCTCGCCGCGGCGGAAACGGAAGCGCTCCAGCTCCTGGAGGTCACCGAAGTAATTGAGCCGCCCGGCCAAGGATTGCGCGGCACCGTTTCCGGTCATCAATTGGAAATCACGAGCCGCAAAAAACTCCTCGCGCAAAATATCGCGGGCGCTGATCAGCTTCCGCCGCCCGCTGGCGGACTCGAATGTGTGGTGGCGATCGATAACCGCTACGCGGCGACCTTGCGTTTTCGCGATGCGCCGCGCGCGGACAGTCGATCCTTCGTCAGCCATTTGGGTCCTGAGCATCAGTTTCAGCGGCTAATGATTCTCTCGGGAGATCGCGATTCAGAGGTTCGCTACCTGGCTGAACAAGTGGGCATCACGGAAGTTTACGCCCAAAAAAATCCGGAAGAGAAACTCGCCATCGTCCGGCAGGAAACAGCCGCGGCCAAAACGCTCTACGTCGGCGATGGTATCAACGACGCGCCGGCCATGATGGCGGCCACGGTGGGCATGGCGATGGGACAGAATAGCGACGTGACCACGGAAGCGGCAGGCGTGGTGGTCCTGGATAACTCGCTCAAAAAAGTGGACGAGTTCATGCACATCAGCCGCCGGATGCGTTCGATTGCGCTCCAGAGTGCGGTCGGCGGAATGCTTCTGAGCATCGGCGGTATGGCGTTCGCGGCAATGGGCTATCTCATTCCGGTCGAAGGCGCGCTTGTGCAGGAGGTAATCGATGTCCTGGCGGTGCTGAATGCATTACGGGCTGCATTTCCTCCTAAAGTAATCTCGCACCTATGAAGCTGCTCGAGACTTCGCGCGCCATGAGCACTCCGGTGACCGCGAATACGGCAATGCCCAGATATTCAAGGAGCTATCGCCCGAGTTAGGAATTGTTTTGAGTTAGAACGTCCGAGAGAACCCAGTTTATTTCAGCGGTAACAGTGCCTTATTCCATCGGGCTTTCGTTGGCCAGTTTCGGTTTACCCCGATGCTGACGCGAAACACGCGCTCGACGGAGTTTCCACATATCCGATCGCGCCCGGCCAGGGCGTGGTGTTCGACGCGATCATTCCGCATCCAGGGAAATATCCGATTGTCGATCATAATATGCGAGACATGATGATCGGCGCCGCGGGCGAGCTGCACGTCACACCCTGAGACTCGCGGTTACTTCTCGGCGCCAAGATCTCCGGAACGCGCATACCAGGTGCACTTTCCTACCGATTAAACGGCTGCTATGATCGACCTTCACGTTTCGCTGAGGTGGCGTATACATGAGTATGAATCGCCACACGATCGATCGCCGCGTTGGCATTGGCCATGTCCACCTCAAAGTGTCTGACCTCAAACGCGCGCTGGATTTCTACTGTGGCGTCCTGGGCTTCGACCTCACTCAACAGTGGGGGAGCACGGCGGCGTTTCTATCTGCCGGAGGCTATCACCATCACATCGGTCTCAACACTTGGGAAAGTCTCGGTGGTTCGCCACCGGCCCAAGGAACGACCGGCTTGTTTCATCTCGCCATCCTTTACCCTGATCGCGCTCAACTCGGCGATGCTTTGCGCCGGCTGATCGCCGCAAAAATTCCGCTCGTGGGCGCGAGCGACCACGGCGTGAGCGAAGCGCTTTATCTACGTGATCCCGACGAAAACGGCGTCGAACTCTATCGTGATCGACCACGCGAAGAATGGCCGCGCACGCCCGACGGCGAGCTCGCCATGTTCACACGGCCGCTCGATGTCGAAGCTTTGCTTCGCGAAGCCGCTAATCGTGCCGATCATTAACTAGTCACGCGGCGTTGCAGCGCGCGCGTTCTTCTTTTGAGAAGGATCCGAAGTAATTGAGTCCGCATCTATCCAGCCAGCTTCAGCTTTCACTCGTTAGGCTGCGGCGGGGCGGCGCGAGTTCGTTGCGGATCTTGCTTACGATTGCGTCGATTCGCTCCACCGGCACGTCGATGTCTTGCAACAAAGCTTCCGCCAGCGCTGCCGCGGATTCGGCTTCGTCGTAACGGATGATGGCCGCGCCGGCCTGCACGAATGCTTCCGATTGATTGATGTATTCGGCGCGGGTGATGATCCGCACCAGTGGCGCAACCTCCCGCGCCGCCTGGACGATACGCAGGCTGATGTCGGCGTGTGGCACCGTGACGATGAGGTAAGCTGCAGCATCGAGCCGGGCCGCGCGCAGGATGTCCGGTCGCGCGGCGTCGCCAAAGAGCGCCTGCTTTCCGCGCTGTTGAAGTTCAAGGACAACGTCGACATTTGTTTCGAGGATGATAGGATTGATCTCGAACTCGGCGAGCAAGCGCGTGACCGTTTGTCCGACGGGGCCGTAGCCAACCACGATCGCACCGGAATCTTGCTGCATACGTTTGGCCGCCATAACGTTCGCGCGTGCGCCAAGTTTCTCGTTGCGTGTCGCGATCCAGGATAATTTCGAAAGCCGCGGCTCCAGCGCGAGCACCCAGCGGAAGATGACAGGATTCAGGCCGATGGAGATAATGGCAGCGCCGACCACCACGTTGTGACCGATAGCCGGCACGAGGCCGAGGGATTTTGCCATCTCAGCGACGATGAACGAAAACTCGCCGATCTGCGCGAGACCGGCTGCGAGGGTGAGCGCTGTTTTCACCGCATGCCCGCTAACGATCACGATCAGGAAGGCGAACAATGGCGTCACCAAAAGAATGATGCCGAGCACTCCGATGAGCAGCCCCGGCGCCGCGATCACGGCGCGCCAATCAAACAGCATCCCGACCGAGACGAAGAACAGCACGGCAAAGACGTTGCGCATCGGCAGAACATCAGCGCCGGCCTGATCGCTCACCTTCGATTGCCCGACCACCATGCCGCCGAGGAACGCACCCAACGCCATGGAAGCGCCAAACGCCACGTAAGATACGGTCGCCACGCAGATCGCCATCACCAGCACCGCTAGCGTGAACAGCTCAGTCGAGCGCAGCCTTGCCAGACGCAAGAGCAGCCACGGAACGAAACGCGCACCACCGAGCATCATGATCGCGACGAGCAACGCGAGTTTCCCCAGCGCGATCACAACGGTCTGGCCGATATTCGACGCACCACCGGTGCCAGCCACAGCCGGCACTAACACCAGCACGAGCACCGTGACGATGTCCTGCACCACCAGCCAGCCGATCGCGGTGTGTCCTTCGGGCGTCTCGACGATCCCGTGATCGAGTAACGCGCGCAGCATAACGACCGTGCTCGCCACAGAGACGGCGATGCCGAGAATCAAACCGCTTTGCCAGCTCCATCCGATCAACACGGCCAGACCCATGCAGGCGAGGGTGGCGGCCGTGCTTTGCGCGAGCGCGCCGGGAATGGCGAGCGAACGCACCGCGAGCAAATCCTTGAAGCTGAAGTGCAGACCGACCCCGAACATCAGCAGGATCACACCGATCTCCGCGAGTTCGGATGCAATCTTGGCGTCGCCGACAACCCCTGGCGTGTGGGGGCCAATCAGCACACCGGCGATGAGATAGCCAACGATTGGCGAAAGCCCGAGCCGCCTGGCGATTAATCCGAAGAGCAACGCCGCGCTGAGCGCGAGCGCAATCGTCGTGATTAAAGGAATCTCGTGCATGACTTGTCCGCGACTTCAGTGTGAAGTCGCCTCAACTCACTAGACGCGGAGTGACACCTTATCCAACGCCGTCAACAGATTCCCCGTGGCTCTCTCGATTGGGCCGTTCTACGCCGAGCGTCCATCCTGGAGGGTCGCTCGCGGGAAAAGAATCTTCGAGGTCGGGTCGATCTTGCGCTCGGTTTCATCTTCCCGCACTTCGCGCCGCGTCTCGTCTGATCGGGTATCACTTGGTCTTTCGCGGCTCATGGTTGCCTACTGGCCACCGGCAACCTGCCATACTGCCCAAGACTTTGCCGTACCCGAACCGATCGGCCGCACAGTCAACGCTGCGCGTTCTGTAAACTTTGACTATCCGTTATTCGGCATTCTGCTCCGCCTAATGATTTGCGGGCACGGCCATGTCCTTCTCATCTGTCAGCGTGATCGGAAATACGCTGCGTTTGCGCACGCTCAATCTGAAAGGGTGACGAGAACGCTCGCGCGCGGCGCTGGTTCTGTACATTCCTGCAGCCCGATCTGCCGAATTATTTGCGAATGACCTGGTCGCTTGCGCGAGCTGAATCGCGCCGCCGCAACCCCGT
>DASYSX010000203.1:0-8725 GCA_036002955.1 Candidatus Udaeobacter sp. | reverse complement strand
GCAGCCATTTGTTTGTCGGATACGAGACGCGAGTACAGATCGGCCACATCAAATGGCGCATTGTCGGGAAACGCAGCGAATACTCCTGCGGTCAGAACGCTTATGCCGTAATCGATGTGCCGCATTTGCGATGTGCGTTCTTTCTTGTGATATCGATGAATTTCCCCCTCTTCGAACCAAACATTGCTGGCGTCCCAACGCCCTTCGTTTTCGAACACTGTCATTAAAGCCGGTTTCTCGCTCCGAACGAAAGCTTCCACGACCGCCGCGTAGTCGACCGGCATATATGAATCTCCGTAAATAACCAGAAATTGCTCGCCGAGCTTGGAAATCGCCCTCTTTAGCGCACCGCCAGTTCCGAGAAGCGTTGGTCCATCGAACGAATAATTAATTTGCAAACCGAGTCGTTTTCCGTCGCCGATCCTCTCCTCGATTCGCTCACCCAGATAGCCCACGCATAGTACGATCTTACGAAACCCTTTGGAATACAGCAGCCGCAACTGGTGGACGAGAAATGGTTCGCCAGACACTCTCAACAGCGCCTTCGGGATCTTTTCAGTTGCCGGCCGGAGTCGCGTGGCAAGGCCACCAGCGAGAATGGCTACGGGCCAATCCGCCAAGTCGATGTCGCCCCTTCGCGCCGTCATTGAATGAGGATCTTTGTGCCCTCGGGCTCAAATCGGAAACGCACTTCCGTTAATTTTCTTTTGCGCATGGCGTCACGAAGGCGCGCCTTATCTTCGGCGTAGAAGATGAGAAACCCACCGCCACCGGCGCCGATTAATTTTCCGCCCAGCGCGCCGTTCGCCATTGCAACATCATAAGAGTCATTGATAAATTCGTTGCTCATACTGACCGACCGTTCCTTTTTCTGCCGCCAATGAACGTCCAGCAGGCGCGCGAATTCGCCAAGATTGTTGCTTTCCAACGCGCGCTGACTTTGACGTCCGAGTTCTTTTACGAAATGCAAGTTTTCCAGCATGGCTTCGTCAGATCGCATGCTTTTGTCGTGTTGCTCCCGCAAGATTTTCGACGCTGAACGCGAGTAACCTGTAAAGAACAGCAACAGATTGTCTTCCAACTCCAACAAAGTGTCTTCACTGACGTTGAGCGGGGATGCCTGAACGCGGCCATCGGGCAGAAATTCAAAACAAGTGATCCCGCCATACGCCGAAATATATTGATCTTGTTTACCAATTGGTTCGCGCAGTTTTTCCATCTCGATACAACAAGCCTGCTCTGCCAATTCAGATGGATGCACCAGATTTTTGCGCAATGCGTGGAGGGCTTTGAGCAGCGCGGTTGTGAAACTACCAGACGAACCGAGCCCCGTACCAGCCGGGATATCGGCCATGCTTGCGATCTCCAGATTTCGTTCGGATACGCCTGCTAGCTTCAGTGCTTCCCTGATGATCGGGTGTTCGATTTCGTCGATGCTACTTACCTCCTCAAGATGGGAGTACTTCAGCAGAAAACCATCTACAAACCGGCGATGAACAGTGATGTAAATGTATTTATCGATGGCCGCGGCTATTAAAAATCCGCCGTGGTTGCGATAGTACGACGGCAGATCAGTCCCGCCGCCGCCGAGCGAGATTCGCAATGGAGAACGCGTGATGATCATTTCCGAAACGCCAACATGGAAAGACTGGAGCGGCTTGTCGAGCGCTCCTGGTCGCCTGTTAACTTCGTGACGTTCTGCCTAAAAACTGATTCCATTTCGCCCGGGTTGCCGCCGGCACGTTCATGTCTGCTTCCACGAGCCACGAAACGGTCGTCAATGAATTGATCGCCACCGAGACGACAACCAATGCGACAAACAAATAGCGCAAGTGAAATACAATTTTGCCCTCCCGCAGAAAGATCAGAAAAGCGAAGATTAGAAATGGAAGAAGCTCCGCAATGTAACGCTGGCACAATCCCATGAAAGACAGAATCACGATAACTTGAAGCAGAAAAATCGCAGCGATTGCCCGGTCCACCCCACCAGAGCCTCCGGGTCGAAGCAACATCGCCACGCCGATCACAGCGCCGAGCAGAATCCAGGATGAAGACCATAAGAGCGAAGAGTACGTCTCTGTGAAAGGCATCACATATAGATTCTCATCCTGATAATCTATTCGGTTCGCTTTTAAAAACGGGGCCTCGCGTTGCAGTTTGGGACTTCGCAAAAAGAAGTAGTCCGCAAAGCTGTAAGGCACACGTTCGATTCGAAAGCGTCCGTGCTTTATCGCGAAATCGCGTTGAACTGGATTAACGTTATACCTCATGTTCATCCCGCTGAAGTCACCGAACCTCGCGTAGCTAAGAAACAGGTAAAAAACGAACGCAGCGCCGAGTGGCAGAAGCAGCGCGGTAATGTTTCGGACGGGTTCTCTATGCAACAAACGAATGGCAAGTAGTGGCGCAATCAGGACAAAAGGCGCACCGAACGTCGCTCGCGCAAGCAGAGCCGCGCCGGCACAAAACGAAAACGCCAGCAGTGACCGCGTTAACGCTGCGCCCTCGGTTGTTCGAGATCGGCACGCAAAATAGAGTGCAGCGACGGACAACGCGAGCCCCCAGATGATTGCTTCGTCGTAAATGGAGAGATTGCCCAGCAGCAACAACAACGGTGAGCCAAGCGCGAATCCCACCATGCAGGCGTTACCCATCCAGTTCCGCGCGCTCGACGAAAGCGGGGATGGACGCAACGCAATTCTCACCAGGCCCGCGAACGCAAACAGTGCGATGACTCCCGCGCAAAATCCTGAAATCCGCGACCATTTCCCGTGCCCGGCTGGATAGATGAAATTCAGCGGAATGCGAAGTAGCGCGGGGAACGGGCCAAAGTACATCCGTACGTTGCCATTCACGACCATCGCTTCATGTGCGATCGCAGCTGGATCGACCCCGACATCGCCTCGCAAGAAGTGTTCCGCCTGCGAGTCGTAGGCCCCCCCGAGCACTTCCTGAACGAAAATGTCTCGGCCCCCGGTCATGGTGAACAACCAAAGGAACACGGTGAGAACGAGCGTGACCGGAAGAAGATTCGGCGCCTGCTTGTGTTCAGTGATCTGCACAGAAAGAATATATGCCGACTGAAACGTGATCAGTCGATATCTGCCCGGTTCGCTAGTTATCCTCGTCGGCGTTCTCTTTCCTGGCAGAGGCAAAGAGGTTCAAACCGAATTTGTGATACCGCAATCGGATCTGACTTGGCTTGAAGCCACCGCGAACCAGCATGGGCCAAAGATCTCGTTTATCGTAATACATTTTGTGATCGTCGATCTCTACTTTAGAACTGAATCCGAACCGGAATGCGGACAACTCGAGAAATCGCTTCCCACTCCACGTCGGGACATTTACCAACAGCAAGCCCGAGCGTCTTAGCAAACGCCACGCAGATTGGATGACAGACTGCGGGTCAGCCAGGTGTTCCAAAACCGAGATGAGCATGACGACGTCCATGCTTTCGCTTTCGAGGTTTGGCAACGTTCGTTCGATTGCCCATTGATGGAAGGTGAATTTCTCCAGCGTTTGCAATTCCGGCGCGATCTGAAAATCTACTCCGACGCCTCGTTTCAGTTTTGATTCCAAGGCGACCAATTGTGTGGCGCGATAGCCGCAACCGAGTTCCAACACCTCCAGATCGTTGCGGCTGGGCAGATGCCGACGTATCGCGCGCTGAGATAGCCACACTCCAAAGTGATCGACCGGAGTTAGTCCGTGCTGCCCATAACTTTCATGCGCGCGCAGACTCACTGCTGGGATCTTGAGATAACGCGTTTTGCCACTTCCATCAGCAGCGCAAAGCCGAACGTTTGGAATCCGAGGATAATGAGCAGTAGACCGAGAATAGCAGGATGCGAAATCGTTTCGAGCTGCAAGCCGTGTTTCAAGTAGTGATAGGTCAGATTCCCGAGAAGCACCAAGCCCGCGATGCTCAGACCAGCTGACGCGATCATCCCACGATCGAAAGTCATAAATTTTTGGAGCCGTTCCACGAATCGAGGTTTTAATCCGTGCATCAGGCGCGCAAGAACCCCGATTTGAATTGAGCTATAACCCAGAGTCGCACACATCACTCCCAGCAGCATCCAGTAGAGGCTAAAACCAATCCTGCCGATCGTCACCGGTCCGGCTGCCAGGCCGAGAGAAAGCACCAACCCGATTATCAGAAGCACAGCACCGGCCTTGAGCAGAAATGAATCTGCCGCGTAAACCAACATCACTTTCAGATTGACCCAACCGGCAAGCCACGGGGATCGCCAGCCTACGCGCAAGTGATGGCTTAGCCGTCCTTCGCGATCCTTGTAGAATTTGATCGGCACTTCCGAACTGATGAGTTTCAATCGCGCCGCCTTAAGTACCATTTCGCTTGCGTATTCCCAGCCACGCGACGTGATGTTGATTCTGTCCAGTGCTTCACGAGTCACGCCACGTATACCGCAATGGATGTCGGAAAAGTTGCTGCGATAAATCTGGTTCAGAATCCAGTTGGTGAGAGGCGTGCCGAAGTAACGATGCAATTTCGGCATCGCACCTTTTTCGATACTGCCTCGAAACCGGCTGCCCATGATGAACTCCGCGCCTTTCCGAAATTCCTCCACGAACGGAGCGATTTCGCGAAAATCGTAAGTTAAGTCGGCGTCGCCCATCAAAATCCATTTTCCGCGAACGTACGGAAGTGAGTCCAAGTACGCGCTACCAACTCCCCGCTTCGGAACGCGCAAAACCTCGCCGCCGTGTTCAAGCACAATGTTCGGCGTGTTATCCGTCGAACTGTCGACGATGAGAATTTGTGTGGTTACGCCGGCGCGCTCGATGCCTTCCTTGCACCACTCCATAAATTCTCCCACGGTGATTTCCTCGTTCATCGCCGGGATGACGATGCTCAACTCCACATCGTCCGGCGTCGTGCCGTGTGGCAGAAGGTGCTCGATAACTCCAGCACTGTTCTCGGCGGATCGCTGTAGTACGTGCATGACGGTAGGATCTAACGAATCGCAGGCCGCCGAGGCAAGGCTCGGGACGTTATTTTTTGAAATCGAGCGCGCCTTTTTTGAGCGCGTAGACGTAGCCAACCATCAGGATCGTAATAAAACTGAGCATGCTCCAGAAGATCGCGCTGCTTTGCTTGATCGAGTCGCGATAAACAACCGCCCATGGATACATAAACACGATCTCGAGGTCGAACAGGATGAAGAGCATTGCCACAACATAGAACTTAACGCTGAAGCGCGGCTGCCGTTCGCCCTGCGGAATCATTCCGCATTCATACGCCGTGTCCTTAGCTCGTGTGCGTCTTCCGCGTTTCCCTACGATGATGCTGACGAGCAGTGCTGAACCAGCAAATAGAGCGACAACGATGATTTGCAGGAGAATCGGCAAATAATCGTGCAGCATCCGAGAATCCCGAAAAACCGGCTTACTTTACGCCGGCAAGATGACCATTCTGCTGTGCAATTGCCGCCGCCAGAGCCGCCGGCAACCCCTTGTATTTCTTGCCATTCTTTTTGACGGCACCGCGGGCCACCAGATTTTGCAACTTTTCGTAGGCTCGCAACCGCAGCATTTCCTCGCCGCCGCTAGCAGCGTTTCGCGCCCGAAGATTCTCGTGCACGATGTCGAAGAGCTGCTTGAACTCGAACGACGAACGCCTGGAGAGGACGGCAACCAGCTCCTCAGTTACCAGATCGGGAACACGACGGGAGAATGCATTTTTCTTTAGAATAGCCATAGGGCCAGCAAGATAGCAGATTTCCGAGAAATTGCAGCAGTTTTCTTTCGCTTTCGTTAGGGAAACTCAAGCAGTGCCGGAATGGCACAGCGGCCGAGTTAGGCCCGCCAGTTTTCAAGTTTTCGAAGGGGCGAAACGTAAAATCCCGGATTCACGGCGTTGGCGATGGATGTGGTGCTTGGGGAAACGCTGTGGCAGGAACGGCCAAACCCCTGTGCCTCGCAGCCGCCGCACCAAAACTGCTAAAAATCGCAGCACCTATTCCTAATTGGTCCAACGTAATGGGTCCAATTGACTCGGCCATATATCCGTCGCCGTCGTATCGCTGGGATGAGACGATAGGACTCAGATGTTTTGTGATGACTTCCGGCGCTGGAAGTTTGGTGGGATCGATCGAGCCAGCAACCGCCGGGACGAATGCCGCAGCCATCAATAACATCGGCCGAAGCGAAGCGTCGAGGCGTGAATACAACTGCACCATATCGAGGTAGGCAAAAAAGTTCGTGGGCGCTGGAAGCAAGTGCGCGGCCGCCTTATAAGTTTGAAAGTCTGCAAGTTCAGACGAGTTGCCACGTGAGCGCTTCATTGACGCTTCCACGGACGCGGGATCCAAACCTGCGATTAGTATCCGATCAGACAAAGCGATGGTAGGCGTGATCGCGACAAAGCTGGCAGCAGATTGCTTCGAAAAATAGCGGACGCCCTCTTTCTCGGTAGCTGTCCACGAAGCATCTTCCTCGGCCTTTAAGAGCGCTTCGACGATCTGTTGTGCTTTAATCGCATCAGTCACCGGCACGGTCACCAGCAGCGACGGCCAATGCGCGTCTGGAGGCCAATTAGCCAAAGATCCAAGCTCGATGCCGAATGCCGCTTTCCAATCCGCGGCGGTGATCCCGCTATCGCTAAGCGTTTGAAAAATCTTCGTGCCCGCAAAGGCTGCCGCCTGATTAAGCGTGTCCATTCTTTCCCCGAGATTCAGCAGCATCGCGAGGTAAAAGAATGTCTCCTTCGTTCCGAGAGACAGCGATGAACGGGTGAGAGTCGTGTTCTGTTCCAGCTTCGGCATGCCGAGGAAAAGGACGTCGTGGATTTTTCCGTTCTCGAATCGCATCGATCCGGTAATGCAGCGCATTTTCTCGATCATTGTGCCCTGGCCAGGAGCCGGGGTTGACCCGACAGCAGCACGCAACGCCGCGAGCCGTTGCGAAAACGCCTTTGGTTGCAGATAAAAGGATGCCACGTCATTGGATGGCCGACGCGAAACGGCTGAACGATACGCCTCATCCTTATCGAGCCTGTTGTTTGAATCCGATGAACGTCGATCGGCACGATCCAGCAACGCCTGCATGTCCGCCGCATCTGTGGCCACGAAAAACCAGGGAGGATCATAGGCCGTCGCAATAGTGAACGAAGCCGTTTTGGCCGCCTCGATTTCGTGGCCCTGATATTGCACTTTCTCGCGCTTGAGGCTTGAATTTTGCCCCATTAACACCGAGCGCCATTTGCCAATAATCCGCTCCGCTTCTTCCTGCTTGCCCTGAAAATGAAAGCCGCCAACAAATTTTGGATTGTTATTCTCGATAGAGGTCAGCGCGACAAAGGCGTTCTTGGGTGCGAGCTGCTCGATGTCCAGTAGCGTTTGAGATACTGCATCCGTTTTTGGAACGTTCCCTAATGGCTTGCGCAAAAAATCCTGCACCGCAGGTTCCCGGTACAGCTGATAAATGTCGCAGTGCTCCCATTCATCGCGAGCGCGATTGAAGTCCGGGAGTTGCGCTACAAAAATCGTCTCGCGCGGCAGAAGCCCGGCTACTGTGGCGCTCGAAATTCGTTGCGAAAATTGCCAGTAGTACCAACCGCCGAATGCAGCGACGGCTAGCGCGATTAAAAGGAATAGAATTCGCTTCATAAACTTAGCTGCCTCACCACAAGTGGATGCTGGATACTCGATGGTCGATGGGCGTTCAACACAAATTGGTAGGGACGCCGCGCTGCGGCGTCCGGACGGCGCAGCGCGCCGTCCCTACCTACGCGCGCGGATGAAATTGGCGATGCACAGCCTTAAGCCGTTGTTGATCGACATGGGTATAAACCTGGGTCGTCGATATGTCCGCGTGGCCGAGCATCTCCTGAATGATTCGAAGATCCGCGCCGTTGCTCAGCAGATGTGTCGCGAAGCTGTGCCTCAGAAGGTGAGGATAAATGTTTTTTTCCATTCCGGCGCGCTGCGCGTGCTTCTTCACGATTTGCCAAATCCGCGCTGTGGTTAGTTTCGAGCCTCGTTCGGAGAGAAAAATCTCGCTGCTGGTGCGTGGTTTCACCAGTTTTGGTCGTTCGGCAGAGAGATATGCTGCCAGCGCTTCGCATGCTTTTCGCCCAACCGGCACGAGGCGAGTCTTGTTTCCTTTGCCAGTTACGCGCACGATGCGCTGTTCGAAATTGAAATGCTCCAATCGCGTATTTGCCAGCTCCGAAATGCGCAGCCCACTTGCGTATAGCAGTTCGATCATCGCCCGGTCGCGTAAACCGTGAACGGCTTTGGTGTCGATTTTTTCCAGGAACTGCTCCACTTGCAATTCGTTAAGCGTTTCTGGGAGGTAACGCTCTATCCGAGGCAGCGCCAATGCATCCGCCGGATCGCGTTCGATAATTCCTTTGCCGACGAGAAACCGGAAAAAAATCTTGAGCGCAACCACTACAAGCTTGATCGAAGAGGCCGAAAGGCCGGCGCGTTTGCGGTCTCCAAGATATTCAGTCATCACCGGCAGAGTCGCGCCGCGCGGGTGAGTGATTTTTTTCTTCGCACCGCACCATTGCGCGAATTCAGTCAGCGATCTTTGCGTCGAAAGCTGATAATTTTCCGAAAGACCCCTTTCGACCGCGAGAAAACGAATGAACGCGTCAATAGAATCTTCCATCGAGGCAATGTTAAGTCAGCACTATGTAGTGACTATTGAAATTTGCGCCACTGTTCGTTTGCTCTGTATCACCGCCCAACCGCGA
>DASYSX010000202.1:0-12801 GCA_036002955.1 Candidatus Udaeobacter sp. | reverse complement strand
CGATAACTCGCCGCGGTGCGCGACCACCACACTGTAAACGGGGCCGTCGGATGAAATGGAAACGCCGTCAACGATCTGATAGATCGGGTTGCGCAGAAATTCGAAACTGGAAACAAGCGCGACATCGAGCTGGCCTTTCGCCAGTCGCTCACACAAAGCGGATGGATGATCGAACTCAACATTGCCCTCCCAACCGCGGACAAGCGGACGAGCGTTTAAATATTTGACGCAACCGACGCGGAGTGAGTTCAACGTGTGACGCGATCAAACGCACAGTCGTCCTGAGCGGAGCGCAGCGGAGTCGAAGGATCTCGCGAAACTAGCTGTGAGTTTTGCAACGGGATTCCTCGACTTGCTCGGAATGACAGCAGGTCTTACGCGCAGGCAAGTTCCGCAGGCGCTGGTTCCATCCGTTTCTCGTCCGCTGAACCCGGCCCAAGATGTCGGTAATGACTGTCGCGCTGGACAGGTTCGCGGCCAGCTTCGCGAATGGCGTGTTCAAGCGCGGCAATGGTTTGTTGCTGCGGCGTGGTGGCGCCGGCCATATGGAAAATTTTTTCCTCCAGGATTGTTCCGTGGAGATCGTCCACGCCGTAACTCAGCGACACTTGCGCGAGAGGTAATCCAAGGCTGACCCAATACGCCGTCAGATGATCGATGTTGTCGAGGTAAATACGGCTCACCGAGAGATTGCGCAGTTGCTCAAATGCGGAGGCGCGCTTGATGTCGGCAAGGATGTTATGGGATTGCGTCGGCTCGAATGCAAAAGGAACAAACCCGGTGAACCCGCCGGTCTCATCCTGCAGTTGCCGCAATTGGCGCAAGTGATCAGCCCGATGCGCAAGCGTTTCGATGTGTCCATAAAGCATTGTGCATGTGCTGCGGCCACCCATCGAATGCCACGTGCGATGCACGTCGAGCCATTCCGCGGCGGTTTCCTTGCCTCGACAGATCTGATCGCGCACGATCGGATCGAAAATCTCGGCGCCGCCACCGGTGATCGAACCAAGCCCGGCGTCACGCAGAATTTCCAGTGTATCGCGAATCGGCATCTTGAAGACTCGCTGAGCCAAATGACGGGCTTCGATCGCTGTGAACGCTTTTATATGCAGCTGGGGATCGAGCGCGCGCAGTCTTTTTAAGAGATCGAGATACCAGTCTTTTTTTAGGGTGGGATGTAATCCGCCGACCATGTGCACCTCAGTAACGCCGAGAGGGAGCGCATCTGTCACGGCCTGAACAATTTCGTCAATTGCATATTCGAAGGCGTGGGCATCGCGTTTCTTGGCGGCAAACGCGCAGAACTGGCACGATAAGATGCAGATGTTTGAGTAGTTGATATACCGATTGTGGATATAGGTCGCGTAATTGCCGTTCTTTCGCTCTCGCACCACGTTGGCGATCATGCCCAGGGCGTTCAGATCATTTGTTCCATAAAGTGTCAGAGCATCGGCTTCAGAAATCCGCTGCTGCGCCTCGACCTTCTCAGCAATCGGTCGGAGTTCTTTCGGAATGAGCTGGTAGTTCATCGGCAGACTCTGGTTAATCGCGCGTGAAGCATGCACAGAGGGCTAGCGCCTTGCAACAAAAAGGATGGCTACGAGGATTATGGGCGACCGAGTCACATTTTTCTGGCAAGTTTTACGGCGTGGCAACGTCTAAGTCACAATGTCTCAGAACGATCGAGGAAACCAGGGCAGATCGGAAGAAGATGCCGATGATGTGCGGCTGATGCAGTTGGTCGGCGGCGGCGATACTCGGGCATTTGAGCAGCTCATCGTGAAGCATCAGACGTTGGTGGCAGGCACGGTCGCCCGCATGCTCGGCAGCAGTTCTGACGTGGAAGACATCGCGCAGCAAGTCTTTATCCGCGTTTGGAAAAGCGCGCGCCGCTATGTTCCGCGCGCGAAGTTTACGACGTGGCTGTTGAAAATCACACGCAACCTGGTGTTTAATGAGATGCGCCGCACCAAGCGTCGTCCTCACATTCCATTGCAATCGGAGCCTGGGGCGGAGGATCCGCCTTTGAAGGATGAGACGAACCTCGCGCCGGACGCATCCCTTTTGGAATCGGAACTCCAGCAGGCCATCGAGGAAGCGATCCAGCGACTCCCGGATACCCAGCGGATGGCGCTCGTGCTGCGTCGATACCAGCAGTTGAGCTACGAGCAAATCGCCGAGGTACTCGATCTCTCGGTGCCCGCGGTAAAGAGTGTGCTTTTTCGCGCGCGCACTGAACTGCGTTCCCGGCTCAGCAAATATCTCGATTAAAATCCAATCTCACCGCGATTCCTCGTCTTCAAGAACTCGACCACGAACGTGCCGTGTCTCGGTGTGATGAGTCAATACATGCACTCGTCCATCGCTCCCGCGGAAAAATGCGCTCAAAACCCAGCTGACGAAACTGATCACGATCGCGCCCCAGAATGCGGTCCAGAAGCTGTCGACGTGAAATCCCGCAACGACACTCGGCACCAGAAGCAGCAAGAGTCCGTTTAAAACCAGGATGAACAAGCCCAGCGTGAGCAAAATGACCGGCGCGCTGAGAATCAACAGAATCGGACGAACAAAAGCGTTGAGAATACCTAGCAACAGTGAGGCCCCGATGAGAGCCGCGACAGTGTCGTAATGGATTCCGTGAATGAGGGACGAGGCTACCATCACTGCAATCGTCGTCGCAGCCCAGCGGAGAACGAATTGTTTCATTTCTCCCGCAATTTACCCGATCTTATAAAGAGGGCGAGAAAGCACTTGCGAAGGAGCCGATGAACGATAACGAGTTGAAATCATTTAACCACTGAACACCTGTGCCAAAGAAAAAGAAAACTGCCGAAGATGTAAATCAACCCTCGCCGGAGCCAGACACGCCGGCAGCAACAAAAAAAACCGGCAAACGTCAGACACCACGACGTGCCACCACCGCGAAAAAGCGGAGCAAGCCGAGCGGGACAAAGGACGCGAGTGAGCGAACTGCACACATTTCAGCCTCTCCACAGGCCGAGGTGACCATGCCGGAGAATCCTTCAGAGGACGCCGTTCGCCTTCGAGCCTATTTCATTTCCGAACGCCGCCGCAGATTTGCTTTGCCTGGCGACACGGAGTCCGACTGGCTCGAAGCAAAGCGCCAATTGCTGGCCGAGGCTCGTCGCTAAGCGCTGGCATGGACAACGCAATCCGCAATGGAAAGAGCGGCGATCTTGAGTCCGCCGCATCCAACACGATCGTTGATCTGAGGACCGCTTTAATAGAACGCCTCGCAATCATTCAGGACGAGGAAAGCCGCCGTGATGAGGCAAGACACATCGATCGATTGCGCGCCGTCTCGGAAAAGATCGACAAATTGCAAGCTGCGCTACCGCAGCGAGTCGATCCGCGCCTGGCTCATTATCTTCAACGGCGCAGCTACGAAAAAGCGCTGGAATTCTTGCAAGAATTGAAGGGCGTGTGACGCAGACAATCTTGTCTGCAAGTCACCAGAAATCTCCGAAGCATCCAGGAAGAATTTTCAACTACGGATTTCCCGGAAGCGTAGAGCTACCGACGTAACTCCGGATTTTTACGCATGGCGCAACAGAGGAGGCAGTTGTGCCGCTCATTGCAACTCCGAAAAGGCGCAAATACACCTAACGAGAATAAGAGGCAGCATTTGATTGATCGAGCGGCGTTCTAGCTTTAAAACGCTCGGATCAATCGGAGCGGGAGCGGCTTAACGACAATTAAAACGACAATCTTCGTCTGACTCGATTTTTTTTCCTGCAAACGCTCCGGACAAAAGGAGCACCTTGCGTGAAGCTCTTAGCGCGAATACAGCTCGACGACTAGCTGTTCGTTGACGATTGGCTGCATCTCTTCGCGTGACGGGATACGCGCGACTTTGCCGCTGAGACCGTCGCGATCAACGGTAAGCCAATCGGGCACGGGAGCAATCTGGGTGAGATCAAGATTGCGCAGCACCAGTTGCCGCGACTTGGGTTTATCCTTGATCGTAACTTCGTCGCCTGCTTTCACATTGTACGAAGCTACGTTCACGCGGCGTCCGTTCACGAGCACGTGCCCATGCGACACGAGTTGGCGCGCTGCGCTGCGCGTGTTAGCAAAGCCAAGCCGGAAAACAACATTATCGACTCGCGTTTCCAACAATTGGAGAAGCGTTTCACCAGTGACACCACGTTTACGCAACGCACGCTCGAAAATGCGCCGGAACTGTTTTTCAAGCAGTCCGTACTGGTAGCGCAGCTTTTGTTTTTCACCGAGGGCAATCGCGTAATCGGATTGCTTGCGTCGGGAACCTCGCGGACCGTGGATGCCGGGCGGGTAATTCTTCCGCTCCAACGCTTTCGACGAGCCGAAGAGCGGCACGCCGTAACGTCGGCTTACTTTTGTTTTTGGTCCTGTGTATCTGGCCATCGGATTCGTTAAATGGTTAAATCGTTAAAGCGGCATGCTTAGACGCGGCGTTGCTTGGGCGGGCGACAACCGTTGTGCGGCACCGGAGTAACGTCGCGAATCACCGTGAGGTCGAGCCCGATCGCCTGCAATGCGCGCACGGCGGATTCGCGCCCTGCTCCCGGTCCTTTGACCAACACTTCCACTTCTTTGAGTCCATGACCCATTGCCTGGCGCGAGGCATCCTGAGCCACCATTTGGGCCGCATAAGCGGTGCTTTTGCGCGAACCTTTGAAACCAACTTTGCCGGCGCTCGACCATCCAATCACGTTGCCTTTTAGATCAGTGATCGTCACGACCGTGTTGTTGAACGTGGCAAGCACATGCGCAACGCCTGAATGAACGTTCTTGCTTCCTTTGGCTTTAACGATCTTCGGCTTGTCAATCTCTTCGGTTGAGAGGGAAAGATTTTCAGACGCTCCGGCTGCAGCCGCTGGCTGTTCTTTCTTCGGTTTTGCCGTCTTCTTTGCCGGAGGACGCTTAGGCGCTGCTTCGGCCTTTGGCGCTCCCTCATTGGCTGCTTCAGCTTTTGGAGCTGCCTCGGGGGGCGATTGCGCTTCACCAGCTTCGGCTTGCGTTTTCGTTTCGTCCGGACTTGCGGGATTGGTTTCTTCTTCAGCCATGTGAGTCGATCCTTAAACCTTGCCAGCTTTCGCGTCCGGATTGCGAATTACGCCCACTGTCTTGCGAGGGCCTTTACGCGTCCGCGCATTTGTTGAAGTGCGTTGACCGCGCACGGGCAAACCTTTGCGATGACGGATGCCTCGATAAGAATTGATCGCCTGCAGACGTTTCAAATTGCCTTGCACGTCGCGGCGCAGATCGCCCTCGATCTTGAGCTTGTTGTTCGTGATCGCGTGAATGATCTCATTCAACTGCTGTGGCGTAAGATCCTTTGCACGAATGTTGGGGTCGATATTAGTCTGCTCGAGAATGCGCCTCGCAGTGCTAAAGCCGATTCCGTAGATGTACGTCAAAGATACCTCGACGCGTTTGTCTGCTGGAATTTCAACTCCTAGTAATCTTGGCATAAATCAATACTTCACGACTGCAATAATTAGCCCTGTCGTTGCTTGTGCCGCGGGTTCTTGCAGATCACGCGCACAACGTTTTTGCGCTTCACAATCCTGCAACTCGCACAAAGTCTTTTCACTGATGGTCGTACTTTCATAATTCGCGAAATCGAAAACCGCGGCCGCTCGCCGGGTTGTTCATCTTTGGCGATAAATAATTCGCCCTTTCGACAAATCGTAGGGTGACACCTCTAGCATAACTTTGTCTCGTGGCAAGATGCTAATATGAAATGGCGACGCATTTTGCCGGAGATATGTGCCAGTGCGCGATGGCCACCCGGAATGTCGACCCGGAAGATGGTGTTAGGCAGTAAGTCGACAACGGTGTCCTCTATCTTAATTGCGTCTTCGCGCGCCATGTCAAAATTTCAGGCTGGTCCTTCGTAATCAGAACCGTGTGCTCGAAATGCGCCGACGGCAGGCTATCCGCGGTGCAAACCGTCCAGCCATCGTCAAGCAATCGGACATCGGACGTGCCGATGTTAATCATCGGCTCAATGGCGAGTGTCATTCCGGCTTTCAATTTTGGTCCGCTGCCGCGTTTGCCGTAATTCGGGATTTGGGGTTCCTCATGCATTTTGCGCCCTACGCCGTGCCCGACAAATTCGCGCACCACCGAAAAACCATATTGACGAGCTTCGTCCTCAATTTCTGCGCAGATGTCCCCCACTCGGCGCCCTTCATGGGCAGCGCTGATTGCGCGTGCGAGCGCGTTTTCGGTCGCGCGCAGCAACTGGTCGGTGCGCTCGTCGATGATTCCAACTGGCACAGTCGTCGCATTATCGCCAACCCAACCATCCTGAATAATACCGATGTCGAGCTTCACGACGTCGCCATACTGAATGCGCCGCTGGCTGCCAATACCGTGGACAACTTCGTCGTTAAGGGAGATGCAAATGTTTCCGGGAAACACCCGATGCCCCAAGCGGTAACCGAAAAAAGCGCTCTTCACCCCCGCTTCACTCATGAAATCCGCAGCTGCATGATCGACTTCCTTCGTCGTAATTCCGGGACGAATCAGATCGCTAACTCGGTCGAGTATGTCGCTGGCTGTGCGGCACGCCTGCCGCATTTTCTCTACTTCCTTTGCATTTTTGATCGGGATCATTTCGCCGTCTTGTCCTCAATCAATCGAGAGATGTCGGCGAAAACTACATCGCGATCGCGGTTACCATCAATCCGATGCAGGATCGACATCTTTTCGTAAAAAGTTCCCAGCGGCTCGGTCTTCGTGTGAAACTCCTGCAAACGCGTTTGCAATACACCCAGGTCATCATCGTTACGACGTTCCAATCGGCCGTCGCAATACGGACACACGGGACGGTTAGCAAACTGTGCACTGGACGAACTCGTCGTGAAACCGCACTCGCCGCATTGAAGCCGACCAGTGATACGATCGCGCACAGTCTCTTCCGATACTTCCAACCAGATCGCCAGATCCAGCGCTGTTCGTAGCTTCGTCAACATCGACATCAAGCTTTCAGCCTGCGGCAATGTTCGGGGAAATCCGTCGAAAACGAATCCGTGGCCGCCATGCAAACGCAACCAGTCCTCGATCAGTTCGATGATGATCTTGTCCGACACCAGTCCACCGCTGCGAAGCGCTTCCGCAGTCTCCTGCCCGAGCGGTGTTCCCAGATCGCGTTCACGGCGTAGAATCGCCCCGGGTGAAGTCACCGGAATACCAAAGTGCCGCGTAATCATTTCCGCCTGGGTTCCTTTGCCGGAACCGGGCGGGCCGAGAAGAACAAGCCGCCTTTTCACCTATCGCCCATACAGAAAAATCGCGACCCCGGCAATCACAAGCACGGCAATACCCACACCAAACCAAATCAGGGTGCCACTGCCGACTGCTTCGCCGCGCGCGTAAGCAGCGCGATCAAACGAGCGCCCGCGAATTCGGCCCTTGCGCAAAAATCCGTCGTAATGTCGCTGAATCAGATGCGTCTCCACTTGACGCATGGTGTCGAGCATCACGCCAACAATGATCAACAGGCTCGTGCCGCCGAAGAATTGAGCTGTGATCACCGGCACGTTCAACCATTGACTAAGCAAACTTGGGAAGACCGCGATCAGCGTTAAAAAGATTGCGCCTGCAAACGTCAGGCGCGTCATGGTGTAATCGAGGAAGTCAGCAGTCGGTTTTCCCGGTCGAACGCCGGGGATGTAACCTCCGTATTTTTTCAGGTCGTCCGCGATTTGAGTGGGTTGAAACTGCGTGGCGACCCAGAAATAGCTGAAGAAGAAAATCATCGCCGCAAGAGCGAGATAATGCGGCCATCCGGTCGAAAGAGCTGCAGCAATGCGATTCGCAGTGGGACTGTTCTTAAAGCCGTAACTCACGATCGTTGCCGGGAACAAAAGCAGCGCCCATGCAAAGATGATCGGCATCACGCCTGCATAATTCACTTTCAGGGGCATGTATTGCGTTTGGCCGCCGTACATTTTCCGCCCGACGACGCGTTTCGCGTACTGCACAGTGATTTTACGGACGCCTTGCGTAATCGCGATCACTGCGGCGATGACAAAGATGAGCACCACCACGAGCAGCACCAGCACCATCGGGTTCACCTGGCTCGCTCCCTGCCCGGATGGAACAAAAGTCTTCCACGCCTGAACCAGCGCAGCGGGTAGTCGCGCAACAATTCCTATCGTGATTATGAGAGAGATACCGTTGCCGATACCGCGCTCAGTGATTTGATCGCCCAACCACATCAAAACCAACGTGCCAGTCGTTAGGGAGACTACCGTGACGATTCGGAATTTCCATCCAAGATCGTCCACCAGAGGGACGCCCAGTTGCCTGATTGTGTCAGTAATTCCGGGCAACATCGTGTGATACGATTCCGGGTGCTGAAATGAAAGTGCCAGCAAATAACCCTGGAAAACGCACAGCACTAATGTCGTGTAGCGGGTTAACTGCATGATCTTCTGACGTCCGCCGTCTTCGCGTGCCAGTCTGCCGAGTTGAGGAATCACTGCGGTCAGCAGCTGCATCATGATTGACGCGCTGATGTACGGCATGATCCCGAGAGAAAAGATGGCGCAGTTTTCCAGCGCGCCGCCGCTAAACAAATTAAACAGTGCGGCAAGACCGCCTCCAGTGCGCTGGCTGAGCGAAGTGCGAAACCATTCTTGCAAAACCCCCTGATTCACGCCCGGTGTCGTAATCGCAGCCCCCAAACGCACAACCACAATTACGGCCAGCGTAAACAAAATGCGCCGGCGCAGCTCTGGTATCTTGACGCTATTTAAGAACGCCGAAATCATTCACTTTTCTTGTTGCGTGATTTCGTTTTTTTAACCCGCGGCTTGGCTGTCGCGACCGCCGCGTCCGACTGCTTTTGCGACGAAGCAACGTCTGTTTGGTTTTTTCCAACGCGGCGCGCTTCACGCAGCGTGACGGTTCCACCGGCCTTTTCAATTTTTTCCCGCGCCCCCGTACTGATTTTGTCGACTTCCACTTTGAGGTCGTGCTTCAATTCGCCGTTGCCGAGGATTTTGATTCCGACAAAATGACCACGGATGAGATTTGATTCGCGCAAAAGTTGTTCATTTACAACTGTGCCGGCCTCAAATGCGTTGAGGTCACTCAGGTTCACAACAGCATAATGCTTGTGAAACGCTGCGTTATTAAATCCACGTTTCGGCAATCGCCGAATCAGGGGCATTTGACCGCCTTCGAAACCGAGGCGGATACTCCCACCCGAGCGCGCTTTTTGCCCTTTGTGCCCCTTACCGCTGGTTTTCCCGTGCCCTGAGCTTTCCCCGCAACCAAGCCGCTTAACACGGTGACGCGAGCCGGGGCGTGGCCGCAAATTATGGAGCCGCATCATGTGACTCACCTCTTCCATCGCGGGCCGAAATCCCACGCAGTTTGAAAATCTGATCCTTGCGCCGAAGCGATCGCAATGCGGCGATGGTCGCCTTGACCACGTTGGCGTGATTGCTTGACCCGAGCGATTTCGCGAGCACATCCCGAATGCCGGCCGCCTCCGCAACGGCTCGCACCCCACCGCCGGCGATGATCCCTGTTCCGGGCGACGCGGGACGCAGCAGCACGCGCGCACCGTCAAACTCGCCAAGCACTTCGTGGGGAATCGTGTTTTCGTTCAGTGAAACTTTTTCCATTCCTTTGCGCGCCGCCTCAGAGGCTTTTCGAATAGCCTCGGAAACTTCGTTGGCTTTGCCAAAGCCGTATCCCACCCGTCCATCGTGGTCACCCGCAACAATCAAGGCGCTGAAGCTGAAACGCCGGCCGCCCTTCACGACTTTCGCGCAGCGATTTATAAACACGACTTTCTCACTCGTGTCACCCTTTGCCGTCGATGCCTTTTCTTGCCTGCGATCTGGTCGTCGTCCTGAGGTTCTTTGATTCATGAATTAAAACTTTAAACCGCCCGCGCGCGCCGCATCGGCGAGTGCCTTCATTTTTCCGTGGTAAAGAAATCCGCCGCGATCAAAAACAACTCGGTCGAGCTTCTTCGCAAGTGATCGTTCCGCGATCGCCTTTCCGACTAGTTCCGCGGCAACGTGATTTGCATGCGCTTTATTTTCGCCAAGCAGCGAACGCTCAGCAGTCGATGCAGCAGCGATGGTGCGTCCCGCATCATCGTCGATGACCTGCGCATAAACATGTTTGCCGGAAAAGTGGACTGCAAGGCGCGGCCGTTCCGCGGTGCCTGCGACTCTTTTCCTAATCCTTCGATGAATGCGCTGCTGCGCTGCCTTACGAAACGTCGCCATCTTATTGAACGGTCTTGCCTTCTTTACGACGAATCTGCTCGCCTGCGTAGCGAACACCTTTGCCCTTGTAAGGTTCCGGCGGATAAAAACCTCGAATATCGGCTGCAACCTGGCCCACTAATTTTTTATCGACCCCTTGGATGGTGATTTTGGTGTTGTCGGCCACCGTGATCTTGATGTCCTTCGGAATCTCGAATGCAACTGGATGCGAGAAGCCCAGGCTCAGGTTAAGGTTCGAGCCCTGGACGGCCGCTCTGAACCCGACGCCTTCGATCTCCAGTTGCTTGGTGAAACCTTCGCTGACCCCCTGAATCATGTTGTACACGAGACTCCGCGAAAGTCCGTGCAACGCTTTTGCGCTCCGCGTTTCCGCGTCCCGCACTACCGATACGCGGTTGTCTTGTACGCTGGCGCTGATTTCGTGCGGAAGCGTCCACTGCAGTTTTCCCTTCGGTCCTTCTACCGACACTTGTCCGCCGTCGCCGACGTTCACCTTAACCTTGTCGGGAATCTCCACCGCTTTATTTCCGATTCGTGACATGAGCTTTTGATTCCGTAAATCGTCACCAGACGTAGGCCAGCAGTTCCCCGCCGACCTTTTGCTTTTTTGCTTCTCGTCCTGATAAAATGCCTCGCGAGGTCGAAAGAATCGCCAGACCCATTCCGCCAAGCACCCGCGGGATTTCATCGGCGCCAACGTAACGACGCAAACCCGGGCGACTGACTCGCCGTAATCCAGCAATCGCCGTTGATCGATCCACAAGTTTATTGACGACTTTGATTCGGGGATGCGCGCCGCTCGTGTCGACCGAATAATCCGAGATGTAACCTTCCTCTTTGAAGATCCGTGCAATTTCGGCTTTGATTTTCGAGTACGGAATGAGCACCTCCTGCTTTTGCGCACGCGCGCCGTTGCGGACGCGCGTCAGAAAATCAGCAATAGGGTCTGTAACAGTGCTCATAAAAATCAGGCGGCTTGCGTGGCGGGCTTCTTTGCCCGGTCGCTAAACGGCATGCCCATTTCGCTCAACAGCGATTTAGCTTCCTCGTCCGTTCGCGCCGTGGTGACGATTGTAACATCAAATCCAATGTTGCGCTTGATTTTGTCGAGTTCCACTTCGGGGAAAATCGACTGGTCGGAAATGCCGAGCGTGTAATTGCCGTTCTTGTCGAAGCAACGTGGTGATACGCCGCGGAAATCGCGAATGCGCGGCAACGCAGCCTTGATGAAGCGCTCCAGAAATTCGTACATCCGCTCGCCGCGCAACGTGACCTTCGCCCCGATAGCCTGGTCTTTGCGCAATTTGAAATTGGAAATGCTTTTCTTCGCCAGCGTCTCCATGGGCCGCTGTCCCGTAATTAACGCCAGCTCTGCTTTGGCTTCTTCCAACGCTTGCTTAACGTCGGACTGCGAGCCGACCGAGGTGTTAATCACCACCTTCTCAACCTTTGGGATCTGATGCGCGTTTTTATAGCCGTGCCGTTTCTGCAGCGCCGGCATGACGTGCTCTTTATAGTGACGACGAAATTCGTTTTCCATGGAAACCACTCTGTCCTATTTGGGTGGCGCCTCGCTGCGCTCGGCACGCTTCCCTTTTTTGTCTTTTTCTGATTTTGAGCCCTTCGGCGATTTCTCCCGCTCGATCAATCGCACATTGGAAATATGAATTGGACCCTCGCGTTCGGCGATCTTCCCGCTCGGATTATCCTGCGATTTCCGCAGGTGTTTTTTGATAATGCGAACGCCTTCGACCAACACGCGCTGCTTGCCCGCAAATACTGCAAGTACTCGCCCGGAAGAACCACGAAAATTTCCGGAAATCACCTCGACCTGATCGCCTTTTTTTACGTGATGCTTAACGCGGTTCATAAGACCTCCGGTGCGAGCGACACAATTTTCATAAAGTTGCGTTCACGCAATTCGCGTGCGACGGGCCCGAAAATGCGGGTGCCGCGGGGATTCAAATCCTTATCGATAATTACGATGGCATTGTTATCAAAGCGCAGCAGCGAACCGTCTTCGCGCCGGATTGGCTGTCTCGTCCGAACCAGAACTGCGCGCACCACCTCGCCCTTTTTAACAGTTCCGGTCGAGCTGGCTTCTTTCACGTTGGCAGTGATCACGTCGCCGATGCCGGCGTAGCGCGTTTGTTTGCCAATTACACCGATCATCGTCGCCATGCGCGCGCCGGTGTTGTCAGCCACATCGAGTCTGGATCGAATTTGCACCATTGGAATTTATTTCTGAACGACTTCCACGAGTCGCCACCGCTTCAGTTTGCTCATTGGGCGCGTTTCCATGATACGAACAGTATCGCCCGGCTTCGCCTGATTCTGTTCGTCGTGCGCATAAAATTTCTTCATCTGCTTAACGATCTTGCCAAACTTCGCGTGTGGCACGCGGGTGACTGTCCGCACGACGATCGTTTTGTTCATGCGGCTGGAAACCACTTCGCCTGTGCGAGTCTTTCGTGCGGCACGAGTCGCCGTTTCCGCTTGGGTTGGTGTCGGTGATGAAGATTGTTGCTCGGCCATA